>CAZDHB010000088.1:0-3556 GCA_964505255.1 uncultured Porphyrobacter sp.
CGCTATGTCAAAGAGACGGGCGAGGATATCGCGCTCGATGACTTCGTTGCCCGGATTGCTGAGGACGAAGAATTTGCGCAGCGCTGGGGCGATCTTGGGCCGGTTTACGGCAAGCAATGGGTTGATTGGCCAACCTATCGTTATCGCAAGGACGGGCTTTATGAACCCGGCGAAGGGATCAATCAGGTGGCTGAGGTGGTGCAAAGCCTGCGGGATAATCCCGGCAGCCGCCGCCACATCATCGAGGGCTGGAATGTGGCGGAGCTGGACCGGATGGCCTTGCCGCCGTGCCACAAGAGCTATCAGTTTCAGGTCAGCGGGAAACGGCTCAATTGCGTGCTGTATCAGCGCAGCTGTGATGTTGCGCTGGGCCTCCCTTTTAACCTGTGGTCAGCGGCATTGCTCACCGCGATGATGGCCCAGCAAACCGGGCTGGAACCGGGTGAGCTGGTGTGGATGGGCGGCGATACACATTTGTACCTCAATCACGCCGATCTGATCGAGGAACAGCTTTCGCGCGCTCCCAAATCTCAACCAAGATTCGCAATTTTGCGAAGGCCTGAAACAATTTTTGATTACCAGATCGATGATTTTGCGGTGCATGATTACGCGCCGCATGGTCCAATTAAGGCTCCTGTTGCGGTATAGGTTTGCTGGCTTGACCGCCCCTTGTTCTTGAAATAAAAATACAAGAGTGAGCAATTTTTGGCGGCTAACAGCCGAGTAGCTACCAGTCGAGGAGCCAACAGTCCGGCGGCTAAACATGCGGTAACCGAATGTTCGATGTTTGGCGCCATAGACTGTGATGATTGACGAAACGCATCGCGGCGGACCGATTGGCCAAGGGTTTGAGGAGAGCGCGAAATGGCTGCAAAACCGACTGCCGGAGCGGCTGAGCAGGGCAAGCGCACGAACAAGCCCGCGCTTGAGCTGCATGTGCCTGAGCCGAAATTCAGACCCGGTGACAAAGCCGACTTTTCCGACATCGACATTGGCGAGGCAGGCAAGATGCCGCGTCCTGACGAGGGCTGCGACCCGGCAGATATGCATGCCCTGGCTTTCGGTCTGGTCCGCGTGCTGGGCGAAGATGACAAAGCGCATGGGCCATGGGACCCGAAACTTGATGCGGATGCTTTGCGTAAAATGCTGCACAATTTTTCGCTCACGCGCGCCTTTGATGAGCGCATGTTCCGCGGTCAGCGTCAGGGCAAAACCTCATTCTACATGAAATGCACCGGTGAAGAGGCGACCAGCATTGCCTCGTCTATGGCCTTGGCCAGCGATGATATGGTCTTTCCCAGTTACCGGCAGCAGGGCATTTTGCTCGCTCGCGGATATCCGATGATCGAGATGATCAACCAGATCTATTCGAACAAGGGTGACAAGCTGAAGGGTCGGCAATTGCCGATCATGTATTCGGCGCGTGATTACTCCTTTTTCTCGATCAGCGGCAATCTTGCGACGCAATGCCCCCAAGCGGTGGGTTGGGCGATGGCGAGCGCGATCAAGAAAGACAGCCGGATTGCGGCAACTTGGGTGGGTGAGGGCAGCACCGCGGAAGGGGATTTCCACTCGGCCTGCACCTTTGCCGCCGTTTACAACGCGCCGGTCATTTTGAACGTCGTCAACAATCAATGGGCAATCTCCAGCTTTAGCGGCTTTGCCGGGGCAGAGCGGACGACTTTCGCGGCCCGCGCGCTGGGCTATGGCTTGGCGGGCCTGAGGGTGGATGGGAATGATCCGCTGGCCTGTTACGCGGCAGAGCAATGGGCGGCAAACCGGGCGCGGGCCAATCACGGACCGACATTGATCGAATTTTACACATACCGCGCAGAAGGGCATTCAACATCCGACGATCCCAGCGCTTACCGCAGCGCTCAGGAACAAAAGGAATGGCCGCTTGGCGATCCGGTTATGCGGCTCAAAAACCATTTGATTGCGCTGGGTGAATGGGACGAGGAACGCCATGCTGCGATGGACCTTGAAGCCGCTGAGCTAGTCAAAAAAACCACCAAGGAGGCCGAGGCAAACGGTATCCTTGGGCACGGTCTGCATCATCCGTTCCGCACAATGTTCGAGGATGTTTTCGAGGAATTGCCGTGGCATCTGCGCGAACAGGCCGAGCAGGCCACGCGCGAGCGTAAGATCAAGTGGCCCGATCAGCCGCCCTATGATGAAACCGCTGATGGAGAGGCTTCATGAGCGTAGAGACTCCAGCGCAGGAAACATCCATAGGAAAGCATGCCGAGAACGCAGGCGAGGCCCGCCGTCTCAACATGATCGAGGCGATCAATGACGCGCTCGATGTCATGATGGAGCGCGATGACAATGTGATTGTCATGGGCGAGGATGTGGGTTTCTTCGGCGGGGTGTTCCGCTGCACCGCTGGACTTCAGGAAAAATACGGCAAGACCCGTGTGTTCGATACGCCCATATCGGAATGCGGGATTATCGGCGTCGCGGTCGGGATGGGCGCCTATGGCTTGCGCCCTGTTCCTGAAATACAATTTGCCGATTACATCTATCCGGGCCTCGATCAATTGGTGAGCGAGGCGGCGCGGATGCGCTATCGTTCGGCAACCGAGTTCATCGCGCCCATGACGGTGCGCTCGCCATTTGGCGGCGGCATTTTCGGTGGGCAAACACACAGCCAAAGCCCTGAGGCCATGTTTACTCATGTCGCAGGGCTGAAAACCGTCATTCCGGCAACGCCCTATGATGCGAAGGGGCTGCTCATTAGCGCGATTGAAGACAATGATCCCGTCATCTTCTTCGAGCCAAAGCGGATTTATAACGGCCCGTTCACCGGCTATTACGACAAGCCGGTAGAACCATGGAAAGCGCATGACGCCAGCTGTGTACCCGAAGGCTATTACAACATTCCGCTGGGCCGCGCGCGCAAGGTGCAAGAGGGCGATGCTTTGACCGTATTGGCCTATGGCACGATGGTTCATGTGGCCGAAGCGGTGCTGCGCGAGAAGGGCGTTGAGGCCGATATTCTCGATCTGCGAACCTTGGTTCCGCTCGATATTGAGGCGATCGAGGCTTCGATCAAGCGCACCGGGAAATGTCTGATTGTGCATGAAGCAACCCGCACCTCAGGCTTTGGCGCAGAGCTGTCGGCTTTGGTAACAGAGCGGTGTTTCTATCATTTGGAAGCCCCGGTGGAACGGGTGACTGGCTTTGACACGCCATACCCGCATAGCCTTGAATGGGCCTATTTCCCCGGTCCTGTCCGGATTGGCGAGGCCATCGACACATTACTCAAGGACTAGCAGGCGAGAAGCGGCCGAAGGACCAAAGCACATGGCAAAATTCACATTCAATATGCCCGATGTTGGCGAAGGCGTTGCCGAGGCAGAAATTGTCGAGTGGCATGTCAAGCTGGGCGATGTGGTGACGGAGGATCAGCATCTGGTCGATGTCATGACGGATAAGGCGACGATTGATATTGAAAGCCCGGTCAATGGGACGGTGACCCAATTGGCAGGGGAGCCAGGCGACGCGGTGGCGGTGGGCGCGATGCTGTTGGTGATTGAAACCGATGCGGCAGAGG
>CAZDHB010000088.1:3656-6930 GCA_964505255.1 uncultured Porphyrobacter sp.
GACGCGGTGGCGGTGGGCGCGATGCTGTTGGTGATTGAAACCGATGCGGCAGAGGGCGCAGCGGCGGTGACGGACAAGGCGGCGGTAGCGGCGACGACCACGGCGGCTAAGCCTGAACCTAAGCCGCAGCCAGCCCCAAAACCGGCCCCAGAACCGGCATCAGAACCGGCATCAGCGCCTGAGGCACAGCCGGAGCCGGCCGCCCAGCAAACCCCCGCTGCGGCAAAAAAGGCTCTTGCCAGCCCGGCGGTGCGTAGGCGCGCGCGCGATCTCGGGATTGATTTGGGCGACGTGAAGCCTGCGGCAGATGGCCGCGTGCGCCATGCCGATCTTGATGCCTTTTTGTCCTATTCCAGCGGATATTCGCCCGCCGCAGCACCCCGCGCCGACGAAACGCAAAAGGTCATCGGTATGCGCCGCCGGATCGCCGAGAATATGGCCGCATCCAAGCGTCACATTCCGCACTTCTCCTATGTCGAGGAAGTCGATGTGACCGAGCTTGAGGTGATGCGCGGACAGCTTAACGACAATCGCGGATCAAAGCCCAAGCTGACCATCCTGCCTTTGCTGATTGCCGCCATTTGCAAAACACTGCCCGATTTTCCGATGATCAATGCCCGATATGATGATGAGGCGGGGCTGGTGACGCGCCACGGAGCCGTTCATCTGGGCATGGCGACACAAACCGAGGCTGGGCTCATGGTGCCGGTTATCCGCGATGCGCAAGCGATGAACCTGTGGCAGACAGCGCGCGAAATTACGCGTTTGGCAGAGGCTGCAAGATCGGGCTCTGCGGCCAGTCATGAGCTGAGCGGCGGCACGCTGACGCTGACCTCGCTTGGGCCATTGGGCGGGGTGGCGACCACGCCGGTCATCAATCGGCCAGAAGTGGCGATTATCGGCCCGAACCGGATTATCGAGCGTCCGATGTATGTCAGTGATGGCAATGGCGGTGAACGGGTGGAAAAGCGCAAGCTGATGAATATCTCGATCAGCTGCGATCACCGGGTTGTCGATGGCTATGATGCGGCAAGCTTTGTTCAGGCGCTCAAGAAATTGATCGAAACACCGGTTTTATTGCTGAGCGATTGAGGCCGGCAAGACCGGGTAAGTACCTCGCAGCGCTTATCGCACAATCGCGCTATAGCTGAGCGTACCAATGCGGTCTTGCGCGGCAATCTGCCAACGAATATTGGTCACATCCTCGGGTGCGGCCAGACGCTGTCCGATGCGCAATTCGCCAAGCCTGCCCCAGCTTTTCGCGCCATCCACCGATACGCTGAGCGGTGTTCGGCTGCTTTTCTGGAAGGCCAGAACAGGCGGGACTTTGCTGGTCAGCGTGAAGGGCCGCGCAGCTGAAGCCTCCGTTTGCGCTTGATCGCTCCATTGCATGACAAGGACGACCTTATCGCCGCTCTTGAAGCGCGAGACGGGCTCCAGCGAGGCTCCTGTCGGTGTGCGCGTTTCGAGATAGGCGCTGCGGGTTATCGTCAGCGCAGATTGTGTTGCCGCCGCACCGGAGGCCAGCATGCCAAGGCTGATCAATAGTAATGCAATGCGCATATTCGCGTCCCCAGTTCAGCGATTGATCCGGCCGCTTTTGCCCGAGGGTTGTCGCGCGGAATTTTGGCGCGCGGGTCCTCGCGTGGTTGCACCGGTCAATTTTCTCGTTCTGGGGTGTCGCAGAGGACCATCTAGATATGGTTAACGAGGGGCTAATGATTGCCCCATGGAGATCGGTCTTGCCTGCCATTTTGTGCGGGGTTAGCGGCGTGTTTCAAGGGGGGCGGGCACCAGCTGCTACTGATGATTGAAAAGAATGCGCATGGAAGTCCCTGACACTTGTTGACAGGCCTTGATTGCTGGCCTAGTGGCGCTTTTCCCAAGCGGCGCTAGTCGTCCCGAACATGCAAAGGCAGGTTGCTGTTTTTGCTTTGATGCGCGGGTGTAGCTCAGTTGGTTAGAGCGCCGGCCTGTCACGCCGGAGGTCGCGAGTTCAAGTCTCGTCACTCGCGCCACTTGGGATTTTGATCCGAAACATACTGGCGAAACGCGCTGACGAAACATACGGGCAAGGGCCCTTGGCGAGCGTGCCCGGCGCCGGTCAAAACATGCGCCTTATCCCCAGCGGCCCGTTTCCATCCAGATCAGAAACCGGCGCAAAGGCAACAGCCAGATCAGCCCCAGCACCAAATACACCGCCGCCTGAAGCAGTGTCGGCCAAGTGCCGATAAAATCGGGCACGATCATGGCAACCGCCACACCGTAAACAAGCAAAGCGACGAGCAGGCCCAAAATGCCCAGCGGAATTCTCAAAGTTGGTGTTTCACGCATCAAAATGGTCCATACATGCAAGTGGGGGTAATGATGGCTTTGACCGAGACATCATGAGCCTCGGTTGGAATAGTGTCGATCACTTGGCCATCCCAAGCCAGCGCTATCGCGGTCGCCTCGGGGTTTTGCGCGAGCCAGCGGTCGTAATGTCCGCCGCCTTGGCCCAGTCTTTGCCCGGTCGCCGTGCACCCGATCAGGGGCACAAAAACGGTGCTCACAGAGGCAATTGGCGCGTCGGCGCGTGGCTGCAACATGCCAAAGGGTCCTGTTTCACAATCGCTATCGCCGAAGGGATCGCTATATCGCGCGAATTCCATTGCGGCGTTTTTGTCGCTGAAACGAGGCAAGGCAAGCGTATGCCCGCGTTCATGGAAAAACCGCGCATACGACGCGGTTGGCGCTTCTGAGCCATAGGCATGGTAAAAGCCGATGGTTTCGTCCGGCGCGATCAATTCCAGCATTGGCGCGGGCGGCCGATTGAACACCAAAGCGCGCACCGCGTCAGGCAATCCGGCCGCTTCCGCATCGCGTTTTTGGCGCAAGACCTTGCGTAGTTCCGCTTTGGTTTGAGTGATTGAGGGCATGCGGTTCAGAAGGTGCCTAATCTGGGAGTGCTCTATCCGTAATTCTGGTCAAAAAGGGGTGGCGGAACCACTGTGGGTCGTTTTCCGGAATTCCTCTGACGCAGAAACGTCAGGTGGGCGCCGTATATCCTAGACCCCAGGTTCCATTCATAAAGAACGCAGTGGCCCAAAATCTAAGACAGGGACAGCTCCCGTTAGGTAGCTTATAGCCTCAGGGATATTCATACGTCTCGTGCCGAGCAGTCCCGCCACATAGACATGTAAGCGCTAGACTAGCCGCGCTCAAGCTGCGCGGCAGAGTTTTCTAGCCGATCGGCAATTTTTTCCAGCCCGCTGGCAAGTTCATCGGTGCTGAC
>CAZDHB010000088.1:7030-8682 GCA_964505255.1 uncultured Porphyrobacter sp.
GTCTTTTTCGCCTCGGTCAATTCGTCAGCCAGAAACAGCCCGGCAAACAGCAGGTTTTTGGCCTCAAAAGCGCTTTGGTTCGTGCCCATCGCCTCCAGCCGTTCCTCAATCATGCCCGCCAAATTGCGGACATGATCTTCCTGCCCGTCCTCGCAAGCGATGGTGTAATTGCGCCCGCCGACGCTCAATGTGACTTCGCTCATCGTTCGAGCTTCCCGATTAGCTTATCTAGGTCTGCAAGGGTTTCAGAAACTCTCTCGCGCAGGGCTTCGTGCCGGCTAACCAGCTTGGCATTGATCGGACCGGAGCCGCTGTCGCCAGAATTCTCGCCAGACTTAACGCCTGAACCCGCATTCTCGGCCGCTTTTTCGCCCGCGTTTTCCACGCGCGTTAGCGCCGCATCAATCCGGCTCAGCGCCAGTGCTATTCTTTCTTCACTCATAACAGTTAACCAAACTAGCGAAATTTTCCCAGTTTCGCAAAGATTTGCCCGCTCAACTTCACAATCCACTTGTTGATAAGCCGGAGCAAGCGGGGGTCGCCTTTGATCACGCTGCGGACAAGACGCAACTCTGGGCCTTTCTGAAACACGAATTGCGGTGCAAATTCTCAGCTTGATGGGGGCAGTATCATGGGATCGCTTGACCTCCCTTGGCCCTTGCGCGAAGGCATTTGCGAAATCCGAATCAACCCATTTCAGCGGAGCGATCCCGTATGAGCTTGCCGACTGCACGTCTTACACCGATGGCCAATGCAATCAGGGCCTTGTCAATGGACGCGGTGCAAGCGGCAAATTCGGGCCATCCCGGCATGCCGATGGGTATGGCGGATGCGGCGACCGTCTTGTGGACCGAGTTCCTGAAATTCGATGCATCGAGGCCCGATTGGGCAGATCGGGACCGGTTCGTTCTCTCGGCGGGCCACGGGTCCATGCTGATTTACAGCCTGCTGCATTTGTCAGGCTATGCCGCGCCCACGATGGATGATTTGCGCAATTTCCGCGCTCTGGGCAGCCCTTGTGCAGGCCATCCGGAAAATTTCCTGCTCGATGGGGTGGAATGCACGACCGGTCCTTTGGGACAGGGACTAGCGATGGCGGTGGGCATGGCCATGGCCGAACGTCATTTAAACGCGCATTTCAGCGATGATCTGGTGGATCACAAGACCTGGGTGATTGCAGGTGATGGGTGCCTGATGGAAGGGATCAATCACGAGGCCATCGGTCTTGCAGGCCATTTGAAGCTCGCCCGGCTGAATGTCCTGTGGGATGATAACGCGATCACCATTGATGGCGGGACAGACTTGTCCACCAGCGAAGACATCAAGGCGCGCTTTGCGGCGTCTGGCTGGCATGTGGTGAGCTGTGATGGCCATGATTTCGATGATATCCGGCGTGCTTTGACCGAGGCGGCGGCCGCAGATCAGCCAAGTCTGGTGGCCTGCAAGACTGTTATCGGTAAGGGGGCGCCCACCAAACAAGGCACCTCGGCGACACATGGCGCGCCGCTGGGTGAGGAAGAGATTGCTGGTGCCAGAGCCGAGCTTGGCTGGGATCATGCGCCCTTTACTGTACCGGATGATGTGAAGCAGGATTGGGCGGAAGCTGGACAGCGCAGTGCGGCCGCGCGAGAGGCCTGGGAAGGGCGTTTGGC
>CAZDHB010000089.1:0-8629 GCA_964505255.1 uncultured Porphyrobacter sp.
TCGGGCCCGAAAATCCGCAGCAGATCGTCTTCGAGACACAGGTAGAACTGCGATAGACCCGGATCGCCCTGACGCCCCGAACGGCCGCGCAGCTGATTATCGATCCGGCGGCTTTCATGACGCTCTGTACCCAGAACGAACAGGCCGCCAGCATCCAGCACGCGTTGTTTTTCGGCCTCGATCTCGGCTTTCAGATTTTCGATTGCGGCGTCTTTTTTGGCACCCTCCTCGATCTCTGCCAGCTCGTCACCGATCCGAAACTCCAGATTGCCGCCAAGCTGAATATCGGTTCCGCGGCCCGCCATATTGGTGGCGATGGTCACCGCCCCCAAACGGCCCGCTTGCGCCACGATATGCGCCTCTCGTTCATGCTGGCGCGCGTTCAAAACCTCGTGCTTCACGCCTTCCTTATCGAGGAACTGCGAAAGCAATTCAGATTTCTCGATCGAGACTGTGCCAACCAAGACCGGCTGGCCTTTTTCGGCATGTTCGCGGATCGACACCGCAATCGCGGCAAATTTGTCATTGGTGTTCTTGAAGAACTGATCATCCTCATCGATCCGCGCGACCGGCTTGTTGGTCGGGATCTCAGCCACATTGAGCTTGTAGATGTCCCAAAATTCGGACGCCTCTGTTGCGGCCGTACCGGTCATACCTGCGAGCTTGGGATACATGCGGAAGTAATTCTGGAAGGTGATCGAGGCCATGGTCTGGTTTTCCGGCTCAATCGGAACGCCTTCCTTGGCCTCTGCCGCTTGGTGCAGGCCATTGGACCAACGCCGCCCATCCATCATCCGGCCAGTAAACTCGTCAATGATAACAACCTTGTCATCCTTCACGATGTAATTGACATCACGCTTGAACATGATGTTCGCTTTCAGCGCCTGATCGAGGTGGTGGACAACTTGCGTGTTCTCGACATCATAGAGATTGTCGGTTTGCAAAAGCCCCGCCTCGCGCAATCTTTCCTCAATCGCGTCGGTGCCTTCTTCGGTCCAAGTGATGTTCTTGGTCTTCTCGTCCGCTTCGTACCATTCAGGATCGATGTCTTTAACCAGCGCATCGACCGAGACATACAGATCGGATTTGTCTTCTGTTGGTCCGGAAATGATCAGCGGTGTCCGCGCCTCGTCAATCAGGATCGAGTCCACCTCGTCAACAATCGCAAAGTTAAACGGACGCTGGACCATTTGCGAACGCTCATGCTTCATATTGTCGCGCAGATAGTCAAAGCCGAACTCGTTATTCGTGCCGTAAGTGATGTCGGCATTATACGCCTCGCGGCGGGAAAATTCGTCGAGATTGGGAATGATCACACCGACCGTCAGCCCGAGGAAGCGGTAAATCTGTCCCATCCAATCGGCATCACGGCTGGCAAGGTAATCATTGACCGTCACAACATGGACGCCCTTGCCCTCAATCGCATTGAGATACGTCGCAAGAGTGGCCACCAGCGTCTTACCCTCGCCCGTGCGCATCTCCGCGATTTCACCCCGATGCAGCACAATACCGCCGACCATCTGAGTGTCGAAATGACGCATGCCCAGCACGCGCACAGACGCCTCACGCACGGTCGCAAAGGCCTCTGGCAAGATATCATCAAGCGTTTTGCCCTCGGCCAGTTCAGCGCGAAACTTGTCTGTTTGCGCAGCCAATTCGGCATCGGAAAGCGCCTGGATCTGATCTTCCAGCGCGTTCACTTTCGCCACGACCTTATTCATGGAGCGAACGTAGCGGTCGTTTGACGAACCGAAGAACGTCTTCATTATCGATTGAAACATGTGATTTTGCCCTTCTCGGGGAATTGCTGCCCACAGCCGGGCGCAAATTAAATGGTCTAACGCGCCGTCAAAGGCGCCGGAAAATGTAAGAGATGCACGCTAAAACGCGCTAAGGTGTGAAGGAATATGCGCTATTCCAGCGCGAAATCACTGCTCACCTGCACAGTCGGCAGGAAAATCGTCGCAGGCCGCGCTTTGGCACAAGGATCATTGGGGCGCGAGGCCATCCGCAGAATCCGCTTTTTATTCGCTTCGCGGCAAGCCTGCTGCACGCTGGGCGACGCCTGCTTGTGGCTCCGCTCCATCTGGGTTGCCAGCGCCTCGGCATAATTGGCCTGGGCAGGCGCAGATACGGCGCTAAGACCGGATAGAAGCGCAAAACAGGCAAGCAGACGCGTTAACATGATGCTGTATCTAGCCCCGGTTTGGTTAAAAATCCACCCCGCCTAACCAAAGTTTCACGGATGGGCAAAGTTTCACGGATGGGCAAAGTCTATCGACGAAAACACGAGCGAGGCGTCTCGTGGCCCAACAATGGAGCCCGATCAGCCTATTCGATCTCCTCCACCACAATATCAACGCTGATCGTCACACGCCTTGCCACCGGCACGCCGTTTTCATCACGGTAAGGGACACCGCCCCTGGCATTGATCCTTGGGCATAGCTCACCCTTTTCCCGGGCTTCGTCGATATCTTGCTGCATCCTTGTTGGAATTTCACCTTCCAGACTGAGGATTTCGCAATTGCTCGTCACACCTTTTTCACTGTGCAAATATTGCATGGTGAGCGTGATTGGCGGTGCATCGGGTTCACGCTTGCGCCACCGATAGTTACCGAAATAAACCCCTTCAATGGGCGTATCCGCATCGGCCAAGGCGGGTTTGAACCGCATCCGCTCAGTGGCAATTGCACAAGTCGCAGCATCCAGCGCGGCAGAACCTGAACTGACCGAAATCATACATTTTTTCGCCTTGCCCTCGGCATCGATAGTGAGATCATACTCGACCGAGCCCTCTTCATCATTGCGCCATGCGCTGACCGGATAATCAGCCTGCCTGATCAATTGCCAAAGGCCCGTGATAGGCCGCGGTTTCTTTGGGTAAGCGGATGTCACACGAGGCGCGTCATCGACTTCTCCCGCACTGGGTTTCAAGACTGGCGTGGGGGGCGCGTCGGCCACCTCTTCAATTGCATCAGCCGCCGCCTCTTTCGCTGCATCAAGGGCTGCCTCAGCAGAAGCGCTGACTGCTTCCTGTGCAGATTGCGCCGCGAGCGGGCTGCTTGCGATCACCGCCCCGCCGGCCACAAGACCAGCCGAAAACGCAAAACAAGTGAAAAGACGTGCAACCATGGGAGTGTCCTATGCTTTGAGGGTTTGCCAGATATAGCATCCGACCTTGGATTTATAAGGATTATTCTGCCGCCTCTGCCTCAGTCAGGTCCGAAACCACGACATCCATCAGCAGGACGACGCGTTTGGAAACAGGGCGGCCCGCATCATCACGGTAAGGGACCCCCGTTCGCCCCGCCAAGGTCTTGCACATTTCGCCCCGCTCTTCATTGCGCTCGAGAGTTCTCTTCAAACTCTCAGGAACTTCGCCGCGCATGACCTCGTAACTGCAATCGATACTCGTGCCGTCAGCCAGCCGCGTATGCTCAAACCTGATCCGAATGTCGGTCATGTCATTTTCGCGTCTGCGCCAAAAATAGGAGTCTGTGTATTCGCCAACGATGGGTGTGTCCGCATCGGCCATCGCCGGCTGAAATTGCGCGCGCTCGGTCACGATTGCACAAGTCGCCTCATCCAGCGCGGCAGAGCCTGAGCTAACCGCGATCGTACATTTGCTGACCTTGCCCTCGGGATCGATTATCAAATCATATTCAACGCGGCCTTTTTCATCGAGGAGCCATGCGTCTGCCGGATAATCGGACGCTCTAAAAATGCCCCGGACGGAGCTGATAGGACGCGCCTCGCGCGGAAATACGGGCATGGCCCTAACCTCTGGCAAATCAGCCACCTCTTCGACTGCATCAGCAGCGGCTTCCATATTCGCTCGTGCATCAGCCGCTATCTGCTCTGTGGATTGCGCCGCGAGCGAACTGATCGCGACCGGCGCGCCTGTCATCAAAAGTCCGATCGTCATAGCTTTGTAACGCATAAGAACCCTCTTTCGCGCCGCTGCTTGCAGAAGATTGCAAGCCAGCGCATTGCCGATAGTTTCAGACCGATATAGAGCAGGCATCATGGACTTACCACCTTCCCCGCTTGCATTGCCTTTTCCCGATCTACCCGCAATCGCTGGGGTCGAGCTGCACACGGTCAATGCCGGATATAAGGATTGGACGCGCAGCGATCTGACGCTGGTCACTTTGCCCCAAGGCACCGCAGTGGCCGGCGTGTTCACCCAAAGTGCCTGCGCCTCGTCCGAGGTTGAATTGGGCCGCGAGCAGGTAAAATCCGGTCAGGCGCGCGCGCTGGTCGTCAATGCAGGCAATGCAAACGCCTTCACTGGCTATCGCGGGCGCGAGGCGGTCGAGCAAATCATGGCGCAAGTGGCCGAAGGGATTGGCTGCAAACCGGACGACGTGCTCGTCTCCTCAACCGGCGTGATCGGCGTGCCTCTGCCCAAAGACATTGCCCGCCGGGGTGTTGAGGCAGCCCTCGCCTCGGGCACATGCAGCTGGGAAGAGGCCGCGCATGCCATTGGCACCACAGACACCTTTGCCAAAGGCGCGCAGGCCAGCGCGATGATTGGCGATGCGCGGGTAGAGCTTTGCGGTATCATCAAAGGCAGCGGTATGATCGCACCGGATATGGCCACCATGCTTGGCTATATCTTTACCGATGCGGCAATCGCGCCCGCGCTGCTGCAAGACATGCTGGTAAAGGCCAACGCCACCACCTTCAGCTGTATCACGGTCGATGGCGACACCTCGACCAGCGACACTGTGCTGGCATTTGCGACCGCCAAGGCCCGCGCGCCTTCAATCGAAAGCTGGGATCACCCAGGAGCAGATGCCTTTTTCGCAGCCCTTTGCGCAGTCACGCGGGAGCTGGCGCAATTGGTGGTCCGCGACGGCGAAGGAGCCAGCAAATTCATCGAAATCACGGTCGCGGGTGCACATAGCGACGCGAGCGCAAGGGCCATTGGCCTCTCCATCGCCAATTCGCCCTTGGTCAAAACGGCCATTGCCGGGGAAGATGCCAATTGGGGCCGAATTGTAATGGCCATTGGCAAAGCGGGCGAGCCAGCAGACCGCGACAGATTATCGATCGGGTTCGGCGGTGTCTGGGCCGCGCGTGAGGGCCAGCCCGTGCCTGATTATGACGAGACTCCAGCGGCGCAGCATCTGCAAGGCAGCGAGGTGCAAATCGAGGTTGATCTGGGTATCGGCGATGGGCGCGCCACCGTTTGGACCTGCGACCTCACGCATGGTTATATCTCGATCAACGGAGATTATCGCTCATGACACTCAGCACAGCTCAGGCGGCGCTCGATAAGGCCGTTCACGCATTGCTGGTGGACGTATCGCAAAAAGTGATCCTTCCCCGCTATCAAAACCTCAGCGCGGAAGAGGTCGAGGAAAAAGCCGCCGATGATCTGGTCACGATTGCTGACCGCGAGGCCGAGGCCATGCTCTCTGAGGGATTGGCGAGCATTCGCGGTGATCTGGCCATCGTCGGCGAAGAGGCCGCTCATGCAGATGAACGCGTGCTTGAGCGCTTGTCTGATCCGTGCTGGATCATCGATCCGGTCGATGGGACGAATAATTTTGCTCAAGGCAAGCCGCCGTTCGGGATTATCATCGCCATGGCGGATGGCGGCGAGACGCAGGCGGGATGGCTTTACGATCCCTTGAAACAGCGTTTTTGCAGCGCTCATCTTGGTCAGGGCGCTTATCTCAACGGCGAGCAGATGACCGCCCGAACCACGGGTGAAGATCCGCCGGTTGCGGCCATTTCGCTTATTTTCCTGACCGATGAGGAACGCGCCATGGTCGAAGCCCGTCTGGCAGGCCATTACCAGCTGACCGACATCCCGCGCTGCGCTGCTGAACAATATCCGCGCCTCGCTTTGGGTGAAAATGATGTTTCAAGCTTCAAACGGACTTTGCCGTGGGATCATGCCGCCGGAATTCTTTGGCTCAATGAGGCAGGCGGCTGCGCACAAAGGCTGGATGGGTCGGCTTACCGTGTGGATGAACCCGGCAAACCGGGACTGATTGGCGCATCCTCGCCCAAAATCTGGGACGTCTTTGCAGCCCGCGCCTTGGCCGCGCGCGATTGACCGACCTCCTCACTGATTGTATCGGCGGCGCCCCGATATGTTCAATAGACAGTAGGAGGTCATCATGCCGCGCAAAGATCATGACATGAGCAATCTGCCAAGCTTTCGAGCGCACATCTAAACGGCGCAAAGGTTTCCCTTCAGAAACCCATGTAAAGCGAGGCCATCGCTTCATTGGCGATGGCAAAGAACTGTTGGAAAAGCTTGGCCGCAAGGACCCGTGCCCATGCGGCTCAGGCAAGTCCTTTCAAGCGCTGCTGCCTCAAAACGGGGCGCTTTCGATGGATCACAGCGTCACGATTACTGGCGCTGAGGCGTAGGGGGGCTTGATAGCCCCCCGTTTGCTCAAATCACGCTCTCAATCCATTCTTTTAGTTGATTTTTTGGACGAGCGCCGGTCATCTCAGCCACTTTCTCGCCGCCCTTGTAAAGCGCCAGATAAGGAATGCCCTGAATGCCCAATTGGCCGGGTGTATCGGTGTTTTCGACGATATCCATTTTGGCGATGGTCACCTGATCGGCCATTTCATCGCTCAGCTCTTCCAAAGCGGGTGCGATCATCTTGCACGGGCCGCACCATTCGGCCCAAAAATCCACCAAAACCGGCTTCTCGGCGTCTACAACATCGGCTTTAAAACTCGCATCAGTCACATTGACGGTTGCCATACTCTGTCTCCAATTCTGCTACCCGTGATATGTGGGGAGTATTCCTGCTTACTCAAGCTCCGGCAAGCCCAAGCTTTCCTGTTGATCTGAAAAGCGGCTGTTTTCCTCTGCTAGCATCCCATCAGGCAAGCGGAACAATTGCGGCGTCTGGGTGTAAATGACCGCCGCCTCAACCTTGTGTGCGGGATAAATCGCGCTGAGAGCCGCGACATAGGCCGCCATTTGTCTGACAGTGCTTGGCGGGATGTCTTCGAGCCGGTGCGGCGGCCGGCGTGCCGTCTTAAAGTCGGCCACGATCACCTTTTCTGGCGTTACCAGCAACCGGTCAGCAATCCCGGTTATCACCTGATCGCCAACCTTGGCTGACAGCGGTATCTCGGCGAGCGCGTCCGGGGAAAACACCTCCGCCATCTCTGGTGCTTCGAGCACGCTGAGCGCGCGGGAGGTCATCGCCGCCCGCTCGGCTTCGTCAAGCTCGGGTGCCTGTTTCTCTAGCCAGTGACGTGCGAGCGCCTCACGCCGCGCTGGCGCTACATCAGGCAGACGTTCAAGCAGCCCATGGATCAGCACCCCGCGCCGCGCAGCTTCGGCCAGTCGCTCATCGGCCTTAGGGGCGCTTGCCGCTGCGCCTCCTGTGATGGGCGGATCGCTCCCCTCATCTTCTCCAAGACCCGAGGGTGCGAGCGGCTTTGGCGGTTTGGGTTCTTCCGGCGCGCTCTTCAACAGCCAATCAGGCAGCACCGCAGCATCCCCGGCAGGCTCTTTTTCGTCTCGCGCATAAGGGGCATCGCATGGCTCGCCCGAAACCCAGCGGCTGCCCCACAGATCATCGCTCACGGCTTCATCGCCAAACAGGGGTTGCAGCCGCGCAAACCAGCTGTCTTCTGGGGGCACGCCCTTTTTCGATTGCGATTTGCCCAGCGAGCCAGTGATAAACAAGGCCTCTTCCGCGCGGGTCATTGCCACATACAGCAGTCGCCAATGTTCCTGCGTGCCGGACGCAAGCGCCTTGTCATATGCCTTAGCGATAGGGCCAACCCGCATATCCTTATTGATGAGCGGAAGCGGTATTTCGCGCCCACGATCGGCGTTGCCAAGCTCCGTCTCTTCGCCGCCGATAACAGGCTCAGCCAAGGCCAAATCGCGCGGCTTGTCCACATCCAGCGCCGCATCCGCCAAAACGACGATGGGTGCCTGCAAGCCTTTGGAACCATGCACTGTCATGACCCGCACGCTATCCGCCTGCTCGCCCGGATCACGCTTTACCTCGCCCTCGCCCGCATCAAACCAGCGGATAAAGCCCTGCAGGCTGGCAGTATGGGACGCAGAATAGGCATTGGCGGCATTGAGCAGTTCGTCAATCGGATCATTCGCTTCCTTGCCCAGCCGGGTCACCAGCGCCCGGCGTGCATCGAACGGGCCGGTCAGCAGCCAATGAAGCAGGGATTGCGGCGACTCATAATCCGCCCGCCGCAAGATTTCGCGAAGCTTTGCAAGGGTCACTGCGACAAATGGAGCATCGCTTTGCCGTAAATGATCCCACAGCCGCGTCTGCTTGGGCCGATAGCCATAATCAAGTAGGTCCTGCTGGCTCCATTCCCCAAGCGGTGAGACGAGCAATGCAGCCAGGTTCAAATCATCGAGCGGCTGCGCGGCGAAACGCAGCGCCGCCATCAGGTCCTTGACCGCCAAGGGCGCGCCCAAACGCAGCCGATCCACCCCAGCGACTGGCACGCCGTAGCGATACAGCCGCGCCACGATCAGCGCCGCCAGATCGCGCCGCTTGCGCACCAGCACCATGACATCGCCCGGCCCTGCGCGCCGCGCCGTCCCATCGCCGCCTTCGGCCAGACTGCGCCCCTTGATCAGCGGGAAACCGTCATCCATCCAGCG
>CAZDHB010000090.1:0-8601 GCA_964505255.1 uncultured Porphyrobacter sp.
GCCTTTTGCCCATCCGGTTTTTCACCAAGCCTGAAATCTGGCTGATCGAAATTGCCCCGGCTGCAAAAGAGCCGCCCTCCACCCTTATCCGGCGCGCCGATGATAGCGGATTGGAATAAAGGGCAAAAAGAGCGGCCATTTGAATTCTCTAGCCTGCCAAGCCGCCCGCTCCCTCCGCCCTTCCGCCAGAATCGTAAACCGGAGTGATAATCCGGGTGGAAGGGCGGAAGAAGCGGGTGGCGCGGATCAGATAGAAAGAAACCTTACCCCTTTACAGCAGCAGCGACTTCAGCCGCGAAGTCTTCCTCTTTCTTCTCGATGCCTTCGCCCAGTTGGAAGCGGACATAGTCGGTCAGCACAACCGAGCCGCCATTGTCCTTGCCGAACTTGGCAACCGTGTCTTCCACGCTGGTCTTGTTGTCCATCACAAACATCTGGCTGAGCAGCGCGTTCTCTTTGGCAAATTTCTTGACCGCGCCTTCGACCATTTTTTCCTGCACGTTCTCAGGCTTGCCGCTTTCAGCCGCTTTTTCAGCCGCGATTGCGCGCTCACGTTCAATCACATCAGCATCGAGCCCGTCAGCGTTAAGAGCTTGCGGGAACATGGAGGCGATGTGCATGGCGAGCTGCTTGCCAAACGGCTCCAGCACGTCAGCGCCAAGGTCGCTTTCCAATGCGACCAAAACGCCGATTTTGCCAAGCCCTTCGGCCGCCGCATTGTGCACGTAAGAAACCACCGCGCCTGAGCCAACCGAGACGGTTTTCATCCGGCGCAGCTGCTGGTTCTCGCCAATGGTGGCGATGTTATCCGTCAGCTTATCAGCAACGCTGCCGCCATCTGGGTATCCTGCTGCCTTCAAGGCTTCTACATCGTCACCAGCGACACTGAGAGCGGTTTGGGTGACTTTGCGCACGAAATCCTGGAACTTGTCGTTCTTCGCCACGAAGTCGGTTTCAGAGTTCACTTCAACGGCAACGCCTTTTGTGCCTTCGACAGCAACCCCGACCAGACCTTCTGCGGCGGTCCGGCTGGACTTTTTCTGAGCCGTGGCAAGGCCTTTGGCGCGCAAAGCGTCAACCGCAGCCTCGATATCGCCGCCTGCTTCGGTCAGCGCTTTTTTGGCATCCATCATGCCCGCGCCGGTTTTCTCGCGCAGGGCTTTAATATCGGCGACAGTGAAATCAGCCATGATATCTATCCTTTGTAAATCAATTCGCAGCGCGAGCCCGCTCACCTCGCAGGGATCACTTAGACGCGCCGCTTGGGGTTAAAGTGTGAAGCCGGGGCCATTCGATGAGAACAGCCCCGCCAACGCAATTTTCTGCTCAGCCGTTAGGCCGCTGGCGTTTCCGCGGCAGCTTCGGCAGGTGGTTCTTCCATCGTGCCAACTTCGGATCCGGCCATTTGGCCTTTGCCGCTATTGGCTGCTTCGCTGATGGCGTCGCAATACAAACGCACAGCGCGGCTTGCATCATCATTGCCCGGTACCGGGAACGCAATGCCCGATGGATCGGTGTTGGTGTCCAGCACCGCAACCACCGGAATGCCCAGAACATTGGCTTCTTTAATGGCCAGTTCTTCCTTGTTCGCATCGATCACGATCATCACGTCAGGCGTGCCGCCCATATCGCGAATACCGCCCAGCGAAAGCTCCAGCTTGTCGCGCTCCCGCGTGAGCTGCAGCACCTCTTTCTTGGTGAAGCCCGATGTGTCTCCGCCAAGCTGCTCTTCAAGAGTTTTGAGACGCTTGATTGATTGGGAAATGGTCTTCCAATTGGTTAGCATCCCGCCAAGCCAGCGGTGATTGACGAAGTGCTGGCCCGAAGCCCGCGCTGCATCCGCAATCGCATCCTGTGCCTGGCGCTTGGTTCCAACAAACAGAACCTTGCCCCCTGCCCCAACGGTTTGTGACACGAAATCCAAAGCCCGCGCGAACAGCGGAACCGTTTGTGACAAATCGATAATGTGGATGCCGTTGCGTGCGCCGAAAATATACGGCTTCATACGCGGGTTCCAGCGGTGTGTCTGGTGGCCGAAATGTGCGCCGGCCTCGATCAATTGCTGCATCGTGACGGTAGGTGCCGCCATAAGTATTTCCTTTCCGGTTGTTCCTCTGAAAGGCTGGAACCTGCATTTCGCGGCCAGAAGCTGAGCTTCCTTTTCCCGCTAGCAGGCACCGGTATGAAGTGCCTTCCATGTGAATTTTCCCGAATCGGCATGCCTTTTTGACAAAGATTTGCCATCGGGAAGAGCGCGCAGTTAGCCGTCTAACCTCCCCATTTCCACCCAAAAACGCACAAAAAACACCGCAACGGGTGAAAAAACGCTTGACCGAGCAGAACAAATAGGGAACAAACAATCGAACTACGCAGAAAGGCGTATACCTCATGTGGACGGCCAAGCAAGCTTTGCTGATCGTAACCAAAGGCAATTTGGGAACGAAGGTTAAGCGGCAAGCATGACTAGACCGAGCTTTTAGGAGTGATGACAATGTTCGAAGTGATTGGAATGGGATTGAGCTTCTTGATTGGGCTGGTCAGCCTGGTTGTCCTCACTGATAGCGTGCTTCGCTGGATGTCGGCTTACAAAGGTTTGCAAGCCGTGCTTCAACAAGATTACGAAAGCGAGCTGATCGGGTCGAGAGTTGTGGCCATGCCAAGGATGCGTCCCGCTGTGCCTGCGCCTTTGACCCGCGTAACCCAGCCCCGTCCCAGCGTGAGAGCATCGCGCAGCGCCGCTTGATTGGAGATCGGGCGCGTTATGAACCGGCGGGCATCAGGCGGTCACAGCGAAGCTCACTGATCGCAGTCAAAGCAATCAACCGGCAGACCTTTACGCTTTTTGACGCTTGATGCGGGCGTATTTGAACAAGCCATAGGGAATAAGCGCGAAATAGCCTGCGCTGATAATAACCAGCGTCCACCACGGCTCCAGCAAGATACCGCCGCCAAAAGCGATCCCAATAAGCGCGATCAGCTCCAGCCGGATGCCTCTGCGCGGCCGCAATGACGCCCAGCTGAGCGTTGCGATATTCGAAATCATCAAAACCGCGATCAAGGCAAGCCAGATGCCTACGAGCCAAGGCTCGCGCAATTCATCGCGGCCCGTTGCGATCCAGAGGTAGATCGGCAGAAACGAGAGACCAGCCGCCACCGGAGCAGGAACTCCGGTCAGAAAGCCAGCCGATTTATGCGGCTGCTCATCCAAATCAATCTGCGCGTTGAACCGCGCGAGCCTTAGCGCGCAACTGATTGCGAAGGCTAGGGCCGCAAACCAACCCAGCCTCGGCAAATCCTGCAGCGCCCAAAGATAGACAATCACCGCCGGGGCCGTGCCAAAGGACAGCGAATCAGCCAGACTATCGAGTTCAGCCCCGAAACGAGACTGCGCGTTAAGCAGCCGCGCGATCCGTCCATCAAATCCGTCGAGCACCCCTGCCAGCACCACCGCCAGCACCGCTGCGCCCCAATCTCCCGAAATGGCAAAGCGAATACCTGTCAGCCCGGCACAAAGCGCCGCAGCAGTAATCGCATTGGGAACAAAGGCCCGCAGGCTAAGGCTGCGCGCACCCTTTTCACGGGCCATGGGCACACTTTCATCCTCAGCCGCTGTTGGGCCGACGCGCGCCATGTCGCTGTCCGGCTGGCCGCCTGAGGATGATGTTTCTGCCGATGATGTCTCTGCTGAAGTAGCGGAAGATGAGGACCCGGAGGCTGAGCGCCCCTTCGTCACTGGACCACCCCTTCGATCAGGGTTTGCCCACCGATTTCGCCCAGGACCGTTTCACCGGCGATAATCCGCTGGCCCATCAGCACCTTTGGATCTGTGCCAGCGGGCAGATAGACATCGACCCGGCTACCAAAGCGGATCAGCCCGACCCGTTGCCCTGCCCCCACAGTATCGCCCGATTTAACGAAGGGAATGATCCGCCGCGCGACCAAACCGGCAATCTGTGTGAAGCCGATTTTCACCCCGTCAGCGCGTTCAATCAGGATATGCTGACGCTCGTTCTCCTCGCTGGCCTTGTCCAGACCCGCATCGAGAAATTTGCCCGGAATATAGACAAGCCGCCGTATGACACCGGCCACCGGCGCGCGGTTAATATGCACGTCAAACACGCTCATAAAGATCGAAATTCGCATAACTGGGTCATCGGGCAATCCGGCCTCGCCGCTGCCATCATCGATGCGCATTTCCTCTGGCGGCTGGGTCTTTGTGATGAGCGTCACCAACCCGTCTGCTGGCGCAACGATCGCCTTATCGCTGATCGGCACAACCCGTTCAGGATCACGGAAGAAGGCAAATACGCCCAAGGAAAGCAGCAGGATTGGCCAGCCGAGCCAGCTCAATCCAAACGCGAACATCGTAATCAGTCCGATGCCAACCGTTACCAGCCCGAATTTTCGCCCCTCAGGATGGATCGAGGGCCAGGACCAAGCGACATCGCCGCTTCCCTTATTATCTAACAAGTCACCTGCCATAACATCCGCTTAGGCCTGCCGCCTGATATGGGCAAGCACCAAGCACCGCTTTTGCGCCGCGCATTACCCGTGTTTGCGCACAAAAACAGTGCCCGCGCTGTAGCCCGCGCCAAAGCTGCAGATGAGGCCGATGTCGCCTTCCTGCAAATCCTCGCTATGTTTGTGAAAGGCAATGATCGATCCCGCGCTCGACGTGTTGCCATAGGTATCGAGCACGGTCGGGCTTTCATCATCGCTCGCCTCATGGCCAAGGACTTTCTGCGCAATCAGCCGGTTCATCCCCGCATTGGCCTGATGCAGCCAAAGCCGCCGCAATTGACCCGGCTCAACCTTCAGCTTCTCCGCCTCGCTCAAAATCATGCTGGCCACCATCGGGACCACTTCTTTGAAGACCTTGCGGCCCTCTTGAACAAAAAGCTTGTCAGGATGGTCCGCCGTATCTGGCACCGCGCGATTGAGAAAACCGAAATTGTTGCGAATATTGTTTGAAAATACGGTCTTGAGGCAGGTTCCCAGAATTTCCCAATGGGTTTGAGGGGCAAGCGAGCTGTCCTCAACCAGAACGGCTGTCGCAACGTCCCCGAAAATAAAGTGGCTGTCCCGATCACGCCAGTTGAGGTGTCCGCTGGTAATTTCCGGGCTGACCACCAGCACGCTTTTGGCATTGCCCGCCCGGATATAATCCGCCGCTGTCTGAATGCCGAAAGTCGCCGAAGAGCACGCGACATTCATATCAAAACCAAACCCGTCAATGCCCAAGGCTTGCTGAATTTCAACAGCCATGGCGGGATAGGGCCGCTCCATATTGGAGGCAGCGCATAACACGGCATCCACATCATCGGTGCTGCGCCCTGCCCTTGCCAAGGCTTGCCGGCAGGCAGCAACGCCAATTTCAGCCATTTGCGACAATTCTTCATTGCCGCGCTCATCCCAGCGAGGGGACATTATGGCCGGATCGAGGATCGGCTCTTTGGAGAGAACATGACGCGCCTTGATCCCGCTCGCTTTCTCGATAAAGGCGACCGAGCTAGGCTCAAGCGGCTGCGTTTCGCCCGCAGAGATAGCCTCTGCATGCGCCCGGTTGTGCTGCTCTACATAAAGGTTGAAACTCTCGACCAGCTCTTCATTTGTGATGCTTTGTTCAGGCGTAAACAGCCCTGTCGCAGAGATAATTGGCTTATAAGTCAATGTCATTGGCCAAGTTTAGTCACGCCGAAGCCTTGGGGCAAGTCCGCTGCGCCTGGCTTAGCCGGTTTGAAGCCCGCCGCATGGCCATGCGTTTCAGCCCAGTAGCCTATTATAAGCAGCCGGATATAAGCGGCCTGATATGAAAAGCCGCGCATAAAAAAGGGCCGCCAGCGCACTGCCAGCAGCCCTTCTTTAATTAGGCAGCGCCCACCGGACGCATGCGCCTTGCGATCAAAACTCGGTGCGAACTGTCACACCGTAAGTCGCAGGCGACTGCGCAAATGCAGAGCGCGATGACCCGCGCAGCACCGTGTTAAAGGTCACGCCGCGCGTTGCCACATCGGTGACATTGACGCCCCAAACCTCGACCGTCCAGCTGCGATCATCCGCACCGATACCGGCCCGTAGATTGATCTTGGCTGTGCCGTCCTGAACATCAAACGGCACCAATTGACGAGCTGCGAGGTTCGCTGGATTGACCGCTTGGGTCGAAGTCCGGCGATCGCTTTCCATCCGCACTTGGCCCGAGAAGAAGCCGCGCAGATAATTGCCGATCGTGGTGTCGTAATTGATCCCTGCGATACCGACAAATTCCGGCGCATTGGTCAGCGAATTGCCGCACAGCGCCGTCACATTGTCAGAATTGCTGCCGACGTCACAATCACTTGGGTAACGAGCGTTGGTGTAAGTCAGACCCAGATTGAAGCTTAAGTCATCAGTCGGGTTAATCAGCGACTCAATCTCGATACCGGTGGATTTGGCACTCGCAACGTTAAAGGTTGTGAACTGCGCCCCAGTAAATTCGAGGACCTGGAAGTTGGTGAACTCCTCGTGGAAACCGGCGATGTTGAGCGTCACCGCATCATCGATCAATTTCGCTTTCACGCCGACTTCATACGCATCCACTTCTTCCGAAAGGAAGGTTGGATCAGCGCCGCCGGTATTGGCCGTGATGTCGAGGTTGATGCCCCCTGCCTTATAACCATGGGTGAAGCTGGCATAAGCGGTGATCGGGGCAGCAAACTGATAGCTGACCTTACCGGTATAGATCAGCTCATTATCGCTGAACGGCACATTGAACTCGCGCGGAAGCGGGAAGAATTCGCCATCCGCGCCCCGTGCTGGTGCAACAAAGGCAAAACAGCTGAGCGCGAGCGTACCGCCGATCAGCGGCGCTGGGACCGCTCCCGCCCCAACCGAAGCAAATGCCCCGTCACACGCAGGGTTATTGTTGGCGATCTGTTGGAATCCGCCGGTCTTGCTCTCATCAGAATAGCGCAGACCCAATGTCACGCTCAGCGCGTCGGTGATATCCAGCGTGTTGTGCGTGAACACCGACCAGCTTTCAGCCGACTGGCTGTATTGGTTGGTCGAGGTCGTCAGATTAGGCGCTGCACCGGTCAGCAATTGCAGCGGCGCTGGCCCGACGGCCCCGCCGAAGATTGCCCCAACGAGCAGATCATAGTCATCACCTAGGCTGAAATCGGTAAGCGAGTTGATTGTCTCGTCCGAATAGAAACCACCGATGAGCCAGCTGAGACTGCCGCCAAGCGCTTCGCCTTGGATACGGGCCTCGGCCGTGATCGTTTCAATATCTACGTCGAGTTGATCAACATCGAACACATCGAGACCGCTGAAGTCTGAATCGTAATTCTCGCTCGATTGGAAATCACGATACGAACCGATGAAAACAAAATCAGCATTATCACCGAGTGGGAATTCCAATTCGGCCGTGACACCCCATTGTTCAACATTCGCAAGCGGCGGACGGTTCGCGGTCGCAATCCGGTTATCAAGCGCCTGTTCAGCGGTTGTCACATCAAATGCGCTGGTCGCAACAGTCGGGCCAGCCATGCCCGCATTGGCAGGACCGCCAAGTGCAGGAATGACGGCGTTGATATTGCTATCGGCCAACAGCTCGATCGCAGAACAGCAGCCATTGCTGCTGTCGGTGAAGTCACCGATCAGACGGACCTTGACGCCGCCCTCGCTCTCGTAACCCAATTGGGCACGAACGAGGAATTGATCAATCGTGCCCGATTCACCGATCTTTGTGCCGCTTGCATCGACAACATCCACATCGCCATCACGTTCACGGTAAGCACCCGTCAGACGGACTGCCAAAGTGTCCTCAACCAAAGGCGCATTGATCGCGCCTTGCACATTGATCAGGCCAAGATTGCCATATGTCGCATTGGCAAAGCCGCCAAATTCGTTGAGATCCGGGCGATTGGTCGTGATATTCAGCGCACCGGCCGATGTGTTGCGGCCAAACAGAGTGCCTTGCGGGCCGCGCAGAACCTCAACCCGTTCAATGTCTACGAATTCAGACAAAGCCACGCCGGGGCGCGACTGGTATGCGCCATCGACGAAAATGCCGACTGCGCTTTCAAAACCGATATTGTTGGACGTTGTACCAACACCGCGAATCCGCAAAACGACCGAACCCGATGCAATTTGCGCCGATGAGGTTGAGAAGCTGGGTGAAACCTGAGTGATGTTCTGGACGCTGACAACGCCTTGCTTGTCGAGCTGTTCCGGGGTTACCGCCGTCACCGCGATCGGAATGTCTTGGACATCTTCCGCCCGGCGTGTTGCTGTTACGATGATGATATCATCATCCCGCTCATTCGCTTGATCTTGCGCGGCGGCGTCCTGCGCCATCGCTCCCGAATGGCCCATGGATAGTGCAAGGGCGGATGCGCCCAACAACAGCTTTCTCATAAAATTCCTCTCCAAAATTAAGGCACCGCGCACTTTTTGTTGTGTCGTCGGCGGCCCAGTGCATGAAACATGACACGCTGCGCGCCGAGCACGCAAGAGTCGGAAAGTCTTTTTTCAAAACTGTCAGCGTTTTTGTTGCCCAATTGCTACACTTGCCCAATTGCCACATAGGGGCTGCGCGATCAGATCACCGCAATGTCGCAAGAA
>CAZDHB010000091.1:0-2629 GCA_964505255.1 uncultured Porphyrobacter sp.
GGCGTCATGCGCTGCCCGAAAGATTTTCTCGGCCAGATCAATCCTGATCGCTTGCGCCCCCGCCGCCGGTTTTGCTCGGCCATCAGCCAAGCGATAGCCGGAGGGCAGTTTCCCGCTCACTGAAATCACGGGCAACATCGCCGCCTCAAGTGCGCGGCGATCAATCCCTGCGGCATGCAGCATTTGGCGCGCGGCCGGCTTGAGCAAGGCAGGCGCGAAAATGTCGAGGGCGCCAAACGTCACGCCAATCCGCCGCAGGAACGGACGCATTTCTTTGGGCAAATGCTGCAAGCCTGCCTGCTCGCGCGGCACATAACCATGCCCCTCGATCAGCGATAACAGCAGCGCGCGCGCCTCTGACCCCGCCTCCGGGTCTTTGGCGGCTGCATGCAATTTTGCGAGCGGCTCCAGCACGGCAAGCTCTTTGGCCAGCCAAGTGTCCAGCGCCGCCATCAGCGCATTTCTGGCCTGTTCGGGCAAGCGTCCAATATCGCGCGCGGCCTCCAATCGCGGGGTCAGCGTGCCGGGGGCAAAGCTGATTTTGGCAAGCTCAGTCGGGCCGCTCAATATCCGGCCCTTATCAAGGATCAGCTCGGCCAGATCACTGCTTGCCAGCGCCAGCGCTTTGGCCGCGAGAATTTTCGGCAGACCCTTTTCAGCGGCCGCAAGCAGCATTTTGCGCGTCTCGTGATTGGCCCCTGCATCCGGGATAAAGCGAAAACCCTCGACCCGGCCCATCGGCTCATCCTCGACCAGCACGGTCCCGTCATCCTCAATCCGCAAGGGAAGATCGGCTCCGTCCTGTCCCAGTGATTTCATCAAGATCGTCGTCCTTCGGTTCACAAAACGCTCGGTCAGGCGGGCATGCAGGGCATCGGACAATTTCGCCTCGACCCCGCGCGCCCGGCTGGCCATTTCATCGCGGGCCAAAACCCAATCGGGCCGCTGGCAAATATAGGCCCAGCTGCGCACGGCGGCAATCCGGCCTTGCAGCGTATCGATATCACCGCTGGTCTGGTCAAGTTCGGCAATCCGCGCCGCGACAAAATCTGCCCCCAGATAGCCGCCTTCAAGGTCTTGCCAAAGCCGCGCGACAAAGCGCGCATGCACATCAGGGCCGCGCGCACGAAAATCGGGCAGCGAGCACGCCTCCCAGAACCGGCGCACTGATCCAGCGCCTGCGATATTTTGCGCAAATGGCTCCTCAGACAGTCTTTTGAGCGTGGCCAGATCAATCGCCTCGGGTGCAGATCTTAGCAGCGGATCATCCGCATGCGCTTCCAGATCGCTGATCAGCCCGCTCAAAGAGTTAAACCGGGGCTGCGCATCACGCCAATAGAGATGCGTGAGCGGGGCAAATTGATGCTCCTCAATTGCGTAGATTTCTTCCTCAGTGAATTCAGGCGCTGCACCGCCTGCCCCCTGCCTGCCTGCCCCCTGCCTACCTGCCCCCTGCCTACTTGCTCGGGCCCCACCTTTTGTTTCTCGGGCACCCGCCAAAGTGCCAAAGGTCCCGTCGCGCTGATGACGGCCTGCGCGTCCGGCAATTTGCGCCATTTCGGCAGGGGTTAGGCGGCGCTGGCGGACCCCGTCAAACTTGGTCAATCCGGCGAAAGCGACATGGGTGATATCGAGGTTAAGCCCCATGCCGATCGCATCGGTTGCAACGATGTAATCGACCTCGCCCGACTGGAACAATTGCACTTGCTTATTGCGGGTTTGCGGGCTCATCGCGCCCATCACGACTGCGGCGCCGCCTTTAAAGCGGCGCATCATTTCAGCCACCGCGTAAACCTGGTCTGCGCTGAAGGCGACAATCGCGCTGCGCGGAGGGAGCCGCGACAATTTGCGCGGGCCGATATGAGTGAGGGTGGAAAAGCGGGGGCGTTCGCTAATCTCGGCCTCGGGGACCAGTTCGCTGACCGGCTTGGCCAAGGTCGCAGCGCCCAGCAGCAGGGTCTCCTCGCGGCCTCGCGCGTTGAGCAGCCGGTCAGTGAAAATATGGCCGCGTTCCCGGTCAGCGGCGAGCTGCGCCTCGTCCAGCGCCACAAATGCAGCGCCGCCCCCATCGCGCGGCATGGCCTCTGCGGTGCAACACAAATAGCGTGCGCCTTCCGGCTCGATCCGTTCCTCGCCGGTGATCAGCGCCACTTCGCTGGCCGGTTTGATCGCGCAGATCCGCTCGTATACCTCGCGCGCGAGCAAGCGTAGCGGAAAACCCATGCACCCGCTCGAATGCGCGGCCATCCGCTCAATCGCCAGATGGGTTTTGCCGGTGTTGGTTGGACCAAGCACGGCTTTGACGCGGGAATTGGCCGAAATGGAGGATCCCTGATTGTTCAAAACCCGCTCTTTCCCAACCCGTTCTTTGCCAGCCCGTTCTCTCAGTGCCGCTATCGTGACAGGGCGCAAAGCAATGCACAAGCGTGCTGCGCGGCGAAAATGCGCGATTTTGGGGGGAAGAATTATGCTGCGGGCTTGGCGCTCAACGCTTTGTCGTTCAAGCGCTGCGGATAGGCGCAAGTTAAGCCGGACTTAACTTTAAAATGCCAAAAAATCTGCGATATGCGCGTCAGTTAACGTGCAGAGCAACGGTGCGGACCGGGGCTGGGGAACTTTGATCCGCCCG
>CAZDHB010000091.1:2729-5351 GCA_964505255.1 uncultured Porphyrobacter sp.
CTTTGATCCGCCCGTTTTGACCCGCCCGTTTTGACCCGTACGCAAGGAGATACGGCTCTTGGATTTGGATTCTTCCGATAGCATGCGCAGCAGCTCGGCAGGCTCGCGCGCCTCTCCTGTGCGGTTTCTTGCCGCGCTCAGTGAAAACCTGATTGCAGATCTCGGCAGCGATATTGGCAGCGGCGGATGGTTTCGCGGTTTGGGCGCGATGGTTGGCTTGTCGGCCTTGGCGCTGTTTTTCTGGCCCGATTTTGCGCCGCTGGAGGCCGCGCCGCGCCTTACCCTCGATCCCGAAGCGCGCGATGAATATCGCAGCCAGATGATTATGCCATTGGGTCTGGGCGGTGATACGGGTCGCCGCATGGCCGCCACCAGCGCCGTGCGCCCGCTGGCCGCAGCCCCGGAACGTCCGCAAGTGCAGATGATTGCCACTTTGGGGCAAGGCGACGGGTTCGAGCGGACCTTGCTGCGCGCTGGGCTGGGCAGTGATGACGCGCGCCGCGTTCTGGCGCTGGTGACCGATGTGATCGAGCTTGATGAGCTGATTGCGGGCACAAAGGTCGATATCACATTGGGCCGCCGGCCCGCTGCAACCGCGCCGCGCCCGCTCGATACGCTGAAGTTTAGAGCGGCTTTTGATCTGGAGCTGACGATTGACCGGCTCAATGAAGGCGGCAATCTGGCGCTGAGCAAAAACATCATCCGCGTTGATGAAACGCCGCTGCGTATTCGGGGCACTGTCGGCGAGAGCCTGTATCGTTCGGCCCGTGCGGCGGGCGCTCCGGCGAGCGCTGTTCAGGCCTATCTCAAGCAGCTCTCTAAGCAGATCAATCTCGACCGCGATATAAAATCGACCGATACCTTTGACATGATCTTGGCCCATCGCCGCGCCGCCACGGGCGAGCGTCAGGCTGGCCAATTGCTTTACGCCGGGATCGACCGGGCGGATAAACCCAAAGTGCAATTGATGCGCTGGGTCAAACAAGGCGGCAGCGAGGAGGGTCAGTTTTTCGAAGCCTCCGGCGTTGGCGAGCAGCGCGGCGGTATGGTGGCCCCGGTCCCTGGCCCGATCAGTTCCCGGTTTGGCATGCGCCGTCACCCGATCCTGGGCTATCGGCGGATGCATGCCGGGATGGATTTCCGCGCGCGTCATGGCACGCCGATTGTTGCGGTGACCGATGGCCGGGTCAGCGGCGCTGGACGAATGGGCGGCTGCGGCAAGGCGGTGCGCTTGCAACATGGCGGGGGGATCGACACCCGCTATTGCCATATGAGCCGGATCGCGGTGAGCAAAGGTCAAGCGGTGCGGCGCGGTCAAGTGATCGGCTATGTCGGGTCAACTGGCCTCTCAACCGGCCCGCATTTGCATTATGAGCTTTATCGCGGCGGCAAGGCGGTCAATCCCGCCAGCGTCAAATTTGTGACCCGCGCCCAATTGAGCGGGGAGGAGCTGAAACAGTTCCGCGCCCGGCTTACCCAAATCAAATCGGTCACGCCCGGTGCCGCGCTGGAAGATCTGGAAGTCCGGCCCGAGGAGCGCAGGATCGATGCGCCAACGCGCGAGATCGACAAGCTGGAGACGCCCGCCACGCTTGATGAAGGCAGCTGAGCTTTAGCGCGCTTGCATCTGGCGCGGTTCTGCCACAGACAAATGCGCATGAGCATTGCGAGCTATCCCAAGACCCGCCTCAGGCGCACGCGGACCACCGGTTGGAGCAGGGCGCTTCACCGCGAAACTCTTCTGACCCCGGCTGATCTGATCTGGCCCCTATTCGTCACCGAAGGCAAAGGGGTAGAGGAACCGATTGGCACATTGCCCGGCGTCTCGCGCTGGTCGGTTGATCTGCTGGTGGGCCGCGCGAAAGAGGCGGTCGCCCTCGGCATTCCAGTCATCGCGATTTTCCCCAATACCCCGCCTGACAAACGCAGCGCGGACGGCGCCGAAGCGCTCAATCCCGACAATCTGGTTTGCCGGGCCATTCGCGCGGTGAAGGATGCTTGCGGGGACAGCATTGGCGTGCTGACCGATGTCGCGCTCGATCCTTACACCAGCCATGGGCAGGACGGCCTGATCGATGATGCGGGCTATGTCACCAATGATGACAGCGTCGCGGTGCTGGTTGATCAAGCGCTCAATCAGGCAGAGGCGGGCTGCGACATTCTTGGCCCTTCCGATATGATGGACGGGCGGGTGCAGGCGATCCGCATGGCGCTGGAGATGGGCGGCCACGCCAATATCCAGATCATGAGCTATGCGGCCAAATATGCCAGCGCCTTTTATGGCCCGTTTCGCGATGCTGTGGGTTCGGGCGATATCCTGAAAGGCGATAAGAAAACCTATCAGATGGACCCGGCCAATGCCGAGGAGGCTTTGCGCGAAGTGGCGATGGATATTGCCGAGGGTGCGGACAGCGTGATGGTCAAGCCGGGGCTTGCTTACCTCGATATAGTGCGCGCTGTGAAAGAGCGTTTCGAAGTGCCGGTTTTTGCTTACCAAGTGAGCGGCGAATATGCCATGATCGAAGCGGCCGCAGCGGCAGGAGCAGGTGACCGTGATGCGCTGGTGATGGAGACGCTGATGGCGTTCAAACGCGCAGGCGCATCGGGCGTATTGACCTATCA
>CAZDHB010000091.1:5451-8400 GCA_964505255.1 uncultured Porphyrobacter sp.
GGCTGAGTTCAGGCTCGAAACCGAGCGGCTGGTGCTGCGCGATTGGCGCAAGGAAGATTGGCCGGTTTTTCTTAGGCACACCAACACCCCAGCGGTTATGGAATGGCTGGGCGGGGTTTTGCCGCCAGAGAAATACGGCTGGATTGAAGAGCGGATCGAGGGGTATGCGCGGGATCATGGCCACACATTCTGGGTGTGTGAGCGCAAAGATGATGGCGGGCATTTGCCGGGCGAATTGCTGGGCTTTTGCGGGATTAAACGCGCCAATCAAGCGGGCGGCCCGCAAGGCGATCACGAGATTGGCTGGCGTCTGCGCGAAGATGCTTGGGGCAAAGGATACGCCAAAGAGGCTGCGTTCGCTTCACTCAAAGCCGGCTTTGAGCAGTTTGATGCGCCGCATATCATCGCGCTGACGGTTGCGCCCAATTCGGCAAGCTGGGGTCTGATGGAACGGCTCGGCATGAAGCGGCGCGAAGATCTGGATTTCAAGAATGATGATTATGGCGAGGAGACCATCATCGTCTATTCCATCACCAAAGCACAGTGGGAGCAAACGCAATGAGTCATCACCCCGGCGTCAACATCATTCCAATCCACGGCAAGACGCCCAAGATCCACGAGAGCGCTTTTGTGGCGCCCGGCTGCACAATCATTGGCGATGTTGAGATCGGTGCGGAAAGCTCGATCTGGTACAATTGCGTGCTGCGCGCCGATGTCTTCACCATCCGCATTGGTAAGCGCACCAATGTTCAGGACGGCAGCGTCCTCCATTGCGATCCTCCGCGCCCCGGCGATGAGGAAGGTTCGCCTTTGGTGATCGGTGATGATGTGCTGATCGGGCATATGGCGATGGTGCATGGCTGCACGATTGCGGATCGCGGCTTTGTCGGCCTAGGCGCGATTGCGATGAACAAATCGGTGATTGGGTCTGATGCGATGCTCGCCGCTGGCGCGATGCTGACCGAGGGCAAGGTCATGGAGGAGCGGATGCTCTGGGCTGGCCGCCCGGCAAAACCTTTGAAAGAGCTAACCGAGGCCGCCATTGCAGGCATGCGCGCGGGCGTCATGCATTACACCCAAAATGCCAAGGATCACGCCAACGCCGTCGCCAAAGCGCTGGGCTAAAGATCACGGTGGGTTAAGGATCACGGTGGGCTAAAGATCACTCAGGCGCTTTGGTGAAATAGCGCGCCATATGCGGGATGAAGTCCGATTTGCCGATATCCAGCCCTTCCCCTCGCAAAATCGCATAGACCATTGAGAGGTGGAAATAGAAATTGGGCAGCGCAAATTCGCGCACATATTCCTCGGCGGTCATGGCGAAATTAAACGCGCCATCGCCAATGGCAAATTCAATCGAGGCCTCGGGCGCAGCCAAGTCATCGGCTGAAATCCCATCGAGCAATTCTTCGGTTCTGGCGATCAGCGCCTTGGCATCGGCAAAAGAGGCGGGCGGCTCCATGCTCCATTCATCCGCTGGCAGACCCAATCGTTTGACCGTGTCGCCCGGAATATTGGTTACAAACCGGATTTGCGTGGCAAGCGGATGCATATCCTCTGCGAGTTTTGCCGCAAGCAGGCCCTCCCCCTTGGGATGAGCTTCGGCCTTGGCCAAAAGCCCGCTCAGCGTTTTGAGCCGTGATTGAAAAACCACAGCGGATTGGTCGTAAAGCGTCATCGGCGCTCATCCTTTTGGGCTGGCACGTCGTTTGTTGTGCAGGCGCAAAAGCCCAGTTTCAAAGGCGAACCAGCGCCTCAGCTTGCCTGCAGGCGGCTTCTATCTGCCGGACTTGTCTGATGCCTCGCTCGCGCTGCCATTGGCAGAGCCGCTTTCTTTGGCGGGCGGCGTCTGCTTTTTCGCAGGCTTCTTTTTGGCCGGTTTGCGTTTGGCTTTGGGCGGGGCCGGGGTCAGCTCGAAGGAAGGCTTGCCATCCTTCACCCCAACTTGCACCTCGCCGCCATCGGCGAGTTTGCCGAACAGCAATTCCTCAGCCAGCGGCTGCTTGATTTTGTCTTGCAGCAGACGGCCCATCGGACGCGCCCCGTATAATTTGTCATAGCCTTTGTCAGCCAGCCACGCCCGCGCGTCGCTATCGAACTGGATATCGACATTCTGCTCGGCCAATTGCAATTCCAGCTCGAGAATGAACTTGTCGACCACCCGGGCAACGGTTGATTTATCGAGATAGGCAAAGGGCACGATCGCATCCAAACGGTTGCGAAATTCGGGCGTGAACATCTTCTTCACAGCCTCTTCGCCGGCATCTTCTTTCGACACATCGCCAAAACCGATGCCTTGGCTGGCCATGTCGGCAGCCCCTGCATTGGTGGTCATAATCAGCACCACATTGCGGAAATCGACCGTCTTGCCGTGATGATCGGTCAAACGGCCATTATCCATCACTTGCAGCAGGATGTTGAACAGATCGGGATGGGCCTTTTCGATCTCGTCCAGCAGCAGCACGCAATGCGGGTTCTGATCCACCGCATCGGTGAGCAGGCCGCCCTGATCATAGCCGACATAGCCCGGAGGCGCACCGATCAGGCGAGAGACCGAATGCCGCTCCATATATTCCGACATATCGAAGCGTTTGAGCTCAATCCCCATGATGCTGGCGAGTTGCCGGGCCACTTCGGTCTTGCCGACGCCGGTCGGGCCGGAGAACAGGAAAGAGCCGATGGGTTTATCCGGGTCACGCAGGCCAGCGCGCGACAATTTCATCGCAGTCGACAATTTGTGCACGGCTGCGTCCTGGCCAAACACCACATGTTTCAAATCGCGGTCGAGCTTCTCGAGCGCTTTCTTGTCATCCTTGCTGACCGATTTGGGCGGGATGCGGGCCATGGTCGCGATGACTTGCTCAATCTCGCGCGCAGTGATCTTCTTCTTGCGGCGGCTGGGCGGAACCAGCATTTGCATCGCGCCAACCTCGTCAATCACATCAATCG
>CAZDHB010000092.1:0-4639 GCA_964505255.1 uncultured Porphyrobacter sp.
TTTCAGCGCTCCCGCGCGCGAAAGCGGCGAGCAGGACAAGCCCGCTCACCGCTCCCATCGCAGCGAATAAGATATAGGCGTTGAGCGCAGCTCCTAGCATACGCCTTGGCGACTAGCCGCGCGTGCTGTTTGGACCGGTACCGGTAACCTTCTGCATTGCTTTCAAGATCGCGCCCGATTGTTCGCTGCCCGATTGCGGTGCAATCAGGTTTGAGAACTCGCTGATCTTATCCCAATTCGCAGCGAACCCTTCAACGGTCCGCTCGCCATCGGGCAACCACACAGCATCGTTCATAACAGTCCAAGCGGAATGATAGCCGCCTGCGCCTGCACCAACGATGGCATTGGTTGGGGCGTCTTCGCTCACCAAGAACAGCGCTGCAGGAACCACATTGACCGGATCGAACAATTTGAAGGCTTCTTCAGGGAAGAGGTCTTCCGTCATCCTTGTGCCGGCAACCGGCGACAAGGAGTTCACTTTGATATTGTATTTTGCGCCTTCGAGCTGAAGCGTTTTAGTAAGGCCAGCAAGGCCGAGCTTGGCAGCGCCGTAATTGGCTTGCCCGAAATTGCCGAACAATCCGGTCGAGCTGGCGGTCATCAAGACACGGCCATAGGCTTGTTCGCGGAAGGTTTCCCAGCAAGCCTTCGTCGCAAAGGCCGATCCGTTGAGGTGGACATCGAGCACAAAGGCAAAGTCTTGCGGTGTCATCTTGGCGAAGGTTTTATCGCGCAAAACACCGGCATTGTTGATCAGCACATGGACGCCGCCCCATTTTTGCTTGGCGTCGGCGACCATTTTTTCCATCTGCTCATATTCGGTGACAGAGGCGCCATTGGCCATCGCCTCGCCGCCAGCCTTTTCGATTTCCTCGACCACTTGCGCGGCCATGTCCGATGTGCCGGTGCCATCGCGCGAACCACCCAGATCATTGACGACGACTTTCGCGCCGCGGCGACCCAGTTCCAGCGCATATTCACGGCCCAATCCGCCGCCCGCGCCTGTTACAATTGCCACCTTATCTTTGAAATCGATGCTCATGGAATTCTCTCCAAAGTTTCCGTTTACGTAAATCTATGCGTGCTGACTGACAGTTTCCGTGCTGCGTTGCAACAGTTCTGCGCACTACTCGCTATGCCGTAACGTCATAGTTGCCGCCGGCTTGGGGGCAACTACCCTATCTCAGAGGCTTTCGAGGGCTGGAATGAATTGATCGAGCGAATCAATCACGGCATTGCCGCCCAATTCGTTTGCTGGCTTGTCGCAATAGCCATAAGCGGCGACAATCACCGGCACTCCGGCGGCCTTGGCTGCGTTCACATCATAGCTGGAATCGCCGATAAAGGCGAAGCGGGCGGGCGCCCCAGAGCCGTCGCTGCAGATGTCTCTTGCGTGCAGGATCGGATCGGGCGCCGGTTTGGCGATAAATTTGCCGGTCTCGTCCTTGCCCAGACTATTGCCGCCAATAATCGCCTCAAAGCGGCTTTCCAGCCCAAGTTGGCTTAGTATGCTGCGCGCAAATTCCTCAAACTTATTGGTCACGACGACCATTTTGACGCCGCGCGCGGCAAGCGTATCGAGGCATTCGATGAGGTGGGGGTAGGGCGCAGTGTGCACCGCGTTATGCTTGGAATAATAGCTCAGCATCTGCTTGTAGAGCGATTTGAAAGCCGCCCCTTCAAGCCCGCCTTCGATGCCGCCTTGCGCCTCAACTGCCTGAGCCAGCATGATCTTCGCGCCGCCCCCGATCAGATCTTTCGATGTTTCGACATTGACGCGCGCAAATCCGCCCGCCTCCAATGCGTGATTAACCGCCTCGCCAAGGTCGCGAAACGTATCGAGCAGCGTGCCATCAAGGTCGAAGCCGACCGCGTCAAAAGGAAAATTGTTCATAGCATGCGGGGGCTTGGGCGATCATGCTTAAATTCGCAACACTTTGGTGGCATAGAGGCCGGATTATGACAAAAAGCACATCATTTGCCGCGATTATCCTTGCTGCGGGCAAGGGGACACGCATGAAATCCGACACGCACAAGGTGCTGCACCCGATTGCCGGGCGATCGATGCTGATGCATCTGATGGCCTCGGTCGATAGCCTCGGGCCTCAGCACAAGGTCGTGGTGGTTGGCGCTGGGCGCGAGCAATTGGAAAGCGCTTTGGGTGATACGGCGCAGACCTGCCTTCAGGAGCCGCAGCTTGGCACAGGTCATGCGGTGCAGCAGGCACAGGAACTGCTGGGGGATTTCAGCGGCGATGTGCTGGTGCTGTATGGTGATGTGCCGTTTGTGGAGGCCAGCACGATGGAAGCCATGCTTGCCCGGCTGCATGCCAAGGATGCGCCCAAGCTGGTTGTGCTGGGCTTTGAACCGGCCGATGCGCTGCAATATGGCCGTGTTATTGCCGATGACGCGGGCCAAATTGCCAAGATGGTTGAGTTTAAAGACGCCAATGAGGACGAGCGCGCCTGCACCTTGTGCAATTCGGGCCTGATGGCGGGCCGGGCTAGTGATGTTTTCGCTTTGCTGGAGCGGGTTGGCAATGACAATGCGCAAGGCGAATATTACCTGCCGGATATCGTCAACATTGCCATTGCTGACGGTGATACTTGCGCAGCGGTGGTGTGCGAGGACGAATTTGAAGTCGTCGGGATCAATTCGCGCGCAGAGCTGGCGGCGGCAGAGGCTGAGTGGCAAACGGCCCGCCGTCTGAAAGCGATGGCCGATGGCGTCACCTTAAAAGCGCCCGAAACAGTGTTCTTCTGCCATGATACCGTGCTTGGGCGCGATGTTACGATTGAGCCTAATGTGGTGTTTGGCCCCGGCGTAAAAGTGGCCGATGGCGCGCATATCAAAGCCTTCAGCCACCTTGAGGGGGCAGATGTTGGACCGGGGGCACAAGTTGGCCCTTACGCCCGTCTGCGGCCTGGCGCTGTGCTTAAGAAAGACGCCTTTATTGGCAATTTTGTCGAGATGAAAAAGGCGGTTCTGGGCGAGGGGGCCAAGGCCAGCCACCTGACCTATTTGGGCGATGCAGAAGTGGGCGCCGGCGCCAATATTGGTGCAGGCACGATCACCTGCAATTATGACGGCTATTTCAAATACAAGACGGTCATTAAAGAACGGGCATTCATTGGCTCGAACAGCGCGCTGATCGCGCCGGTGACGATTGGCAAGGATGCCATTGTTGCAGCGGGCAGCGCGGTAAGCCGCGATGTCGGCGATGGCGAGCTGCGCATGGTGCGCGGTGAACAGCTGATCAAACCGGGCTGGGCCGACCGCTTTCACGAGACCATGAGCAAAAAGAAAAAGGCCGCCAAAAAAGGCTAAATCGGGCCAGCCGTGCTTTCCGGATAGACCCGGGCTTGAAAGTTTTCGAGCAGGGAAACAAGGCCGGGATGGGCGTCAATCATCGCTTTCATAGGGCTGGCAAAACCGGTGTAGCGGATGTTGGCCAGCAGCGAATAAATCACTGCATCGGCCATGCTCACCTGATCGCCAAAGGTGAAGGGGCCGGGGCCGACCATTGCTGCCAAGGCGGCAATATCTGCTTGCGCAAAGGCGGCAATTTCATCCTCGTGATGCAATCCCATGCCGTGACCGGCCAATTGTTTGGTGACACTGCGCCGGGCGAGGGGGGCAAGAATGCTGCGCAGGGGTGCCGGGATATCGCCCAGCACCGAATTTTTGAGAACCGGCCAATTGTCATCGCGCTGCCACCGGTCATAGACCATGGCCCAATAAAGATGTTCTTCGATGAGGCGCTGGATCGCGGTTGAGTGCCCGCGTTGAGCGCTGTCCAGATGTTTGTCGGGGTCGGCGTCAAATTCGTTCATCAGGAATTGGATGATGAGCCCCGAGTCGCCCATTTTATGATCGCCCATTTTGGAATTGCCCATGGCGCGCGAGCCATATTCGATCCACGGCGCTTTTTTCTTTGGTCCGGGGAAAGGCGTGGAGGCGGTGCAGGCCTGATGCGCAATCCCGGTGATTTGCAAAAAACTATCCAGTTTGAGGCAAAACGGACTGACCGATTGCAAACCCCACCCGCCGGGCAAGTGAAAAACGCGTAAATCCTGCATTGCCTGTGACCCCCTCTTTTCGCGCCCGTTCCTCTTGGGACGGCCCTTTTCGCGCCCTTCCTTTCCCCGCGGCCCTTTTCGCGCAAGTGGAGCGGCTGCATCGACCTCGCGCGCGCAACATTGTCGGCGCAGACCTGCATTCTGACGATGCCTCAGACTAAGGCTAAGCGGCCAAGGTGCAAGCCTCAGCGCTCATGACGGTGCGTCCAAACCGCGTTGGTCTGCGTAAATTCTCGTGCTAGTTAATGCGCAAGACGCGGTTTCTCTCAAGATTTGGACGGGGTTATAATGGGCAAGGCAAAATGGATTGCGGCGGCAGCGGCTGCCGTGCTGATTGGCGGGGCGGGGGCGGCCTATGCCCAATACCGCGATATCGAACAGCCAGCTTACACCAGCCTTTCGTCTGAGGATGCGTTCGAGCTGCGCGAATATCCCGAACTGCTCGTGGCCGAAGTCACTCATGAAGGACCAAGGGGGCGGGCGCTTAGCGCAGGTTTTCGAAGGCTTGCCGCTTATATTTTTGCCGAGGACCGGCCCGGCGCGCCAGATCAGGCCAATTC
>CAZDHB010000092.1:4739-8110 GCA_964505255.1 uncultured Porphyrobacter sp.
GATCAGGCCAATTCTGAGGAGAGCGAGCCGATTGCGATGACATCCCCGGTCTTGCTTGATCAGAGTGAGGCAATCGCCATGACTTCGCCTGTCATGCAGGATGCCGAGGCCGAAGGCGTGTGGCGCACGCGCTTTGTCATGCCGAGCAAATACACGCTCGAAACCCTGCCACAGGCGCCTAAGGACATTAGTTTGACTGTCATGCCAGCAAGGCAAATGGCAGCGGTGCGCTTTTCTGGACGCGGCTCAAGCGCGGATTTGGCGCTGGCCGAAGATGCTTTGCGCAGTTGGATGGCAGCGCGAGGTCTCATTGCCGGGGGACCGGCCGAATATGCGTTTTACGACGCGCCGATGGTGCCGCCTCCGCTGCGCCGCAATGAGGTGATGATCCCTGTGGCAGCTAAGCAATAGGCGGCTCACCTCAAAAAGCTCGCCAGAGCGGAAAAATAGGCTTCATGCTCTGCCGGCAAGGTGACCGGAAAGAGCGCCCCCGAATACCCTGCAATGGCTGCACCTGCGATAAAAGGGCTGAGCATGAGTGCAGGCCAGTGCCATTTGCGCCCGCCCCGAAAATGCATGGCGCAGACGAGATGGGTCATCAGGGCCATCACCGCAGCGGTGTAATAGGGCAGAAAACCCCACATCAGCGGGTCCACCACCAGCGTTCCTGCCGCCCAGTAGAAATTCGTGTCGAGCTCGAAAATGCGGCGCGTGATCAGCGCAGCACCGCTGTGTGCAGCGATAAAGATAGCGAAATTGCCTCGGCCTTTGCCGAAGCGGAGACAGTTTATCGCCAAAGCTTGGCGGCCCGCTCGCTGGCAAGCATTATGCAAGAGGCGGCGATCAACGCGGCGCCCGAACATCTTGCAAAAATGGCCGCTTGGGCGGCGCAGAAAGTCTAGCCGAATTTTTGTGCGGATTTGGGCGGACCCGCCGGGACCGAGGCCAAAAGCGCAAAGGACAAAGCGCAAAAGAACAGGGGCTGTGTGTAGAACAGCGTACCATCAAGGCCCGATGTTGCCGCTTGGGCTAGCAGGATAATAAACGCAGGCCATGCAATAACCGGTTCCGCGATCAGGCGCGCGCGGATCGTTGGCACGAACGGCAAGAGGCCAATTGCAAAGATCACCAGACCTGCAAGACCCCAGGCATGAAAGATATGGACCAGCGCGTTATGCGGGTTGATAGCCATTCCAGCTGCCTCACGCACGCCCTCGGGCGCACCCATGGTGCCTACCTGTCCATGGCCGAAAAAGGGTTTGTCAAAGGCGTGCTCGATCAGTGCTCGCCACATTTGCAGCCGGCCAGAGGAAAAGCCTCCCTCGGTAACTTGACCAGCCGTATTGGCCAAATCGCCCAATTGCGCCTTGAAGCCAAACAGATGATGGCTTGGTGCGGTAATCAGCGACAAGGGATAAGCGATCATCGCGCAGCTGAGTGAGGCGGTCAGCACCCGCTTCCAATGCGGCGTCATCATCGCCACGAGAAACGGGATGACCAAGGACACGCCGATCGAATTGCGCCCGCCGGCCCAAGCGTACAAGTGATAGGCCGCGAATAGCAGGATAATCGCGAAGATCGTCAAACGCCGCTGCTGCGAAGAAATCAGCAGACCCATCCCAAGGCCGAGCAAGGCGTTGGCGTAATAGATATACATCCTCGGGTTGTTCGTGCCCACCAGATAGGCACCCCAATTCTTTAGATGCGGGCCCTGTATGACCCAGGCCGTCGTGTAGATCATCAGCGAATGGATCAGCAAACCAATCGCGAAGGTCATCAATATTGCCGATCTCGCGCTGCGCCAGTTCTTGCCCAGCATCGACCATAGCGCCCACGCAAACAGGCCTTGAATAACCCAGATCATCTGGAACAAAATCGAATAGGATTGATAGGTCGCAAAAGCGGTCGCATAACTTGCGACAATCAGCCAGCCGCCAAAGGCAATTTTGACGTTACCCGGCAAGTCCTTCCAGCTCTCAATGACCCGCCAGCCTGATGCAAATGCCAGCAAAACGACCAGAATTTGCGCGATCAGAACGGGAAAAGCGAGCCAGCGTGACAGCGAGATCGCAATTGTCCCCTCGTAACTCTGAACCGCGTAGAACGGCACGGCGAGGGCGATTACCATCACCGCCAGCACCGCGATGCTGTCGCGGCCGGTCCGCCAAAAGCGCCGCGGTTCAGAATGAGATAAAGCGTTAGTCGACATATCTAAGCAGATTGCGGCCTTTCGTTCAAAAAAGGCTCTAAAAGCAATCTGCTAGGAATGTGTTAACTATACCAGCCTGAATTTAGATCAGGGCTTTCGCTCAAGGCGGAGTGGCTGTGATTAGCCGGATCGGGGCAAGTCTAGCTTTCACCGTCGACATGTTCGGCCAAGACCGTGAGGCCAGCATCGCCAACCTCGGCAAAACCGCCGCGCACCTGAATTTCCTCGGGCGCGCTCGCTTCAGTTTTGTACACTTGCACTGCGCCATCGCGAATGGTCGACATGAACGGCGAGTGCCCTTCCAGCACTCCAAAATCACCCTCAGTGCCCGGTACGACCACCATATGGACGTCTTCCGAGCGGACTTGGCGGGCAGGGGTCACAAGTTCAAAATGGAGTGGCATTTGGCTGATCCGATGTTGGTGTGATTGTGCCTGAGAAGGTCACATTATTGTCAGTTCTATCGAAATATCCGGCTCGAATGCGCAGATCCGTAGCGGGCTTTTGGGTGGATTCAAAATTGTGCAGGGAATACATGCGGTGGCCACCAAATTCTGAAATAAGCGCCCAGTCCTTGGCAAATTGATCGGTCTTTATGACGTCTCGTAAGCCATTTCTAAACGGAGCATCACCATAGCTTTCAAACTCGCATTTCGGCTCTGCTGTGTGCGCAACAATTCGAATGAATGACCGCGTTCCAACCTGAAAATGTCTGACGGGATTTTTCGTGTGGGCCGTCCCATAAGCCGGAGCGGTAACGAAAAGGCCCTTTGCGCTCAAACCCGATTGATCGACGAAGGTTTGCGGATTGCTTTGTCGATACTCAGCTGTGTTGACCCAAGCTGCGCAAGCCTGGGTCGCCACTTCGAGCAAGGGGGTGGCTTCATCGACCGGCTGTGTCGCCAGCAAAAGAAGTCCCAGCCCCAGCATAGCTGCTCTTAAGCGTCCTCTGCCATTTCAGCGGCTTTCTTGACCACGTCTTCGATGCCGCCAACCATGTAGAAGGCCTGTTCTGGCAAGTGGTCATATTCGCCGTCCACAACCGCCTTGAACGAGGCCACCGTGTCTTCAAGCTGTACGAAGACGCCGGAGATGCCGGTGAAAACCTCTGCCACGTGGAAGGGCTGCGACAGGAATTTCTGGATTTTCCGCGCCCGGGCAA
>CAZDHB010000093.1:0-8011 GCA_964505255.1 uncultured Porphyrobacter sp.
CCATCGATCAGGAGGGTTGGCTGGCCAACGCCAGCAGGCACGCTCTGACCCGCCTTGCCGCAAACGCCAATGCCTTCGTCGAGCGCCATATCATTGCCGATCCCGCTCACTTGTGTGAGGACAGAGGGACCATCGCCGATCAAGGTTGCCCCTTTAATCGGTGCGATGATTTTGCCGCCTTCAACCTTATACGCCTCGGTGCAGGCAAAAACGAATTTGCCCGACACGATATCGACCTGACCGCCGCCAAAACTGGTTGCGTAAATACCGTCCTTAACCCGCGAAAGAAGTTCCTCAGGATCATCACTTCCGCCGCGCATAAAGGTGTTGGTCATGCGCGGCATGGGCGCATGCTCATAGCTCTCGCGGCGGCCATTTCCGGTCGGCTTGACCCCCATCAGGCGCGCGTTCAGCCGGTCCTGCATATAGCCTTTGAGAATACCATCTTCGATCAGCACAGTCTCCTGCGTGGGCGTGCCCTCGTCATCAATGCTGAGTGATCCGCGCCGTTCTAACATGGAGCCGTCATCAACCACAGTTACCCCGGGGGCCGCGACCCGTTCACCGATCCTGCCAGAAAACGCGCTGGTGCCCTTGCGGTTGAAATCGCCCTCAAGGCCGTGGCCGACCGCTTCGTGAAGCAAGACCCCGGGCCAGCCGGGACCGAGCAAGACCGTGGTTTCGCCCGCCGGTGCATCGATGCTGTCAAGATTGACCAGCGCTTGCCTCACCGCCTCATCGACGCCGCGCATCCATTCGCCCTCGCTAAACAGCCGGTCGTAAAGATAGCGTCCGCCGACCCCGAAACTGCCGCGTTCGCGCCGCCCGTTTTGTTCCGCGACAATGCCAATGTTAAGCCGGACCAATGGGCGGATATCGCGCGCGGTAAAGCCATTGGCGCGGACGATATCAATCGCGCTCCAACTGGCGGCAAGGCTGGCGGTGACTTGCGCAACGCGCGGATCTTTGGCGCGGGCGACTGCGTCGATTTTCTCCAGCAAAGCCACTTTTTCAGCAAAGGGCACCAGATCAAGCGGGCTTTGATCGGTGTAGAGATGGCGATTGGTGCGCGCCGGCGGTCCGTTCATTTCCGCCTTGGCAGGATCAAGCAATTGCAGCGTTTCGCCTGCTCTGGCGATCGCCGCCGCGCTAACATCATTGGCATGGGCAAAGCCGGTCGTCTCGCCCGAGACACCGCGCAGGCCGAACCCTGAATCGCGGCTGTAATCAGCGGTTTTCAGCCGCCCGTCATCAAAGGAAAAGCTCTCGCTGGCGATGAATTGCAAATACAATTCGCCATCATCGCATGGGGCCAGCAATCGGGTGGTGAGAGAGGCCGCCTCTTCCGGAGAAAACGAATTGCCATAGAGGAGCGAGGTTGGATCAGTTTTTGCCATGGCTTGTCTTATAGGAAGCCATCGCCGCTTTGAGTAGGGTCAAAAAAATGCGCTTTGCCCAAAATCGTTCCATCGGCTTCGGTAAATCGAGGGCGCGTTGCCTGACTAGCGATTATCGGCTGGGCCGCCCGAGAGGACAAAGCGCCGGTCGCAATAACCGCAATCGGCATAACCGCCCTCATCAATCTCCAGATAGATGCGCGGGTGGCCAAGGGCAGAGCTGCGGAAAGCGGCCCCGCTGCGAATATTATCAGCGCCGTCGCAATGAACACGGTTGTTGTCCACGTAAGTCACATCAGGCGCGATCGCCTCGTTTGTTGCTGCATTGGTTTCGTCTGTGCTGCTCATGCCGAGGGGCGATAAGCGTTTCAGACGCGCTCGGCAAGAGCGTGACAATGCGTGGACAGAAGAGTGGCTGAGCCGAATGCGGGACGCGCCAGAGCCGAGGCACCGCGCTCCTCGCTCTTGCGCTTGTCACTGGCGCGAGTAAGGCAGTGCATCATGATTCACGCTGACGAACAGCCTGCCATTCAGATCCGCGATTTGGCCAAGCGCTATGCCCCTGTCGATCAAGGTGAGGGCAAACTGGCGCTGGGCGGGGTTAGTTTTGATGTGCCGCAAGGCGGGATCTTTGGCCTGCTTGGCCCCAATGGCGCGGGCAAATCGACACTGATCAATATTCTGGCGGGTCTTGTTTCGAAAACCTCTGGCCAAGCGAATATCTGGGGCTTTGATATTGATCAGCAGCGCCGCAATGCCTCGCGTTCGATCGGCATTGTGCCGCAGGAAATTGTCTTCGATCCCTTCTTCACCCCATTTGAAGTGCTCGAAAATCAGGGCGGCTTTTACGGCATTGCCAAAGCGCTGCGGCGCAGCGAAGAACTGCTGAAAGCGGTGCATTTGGCGGACAAGCGCGATGCCTATGCACGCACCCTTTCCGGGGGGATGAAGCGGCGGTTGCTGATTGCCAAGGCGATGGTGCATTCCCCGCCGATCCTGGTGCTGGATGAGCCGACCGCCGGGGTCGATGTGGAATTGCGGCGGCAATTGTGGGAATTGGTGAGCGAGCTTAATGCATCGGGTGTCACCATTGTCCTCACAACCCATTATCTCGAAGAAGCGGAGCAATTGTGCGACCGGATTGCGATCATCAATCATGGCCAATTGATTGCCAATAAGCCGACGGCTGAACTGGTGGGTATGGCGCGCGAGAAAATCGTCGCAGTGACTTTGGCGGATGCTTTGAGCGAAGCGCCTGCGCATAAAGGCTTTGCCAAAACCGAGCTGACCGGCGAACGCAGCGCTGAGATCACATATAACAAGGACAATCTCACCGCTGGACAAGTGCTGGCAATCTTGCAGGATCAGGGGCTGCGGATTGAGGATGTAACCACCAGAGAAGCGGATCTGGAAGACGTCTTCGTTCAGCTTACCAAGGCTTAAGGACCGCGCGAGAATGACCACTAAACCGCCCGAGCATGATGTTCTGATTATTGGATCTGGCGCGGCTGGCCTGACCGCAGCCTTGGAACTTGCCGAGAGCAAACGGGTATTGGTGCTGGCCAAAGGCGGTTTAACCGGCGGATCGACGGCGTGGGCGCAAGGCGGGATTGCCGCGGTGCTCGATGCGGGCGATACGTTTGACAATCATGTGCGTGATACAATGGTCGCAGGTGCCGGGCTGAACCGGCGCGAGACGGTCGAGGCGGTGATCGAGGGCGCGCCTGAGGCGATCGATAATCTCATCAAGCTCGGCGTGCCGTTCAATCAGTCCTCTGGCGACCTGCATTTGACGCGTGAGGGGGGGCATTCGCATCGCCGGATTGTGCATGTCGATGATGCAACCGGCTGGGCGGTGCAATCGGCCTTGCTTGAGGCGGCAGAGGCCAATCCCAATATCACCTTGCTGCCCGGCCAGACCTGCATCGATTTTATTACCGGGCGTCATCAGGCAGATTATTCAGGTTCGGGCCGCGTCTGGGGCGCATATGCGCTCGATGAGGAAAGCGGGCGCGTGGTCGCGCACACGGCGCGGGCGACTGTGCTGGCGGCGGGCGGTGCCGGGCGCTGCTATCTGTTTTCTACGGCGCCCAGAGGCGCGACGGGGGACGGGATCGCGATGGCATGGCGCGCGGGATGCCGGGTTTCCAATATGGAAATGATGCAGTTCCACCCGACTTGCTTGTATAATCTCGAGGTCAAAAATTTCCTCATCACAGAGGCGGTGCGCGGTGAAGGCGGCCATTTGCTGCACCCTGAGACCGGCCACCGGTTTATGGCGGATTACGACGCAGAGCGGATGGAGCTGGCCCCGCGCGATGTGGTTGCGCGCGCGATTGATGATCAGATCAAGCGTTTCGGCCTTGATTATGTGCATCTCGATATCAGCCATATGGAACCCGCATTCGTGAGGCAGCATTTCCCCACCATTGATGAAAAGCTGACCGGTCTTGGCATTGATATGACCAAACAGCCGATCCCGGTTGTGCCGGCTCAGCATTATACTTGCGGGGGGGTCCTCGTTGGTCTTGACGCGCGGACTGATTTGCCCGGCCTATGGGCGGCGGGTGAATGCACGGAAAGCGGCCTGCACGGCGCGAACCGGCTAGCCTCGAACAGCCTGCTTGAATGCTTCGTCTTTGGCGAAGCGGCCGCGCGCGACATTCTGGCGCGGTGGGACACGCTGGAGCCGCCGCCCAAGATTAAGGGCTGGGATGAAAGCCGCGTGACCGATTCCGATGAAGAGGTTGTGATTAAGCAAAACTGGACCGAGATCCGCCGCTTCATGTGGAATTACGTCGGGATTGTGCGGACCACCAAACGGCTCGAGCGGGCGCGGCACAGGATCGCTTTGCTCGGCAAGGAGATCGAGGATTATTATGGCTCTTTCCGGGTCACCACCGATCTGATCGAGCTGCGCAATTTGCATCAAGCGGCTGAATTGATCGTGCGCTGCGCATTGGAACGCAAGGAAAGCCGCTGGCTGCATTACACGCTCGATTATCCTGAAACCGATGCGGACGAGACGCGCCGCGACACGGTGTTGGTGCCATGAACGGCCTGACGCGCTATGCCTGCGTGGCCGCGGCAATGATGCTCGCGCCGCAGCCCGCCATGGCCACGCCTGAAACCGTTATCGACATTCGCGAAGAACCCTTTGCCGCCAGCCAAACGCATCTGTTTGTGATCCGAACCACGGGCGATAATCTTGGCTTGTATGAGGTTTTGCGGACCGAAAGTTTTCTCATTGCCCGCAGCTTTGCAACGGGCGCGGAAGAGGTCTGGGTGCTCGACAAATTTGTTCGCCGCGCTGACTATGACGAGACCGGCGAACCGGCCGGTTTTGTAAGCGTGCGGGATGAGGGGGTGGAGCCGGTCAATCCCTTTTTGATTGCCTATGACAGGGGCGCGGTCCCTTTTGCAGCGCTCAGGCGGGAGCCATGGGCGCCGCCCTCGATAAGGCAGACTGCTGAGGGGATTGGCCTGACTTTCCCGGACGGCTCAGTGTTCAAGATCAGCAGCGAAAGATTGGCTAACCGGCTGCGCCACCTGCGCGAGGCCGTTGCGGCGCAAATCGCCGACCATCCGCGGCATTCCTTGTTCACAACGCGGGGAATTTTCGCGCAGCGCAGGATCAAGCCGTCAAGCTGCCGGGTCAATGAGGTCTTAGATTATTGGGGACCGGATACATTTGCCCAGCATCGCCTGCTGCGGCTGCTGTGCGATGATGGCGAAGAGCTGGGCGTGACCAGCTTGGTCGTGAAACTGGATAGAGCTGCGAGCCAATAGCGGCCGGTTCACCGGCTATTCAAAGATCGCGCCAGTATAAGCAATCACAGATTCATTTGGGGCAGGTCCGCAGGGTTGGGCCCGCAGGGTTAGGAATTAGGGGCCGTATCATGAAGCAGCTTTTCACTGCCATCGCGCTTGGTGTTTTGGCTCTGCCCCTCAGCGCCGGCGAACCGGGTGCTTGGCAAGTCGAGCCGCCCGGTGAAGGCAGTATGGCGACCTATGTCTATACGACCAGCCATGGCCGGTTTGTCGCGGGCGAAGGCAGCGGGATTGCGATCGTTTATGGTCCGCGCAAGCCGCGCGCTGATGGTGTGTGCTCGTTTGACAGCTGCGCGATCAATGTGACCATCGATGGGCAATTGGGGTACGAGCAGGAATGGGTGCGGTTCGATTTTTCGGATGGCACATCGATCACCGCGCGGCCGCAAATTTCCGCTGGCCAGTATAATGTGACCAATGATTTTGCCCGTGCCAATTGGCCGATTGTGCGCCCTATTGTGAGCGCTCTGCGCAAAGCGAGCTGGGTCGATATCCAATTTGCGAGCGGGGCCAGCCACCGCTTTGATCTGACCGGTTCATCCGCGGCACTGAGCCGCGGCGCAGCGCTTGCAGACGAATGGTGATCCGGCCTCGTTAAGCCGAGGGGCCTTCCCCTACGGCAACTTGTTTGCTGGTTCGGGCGTGATAAGTTCTTTGCCAATAAGGAGAGAACAATGCCCGATATCCAAGCCAACGGCCTAACCCTGCATTATGACGAGCATGGCGACCCATCGCATCCGCCATTGCTGCTGGTGATGGGGCTTGGCGCGCAAATGACCTTGTGGCCGATTGAATTGGTCGAGGCGCTTGCTGCTCAGGGTTTCCGGGTCATCCGGTTTGACAACCGCGACATTGGCCTCTCGCAAAAATTGGAAGGGGCGAGCGCGCCCGGCGTGATCCGCCAAGTCATTTTTGGCAAGCTCGGCTTTAAACCCAAAGTGCCATACACTTTGAGCGATATGGCGGCGGATGCGATCGGCGTGCTGGACGCTTTGGGGATCGACAAGGCGCATGTTGTGGGCGCCTCGATGGGCGGGATGATCGCGCAGCGCATGGCGATTCATCACTCAGAGCGGCTGCTGTCTTTAACGTCAATTTTCTCCACCACCGGCAATGGGCGGCTGCCGCAGGCGGAAAAGCATGCGATTGAAACCCTGACAACTCCGCCCAGTTCGATGGAAGAAGAGGCGCTGATCGAGCACGGGATCAAGATTCAGGCGGCAATCGGGTCGCCTGGTTTTCGTCCCGATCCTGAGCAGCAACGCGAACGGGTGCGTGAAGCCGTGCGCCGCAGCGTCTATCCCGCTGGGCAAGTGCGCCAGATGGCTGCGATCATACATGACGGGGATCGCACGGCCTTGCTGAGCGATGTGCGCGTGCCAACGCTGGTTATGCACGGAGAGGATGATCCGCTCGTCAAGGTTGAAGGGGGGCGGGCCACGGCAGCGGCGATTGACGGGGCGAAGCTTCATACAATTGCCGGCTGGGGCCATGATTTGCCTTTGGCATTGATCGATGAAATTGCGGGCACCATCGCCGACCATGCGCGCACTTCTGCCGCCGCGGCTTAGATCCATCCATCGCTAGCGCCGCCGCTGTTGCGGGGCCGAGGGGCTTTGTTGGCGTAAAGAGTTGGCGGCGTTTGACTGCTTAATATCGGCGGCAAGACAAGTTGCACAATCGTTTGCAGTTTTGTTCAAAAGTTGCGCCGCCCGATTCGAATGATTCAAAGGCCTGAAATGGCACTTTTCCGGCGAAAAATTTTTTCGCAGATTCATTTTTGGGGTTGCACTTAAAAAAACTCAGCTTTCTCCACGCGTCGCGGTGTATGGCCTGCGCAACACACCCCTGTTGATAGACCTAAATCAAAGAAAATTAGGTGTTAACCCTCTTGCGCGTTTCCGGAGTTTGATTCAGTATATAGTGGTTAGTTTGGTTTGGGGACCCACTATACCTTGAATTCACGCCTAAACGTCCGAGACCGGGCGCGAGGGAGATTCGGGTCTGTGGGATTGCTCGGCTGGGGGTAAAAACTGGATAAGTTTTTGCCCTGAACTTGCAAGACTTTGCTAGGTAGAGGTCGCTCTACTGGCTTGAACATGTGTAGAACATCTGGTTAGAAGAGAGCGGTTGTCGATGGATTTGAGAAGTGGGGATGAAGCTGCGATGGACCTCGATTTTGAGACGCAGGCTTCAGAGGAGAAAACCTCGGCAAAAAAGGGTTCCGCGACCAATGGTAAGCGCGGCAGCGAGGATAAAAAGGCAATCGATATGACCGCCAGTGATGCAGGCAGTGAAGAGCTGATCGCCAAGCAAGATGTGCCCAGCGCGGATTTGGATGCCAAAGCGGGCGAAGCGCTGGCCGGTGCGATCGCGGCGGCGGCCAAGCCTGAGGAAAGCAAAAAGGTCCTTGATCGCCGGTTTGAAGTCAAAACTGACGAAAGCCGCGATGCGAACCTGACTGAATTTGGCAAGGAAACGCTCGAAGATCGTTATTTGCTGCCGGATGAGGGGTATCAGGATCTGTTTGCGCGGGTCGCGGATGCTTACGCTGATGACGCTGACCATGCGCAGCGGCTGTATGATTATATCTCGCGGCTGTGGTTTATGCCAGCGACGCCGGTTCTCTCCAATGGCGGCACGACCCGCGGTCTTCCGATCAGCTGCTACTTGAACTCTGTGTCAGACAGTCTCGACGGGATTGTTGGCACTTGGAATGAAAACGTTTGGCTGGCGTCCAAAGGCGGCGGCATTGGCACCTATTGGGGCAATGTGCGCGGCAT
>CAZDHB010000094.1:0-7845 GCA_964505255.1 uncultured Porphyrobacter sp.
CCAAAAAGGGCGAAGATCAAATTCTCGACGCAGAACCGCGCACTATCGCAACGCCATTTGGTGATCGCGGCGGCGTGGTGATCGAACCGTGGCTGACCGATCAATGGTATGTGGACGCAGAAAAGCTGGCCGCAAAACCGATTGAGCAGGTCAAATCGGGTGAAATTGAAATTATCCCGCAAAGCTGGGAGAAAACCTTTTTCAACTGGATGGAGAATATCCAGCCCTGGTGTGTCAGCCGCCAATTGTGGTGGGGCCACCGGATTCCGGCTTGGTTTGACGAAGATGGCAATGTCTTCGTCGCAGAAGACGAACAGGCCGCTCAGGCTCAAGCCGGCAGCGGCGTAACGCTTACCCGCGACCAAGACGTTCTCGACACATGGTTCTCTAGCGCGCTTTGGCCCTTCGCGACGCTTGGCTGGCCCGAAAACACCGACCTGCTGAATAAGCATTTCCCCAATGACCTGCTGATTTCCGGCTTTGATATCCTGTTCTTCTGGGATGCGCGGATGATGATGATGGGGCAGTACAATATGGGCAAGGCGCCTTGGCCCAAGCTCTATCTGCACGGCCTTGTGCGCGCCGCCGATGGCGCGAAAATGTCCAAGTCCAAAGGCAATGTCGTCGATCCGCTGGGCCTGATTGATGAATATGGCGCAGACGCTTTGCGGTTCTTCATGGCAGCAATGGAAAGCCAAGGGCGCGACATCAAAATGGATGACAAACGCGTCGAGGGATACCGCAATTTCGCGACAAAACTGTGGAATGCCACGCGCTTTTGCCAATCAAACGGGATCGGCGCGAGCAGCACTTTGAAAGCGCCATCTGCCCGGCTCGCGGCCAATCAATGGATCATTGGCGAGGTTCAGCAATGCCAAGAAGAGCTGGACAAAGCGATGGCCGATTTGCGCTTCGATGCGGCGGCCAACACGATCTACCAATTCACATGGAGCCGCTTTTGCGATTGGTATCTGGAGCTGATTAAGCCCGTCTTTGCAGGAGAAGAAACGCCCGCAACCACAGAAACCCGCGAAGTGGCCGGATGGGCGCTCGATCAAATCCTTGTCATGCTGCACCCCTTCATGCCGTTCATCACGGAGGAATTGTGGCACGCGCAAGGGGCGCTGAACGGCAAGGACCGCAGCGATTATCCGCTGATTACCGCCAAATGGCCCGATCCGCGCGCCAAGGTCAGCGCCGATGCAACCGATGCGATTGACTGGGTGATTGATCTCACCACCAATGTCCGCAGCGCCAAGAACGAGCTGGGCATTGCGCCGGGTGCGAAATTGGCGGCATTCCTGCCAAATGCCTCTGCGCTGGCCAGCAGCACGATCGAGCGCAGCAGCGCCGCGATTGAACGATTGGCCCGCCTAACCCCGCTCACTATCGGCGAGGCGCCTAGCGGGCCCGCAATGCAAGTCACCGCCCGCGATGATCTGTTCGTTATTCCGCTCGAAGGAATAATCGATATCGCGGAAGAGAAAGCGCGGCTGGAAAAAGCGCTGGCGGCATCCCAGAAAGAGGCCAAATCTCTGGAGGGGCGGCTCTCCAATGCCAATTTCGTCGAACGCGCCGCTCCGCAAGCCGTGGAGAAAGCCAAAGCCGACTTCGCGCATCACTCTGCCGAAGCCGAGCGGCTGGCGGCAGCGCTCGAACGGCTAGGGTAAAAAGCAGGTCCGGATTATCCGCCGGGTATACGAGACATCGTCCCGTTCGTGCCTTCCAGGAAGCGCTGCATAATCTCGGTGCGGGTGAGGCCATTGAGCTCATAGGCGGACCAGTTAATCCATCTCTGCCACGCTTCACTGTCGCCATAGCCACGAAGTTCAGGGTCGCCCACGGGTGCTCCTGTCAGAGTTGTTGTTTGAACCACCCGACGGGTGTTGCCATCGGGCCGGCCCGTATTGAGCAAAGTGTATGCGAAATTGTCCGTGAATTCATAAAGCGGGATCATATCGCACTGGCCCGGGCTGCGTTTGGAAAGAACAGGCGACTTGCTCAAAGTGTGCGTCGTATAGCCATGCTTAACGCAGCCTTCGTAATGGACGACGGCAAACATCGCCCGAGTGAAATACACTTTCTCATTGGGCTGGAGCGATCCGACCATCGTTCTGAAACTCTGCGCAGCAGCGCCTGCAGAAGCGGTCGAAAACCGCGCTCCGCTGTCGGCCTGCGAAAACTCGGGCGGTATGAATTTTCCATCTTCACCCCGATCCGCCTTTGGCGCGACCGTGCGCACGATGATGGATTTGCTTTCATCAAGGATGGTCGAACACCCTGCTGACAAAAGCGCCGCTATCGTCACAAGACTCATTTTCGCTATGGCTTTCATGCGCCCGCTCCTCTTTTTGAGTTTTAAAGCCTTTCGGTTTTCAGCCAATGGGCTCATACCCACTATATGGCACCCACTATGGCGTATAACGTGGATAGTAATGAGATATAAGCGCAAAATGGCAACGCGCTGAGCTAGCAAAAAGATAAACTCTAACCAGCAGCGCCCAATTCAGCGAAAACGAGCAAAGCACCCAAGATGAGGTCCCAAGACGTGAAATGGTTCTAACCCTTGCCACTGATGACACTGGTGGGCCCGAAATTTTCGCCTCGCTGCAAGGCGAAGGGCCCTCAGCAGGCATGCCGGTTGCCTTTATCCGGCTGTCACGCTGCAACCTTGCCTGCACCTGGTGCGATACCGCCTATACCTGGCATTTCGAGGGGGACGAGCGCCCGCACCGCGATGGCCAAGTGTTTGATCGCAAAGCCAATCAGGTCGAAATTTCACCAGCAAAAGCCGCCGCCAAAGTGGCCGCTTTGGGGCAAAAACGGCTCGTCATCACGGGCGGGGAACCTCTGCTGCAATGCGCTGGGCTGGCTGACATGCTTGCGATTTTGCCCGATATCGAGGTGGAGATTGAAACCAATGGCACAACCAAAGCGTCTTCGCATGTCGATATCCGGGTCGATCAATATAATGTCAGCCCCAAGCTCGCGCATTCGGGCAATGCGGCCGAACTGGCGCTGATCGAGGAACGGCTGGATTTCTACGCCAGCGACAGCCGCGCCTTTTTCAAATTTGTGATTGCAGAGCCTTCCGACCTCGACGAGGTTCTGGCGCTTCAAGCCCGTCATCGCTTCAAACGCGGCCATGTGTTTCTCATGCCCGAGGGGACAGGCAGCGCAGTGCTGCGCGAACGCGCCGAATGGCTGGCCCCGCTGTGTTTGGAACACGGCTTTAGACTGTCAGACCGGCTGCATATCCATCTTTACGGCGATGAACGCGCGACTTAACCCTGCGCGCGCCAGCGCTGAACAATCCGCTCAACCTGCTCTTCTTCGCCGCCGCTCTCGCTCCACAGATCGACAAAGCTGGGGTCCTCGGATGCAGGACGTTTGGCCTCTTCCAGATTGTCGAAGGTAACCCGGATCGGAATCGCCACACCCTCGCCGCAAATAATGCACTCGCGGTTGCGCAAGGCCGGGATGGAATCGAGGAAACCGCGCGCGCCTTCGGGCATGGCGGCCTTCACGAAGGCTTGGTCGCGGTCGTTATTGAGGCGCATCGAAATGATCGTACCGCATTGCGACAAGACCCCCTCGGCCAAATCGGATGGCCGCTGTGTGATGAGGCCTAGGGAAATGCCGTATTTGCGACCCTCTTTCGCGATCCGGCTGAGGATGGTGCCCACACTCGACCCATCGGCGTTCTTCTCGCTTGGCACATAACGGTGCGCTTCTTCGCAAACGAGCAGGATCGGACGGGTCTTTTCCTCACGGCCCCAAATGGCAAAATCGAACACCAACCGGCTGAGCACGGCGACCACGGTTGCGGTCACATCCGATGGCACGCCGGACACATCGATGATCGAAATAGGCTTGCCCCCGCTCGGCATGCGGAACACCTTGCTGATAAAGTCAGCCATCGTGTCACCGACCAACATGCCGGAGAACATGAATTGATAACGCGGATCGCCTTTCAGCTCCTCGAGCTTGTTCTTGATCCGCATAAATGGCGCGCTGGAGGTTGATTTTTCAAGCTTGCCCATCTGGTTCTGGATCTCGTTAGCGAGGTCCGACAGAAGATAGGGAATGGGCGAATCCACCGTGATCTTGCCAAGGCTTTCAGCAAGGCGGCTTTTCTTGCGCGCAACCAGCAGACATTTGGCGAGAATATCGGCATCCACTTGCCGCTCGGCCCCATTGCTGGTCAGCAAAATCTCGCAATGCTCGTCAAAATTCATCAGCCAATAGGGCATTTGCAAATTGGACACATCGAGGATCACCCCGGTTTGCCGAAAGGCCGCGGAATATTCGCCGTGCGGATCGATCATTACGATATGACCCTCTGGGGCCGCTTCGCAAATCCGGTGCAGGATCAAAGCCGCAGTGGTCGATTTACCGGTACCGGTCGAGCCAAGCAGGGCAAAGTGTTTGCCGAGCATCGCATCAACATAAAGACCGGCGCGAATATCCTTGGTTGGATAGACCTTACCGATGGTGACCGCAGAACGCCCGTCGCTGGCATAAACCTGTTTCAAATCGGGCGTGGTCGCCGGATACACCAGCGAGCCGGGGATCGGATAGCGGGTCACACCGCGCTTAAATCCGTGCAGCTTGCCGGTGACTTTCTCTTCTTGACCCTCGCCCAGAAAATCAATGCTGGCAATAATGCTGCCTTCGGCTTTGCGATCCCGTTTCTGATCGCGAACATTGGCCAGCAGCCAGCTATTACCGACCCGGATTTTGATCTGACTGCCCACTTGGCCAGCCAAGGCGATTGATGGGTCATCGCTTTGCATACATTCGTTGAGACGCTGAAGATCAATTGCGACTTGCGAGCCGGCACCCGAAATCTCAAGCACAACTCCAATCGGATCAAGCTTTACGCCGGGATCGGCTGCGGGGGCCACCTTTGCTGGTGCAGGCTGCGCCGCTGGCGCTTGCCCAGCAGCGGGTGATGGCGCCCGGTTAGGCGCAGATACGGCAGCAGAGGGGGGCGCTGGCTTCATATCCCTGGGTGAAACATCAGCTGGCTTCATATCCCTGGGCGACATATCAGCGGGCGGCGCTTGCAATTCTGCTGATGGGGGCGGGCGGCGCAATTCGCGGCGCTGCAGATTTGGAGCGGAGGGATCAGCCGCTGCAGGGCGAGCGGATTGGGCGCTATGGGGGCTTTGCTCGCCCGGCACATCGCTTTGCGAGGAGGCGTTCCCAAACCCTTTTGAACTCATATCATTCATATGCTGACCCAAACCTGAAAAAAGAAAGCTTGAGCTAACAGGAAAGCGGTTAATATGAGGTAAGGATTGAAGTGACTGCGGGCGTTTTCAAAGACCCCCTATAGCAGTTGATAGGCCCGCCCCCCGGCCCAGCCCATCCCGATCGACATTGCCACGGCCAAGAGACCATAAATAAGCGAGTATTCTTGCGCTGAATCGGCGACAAGCCGCTCAAAGCCTACTTTGCGCACCTCAACCTCGGCCAATGCAGAAGCGATCACCTGACCGCGCCGCACGGCAAATGTCTCAGCCGTATAGACGCCGGTGGATACGTTGGAAGGCAGCGAAATTCTCGCCTGGTAAAGCACTTGCTCGCTCAATTGGACGCCGCCGAAATCCTGGCTGTAGAGGTTCTGCCTTGTCTTCAAATCTACGAGGCCGGCGGCAAAGCGCAATTGCTCCTCTGCCTCAATCACGCCGCTGGGTGACAATTGGATATAATCGGTCCCGAATTCATAAATTGCAGCGGTTTTTTCATCGACGATATCGGCAATATCGCGCGAGGCGGCGACGGCAAAAAACGATGGAACGGAGCGATAGTCGCTGCTCTGCGCATTGACCCAAATGCCGGCAAAGCGCTCTTTCTCGCGCAGCCGAATGGGCTCTGAGGGACCTTTGAGCACAACGACGATGTCATATTCATCCCCCGCAGCGCGCCCTCTTGGATCAAGAATTGCGCCGAACAGCAGCAATTCGGTGCCGGTAAAGCCCTGCCGCACTTGCACCTCGTCCTGCGAGACTTCTGGCACCAGAATGGGATCTCTTTGCCCCATCAGCGCAAGCGCACAAAGCAAAGCAAGCCACACCCTCATAGCGGGTTCACCGTGTAAATCTCATCCGGTTGGACAAACAGTCCAAACAGCATCCTGACCGCAATCAGCAGCACAATTACCGCCAGCACGACCCGCAGCACTTCTGGCTTTAATCGCGCGGCCACCTGAGTGCCGAATTGGGCACCTGTCACCGATCCAATAAGCAGCAAGACCACCAGCACAATATCGACCGCTTTGGTGGTGAGTGAATGCGTCAAAGTCGCGGCAATTGTCACAAACATGATGTAAAACAGGCTGGTTCCGACGACCACATTGCCGCTCATCCCCAGAATATACAGCATCGCCGGGACCAGCAGGAACCCGCCGCCAACCCCCATCAGCATGGTCAAAACCCCAACGATCAGACCCAATACCAGCGGTGCGAGCGGAGAAATGTAAAGCCCCGAGCCATAAAAGCGCCAGCGCCACGGCAAAGCCACCACCAACGGATGGTGCCGCCTCCTGCGCGGGGCGGCCTCTGCTGCTTGCCCTCTGATCGTCTGCAGCGCCTCGCGCATCATGACAATGCCAATCGAGCCGAGCAGCAGCACGTAAAGCGAATTGATCACCACGTCGATCTGGCCAATTGCGCGAAAGAACCGGAACAGCAAAGCCCCCAGCAAAGCCCCAAGGACGCCGCCGCCAACCATGACCCAGCCCATTCTGAAGTCGACACCGGAACGCCGTTTATGGGCCAAAACGCCCGACACGCTCGCCCCTGTTACCTGAGTCGATGCAGAAGCTGCGGCGACCGTCGGCGGAACGCCGTAAAAGATCAGCAGGGGCGTCGTGAGAAAGCCGCCGCCCACCCCAAACAGCCCCGACAAAATGCCGGTCAAACCGCCCAATGCCACAATCAAGAGGCCATTGACCGCCAAGTTTGCAATGGGGAGATAGACATCCATAAATGCGCCCTATCTCAGGCGCGCGCAGGATTAAACCCAAAGGACGGTTTAAAATCCGGTCGAGACAGTCAAAGCAGCGCCGGAACCAGGCTGTGCATCGCCAGCGACACGGAAACGGTAGTCAAACGAGACGCGCGCAGGCACTTCGCCTATGCGAACCGAGATATTCGCGCTTGGCCCCAGATCGAGCCTCCGCGCACCCTTTTGCGCGCCGCCCCAGACACCGGCGCCAGCGCGCAGATTTCCAAGATCAAAACGCGCCACCTGCCGGTCAACAACCAGCATTCCATCGGCAAATGGCGTCGCAAATTTTCCGCCCACATAGCCTGCCTGTCCATAACCGCGCGCAGCCAAACCAAGCGGCAGATCACTGCGCTCCATCCCGGCCGTGATGAAGGCCGCGGGCCGGACCTCGGTCGAGCCATCGGCAAAGCGGCTTAGCCGCGCTTCACCATGCAGGCTGAGCGGAAGGCTCGCGACCGGTTTGACGCTGAGGCCGGCGGCAAGATCTTGTTCACTGACCGACCCCAGCGCGCCGGTGGCTCTGACATAGGCGCTGGGTTCAAAACCGGAAGAAGGCGCCAATTGGTAACGCATGACCGCACCCGCCTGACTGCGCCCATATGACGCCGCATTAGGACCGGTAAGCGCAAAATCGGCATCGCCCTGACGCAGGAAAAGCCAGCTATCCACGCTGAGCCGGTCGCCAAAGGAGAGTTGCTGCTGCGGCGCGAGTGGCGGCTCTGTTACGCTGGTTGCAGCATTGACAAGGCCGCTGCCTTCCATCGCATCGAGCACATGGCCGGGCAAGGGCACATGCGCCATCGCCGCCATGTAGAGCAGATTATGCGA
>CAZDHB010000095.1:0-2765 GCA_964505255.1 uncultured Porphyrobacter sp.
CCATGCTGTTTGAGGAAGGCATTGGCCTTGCTAAACGGTTTGCTACCGAAAAATCCGCGATAGGCAGAAAGCGGACTGGGGTGCGGCGCGCTCAGCACCAAATGCTGATCATGCCGGGCCGCGGCGGCGGCCTTCTTTTGTGCGTGAGAACCCCATAGAATAAACACGCAAGGGGCCTCGCGCGCGGCAACCGCCTTGATGCATGCATCCGTAATCGCTTCCCAGCCGCCGCCCGTTTTGGCCGCGGCATGGCTGCCCGCTTTACCCGCTTCAACCGAAAGCGCGCTGTTAAGCAAGAGAACGCCTTGCTGCGCCCAAGCGGTAAGATCGCCATGGCGTGCGGCGGGAAGGGAGCAATCCTCCTCAAGCTCTTTGTAAATATTGCGCAGGCTAGGCGGCAGGGCCGCGCCTTGCGGGACAGAAAAACTAAGGCCCATCGCCTGACCGGGGCCGTGATAGGGATCCTGCCCCAAAAGCACCACTTTCACTGCGTCCAATGGGGTCAATTCCAACGCTTTCAGCCGCGCCGCTTGGGGCGGGTAAATGACCTTGCCCGCCGCCTCATCCGCGCGCAGCATCGCCGCGAGCTTGCGCACGGCCCCGCTGACCATGACATCGGCCAGATGCGGTGCCCAGCTGGCGGGGAGTTGACCAAGAACCATGGCCCGCTATCTAACCTGACCTTGCCCTCAATGGCAAAACTTAACCCCGCACCTCTTCCCCTTGGTGGCCAATCCGCGTAGAGGACATCGCCATTATGGCAGTCCATTTTCATGAAGAAGACATTCCTGCTGATGCGCTGGGCCCCGGCGCGCTGGCGGTTGATACCGAAACCATGGGTCTTTCGACACCGCGCGACAGACTATGTCTGGTCCAGATCAGCGATGGCAGCGGGGATGAACATCTGATCCGCTTCAATCCCGATAGCGATTATGATGCGCCCAATTTGCGCAGCGTTCTGGGCGACAAAACCCGGGTGAAACTCTATCATTTTGCGCGCTTCGATCTGGCCGCGATAGAGCATTATCTGGGGGTCGAGGCATCGCCCGTATTTTGCACCAAGATCGCCAGCAAGCTGGTGCGTACCTATACCGACCGGCACGGCCTCAAAAATCTGGTCGAGGAATTGCTGGGTGAGACCATCTCCAAACAGCAGCAAAGCTCTGACTGGGGCGGACCAAACATCACCGAGGCTCAGCGCGATTACGCGGCGAGCGATGTGCGTTACCTCCACCGCTTGCAGGCCGAGCTGGAGAAACGTTTAGCGCGCGAGGGGCGCAGCGAATTGGCTCAGGGCTGTTTCGACTTCCTGCCGATGCGTGCAAGGCTCGATCTGGCTGGATGGAGCGATCACGATATCTTCAGCCATATGTCAGCTTAAAGCCTTTAAGAACCGCTCCCATGGCCACTAAGCAGCGCAGAATTGAGACCGAGGAAGCCGCGCAAAGACGCAGCAAGCGGCAACATTTCGCTGCGCCAGGCGGATCGCACGACCGCATAATCCGCCTTTTGGGGCGGGCTTTGCCAATGCTGGTCGGAGTGGTCGCGGCGCTGATGATCATTACCCCGCTCAGTCCGCGCGGCGAGGTCAGCTTTCTGCTCGACCGCAACAAGGTGGCGATGATTGACGAGCGGTTGCGGGTCGAAAATGCCATGTACCGCGGGCAGGATAATGGCGGCAGACCCTTTTCGCTCACCGCATCACAAGCGGTCCAGCAATCAAGCGAGGAAGGCATCGTGCGCATGAATGAAATGGCCGCGCGCATGGTCATGTCGGATGGCCCGGCCTTGGTAGAGGCGGCCAAGGGCGATTACACGATCGAACAAGAAGTGATGCGGGTTGCGGGCACCATGGAAATGAACGCGGCTGATGGTTACCGCATGCTGCTGAGTGATGTGTCAGTGGCGCTGGGGACCAAGCTGGTCACTGGCGCAGGCGGTGTGACAGGCGCGATCCCAGCCGGGACTTTTTCGGCCAATCGCATCGAGGCGGATTTGGAAGCGCGCACGGTTACGCTGATCGGTGATGCGCGGCTGCGCATGGTGCCTGGGCAATTGCGTATGCCGAGCAGCCTCAATATGGTCGGTGATCTGCGTTCAATCGATTTGGGTTCGTGAAAGGGCTTTGGTCATGAAAAGTGCAAATCCGGCGATGCACACATACGGCGCCGAAAGTCTCACTCTAAAACGCGCGATTATGCAGCATGGCCTGCGCTGGGCGCTCAGCGGGTTTATCCTGACGCTCGGTCTGCTGGGCGCACTGCAACTCAATGCCCAATCCATCGCGGGCCATAATTCCAATGCGCCGGTTGATTATGGCGCGGACCGGATAGAATTGCAGGACCGGCAAAACCGGGTGGTGCTGTCGGGCAATGTGGTGATCAGCCAGGCTGGTCTGAGGCTGAGCGCAGCGCGCACACTGGTCAATTTCAGCGACACCGGGACCTTGCGTATTCAGCGGATCACCGCCACCGGCGGCGTGCGGGTCGCCCGCGCGAACGAAGCCGCCTCAGCCGAGGTTGCGGTGTATGATTTCAACCGGCGGATCATCACCATGTCGGGCAATGTGCGGCTTAATCGGGGCGGTGATACGCTGAGCGGCGGCCGGCTGGTGATTGACCTTAACACCGGCATCTCCAGCGTGGATGGTAGAGCCTCGGGGTCGTCCTCGGTCTCCGGCGCGCCCGAGACCAGCACCAATGGCAATGGCCGCGTGACCGGCAGCTTCGCTGTTCCAGAAAACTAGGGCCAAAAAACTAGGGCCA
>CAZDHB010000095.1:2865-7843 GCA_964505255.1 uncultured Porphyrobacter sp.
GCAGCGCTGCGGGCAATGCGGGCCAAGCCTTGCGCCAGCAAAGTTTCGGCCGATTGGCTGTTGGTGAGCAATTCGCGGTGCATTTCGGTAAGCCGCAAGACCAGCATATCAAGCCTGCGCCCCCGCCAGTGACGCACTTGTTGGCGAATATCGCGTTCCTCGCGAAAGAAGATCCCAAGCTGCGCCTTTTCGCCCTTGCCCAGCCGGTCGAGCGATCCGCGCGGACCCAATTTGGCAGCGATCCGGGCCAATTGCGCCGCACGCCGCTCTATCGCCAGCAGCACACCGACCGGATTAAGCGCCACCTCGCGCATGCGTTTCAATTCCTCGGGCAGCCGGCCAGTATCGCCAGACAGAACAGCATTGACGAGCGGCATAAAACCATCCTCCTCGCTGCTGGCCCCGATCGCATCAAGGTCCGCCGTCTCGGCCCGTTTGGGTGACTGTGTCGAAGCGCCTAGATACAGCGCCAGCTTCTCCACCTCCGAGGCGGCGAGACGCACATCAAGCATCGCCCCGCGGGCAATCCGCTCCGCCAAATCGGCGGCCAATTGCACACCTGCTGCATCGCCCAGCTTGCGCACGGCCTGCGCAACCGAACCAAGATCTGGCGGATAAAACATTGTCACAAGCGCATCCTTGCGCTTCTCCAGCAGCTTGGCAGTGCGCGATTTATCTGTGGCCGAGGTCGCAATCACGATCACTGGACAAGGCGCGCTGGCGCCCGCCTCGCTGGTCTCGATCAGGGCTTTGAGCGCATCATGCGCTTCATCTCCGCTCACCCGCGCGTAAATATGGCGCTTGTCACCAAACAGGCTGGAGGAGCGCGCCTCATCGCCCAATTTTGCCGGATCGGCGCGCAATTCGCCTCCCGAAAGCTCAACCCGCTCGCCCGGATCATCAAGCGCTGCGATCAGATCAGCCGCTGCGGCTGATGCGCCTGCTTCATCAGGACCGCAAAAGAAGAATAGATCACAGCTTTGCACAGCGCCGCGCATTTTCCCGGCAAATGTGGAATTGGTAAGCTTCACGCGGCCCTCGTCTGGCGCGCAGGCATTGCGCTTTGCACGGGTGCCTTTTTGACCGCGGCCCCAACCGCACTAGACCCCTTCACTATCGCGCAAACATGCGCGCGCGGGGTCCCTGCAGACGGGCTCACTCCTGGCCTCTGAGCGTGACGGCAATGCGGGTCACCATCTGGTCAGCCAGCTCCTGCGAGAGGTTTTCCAAAGCGCGCTGCTCTGCTGCAATCGTGGCATATTCGCTCGACACCACATCGATTCCCGCATCGCTGCCAGCGGTTGCATCGAGCAAAATTGCCCCGCTTGCCAATTCGACCAATTGATACCGCGCGCGCAGCGTCCGCCGCTCGCGGCTGATGGTGTCGTCGGCCAAAACGCCCAGCCCTTCCAGATCATCATCCAGCCGAACATCGAGCCGGTAGAGGGACGCGCCCTCGCCGCTCACCTCAAGCCGGTCGGTCAGGGCATTGCGCATCAGCCAGCCCGCGCGGCCGGGTATGGCAGGCACGTCAATCGCGCCCAGCCCTCGCGCGGCCGTGCCGCCCGCACCGCTTGAATAGAGCGGCTGCAGCGAACACGCGCCCAGCACCAGCGAGGCGCAGGCCAAAAGCCAAAGAGACAAACACCGAGCCATCACGTCACAATATTGACCAAGCGATCAGGAACCACAATGACTTTGCGTATTTCGGCCCCGTCAAGCGAGCGCTGAACCTTCTCGCTGCTGAGGGCCAATTCCTGCAATTGGTCCTTGCTTGCGCCCTTGGGCGCGGACAAAGTATCGCGCAGCTTGCCCATATGCTGAACCGCGATTGTGACCTCGCTCTCCTCCAGCAATGTCTCGTCAACATGCGGCCAATCAGAGTTGGCAATCAGCCCGCTTTGACCCAGCCTAGACCATGCCTCCTCGGCAATATGCGGCATCATGGGCGCGATCATTTGCGTCAAATGGATGATCGCTGCATTGCGGCTGCTCGATGGGGCGGCTTTTTCAATCGCGCTGGTGAGTTCATAGAGGCGCGCCACCGCCTTGTTGAAAGCCAAGGCTTCGATATCTTGCGCCACGGCAGAAATCGTCTGGTGCAATTTACGCTCCAGCTTGGCATCCTCTCCGCCTGCTTCTGCATCATAACCGCCAACCAAGCGCCAGAACCGGTTTACATAGCGCCAGCATCCCTCGATCCCGGCTTCTGACCAAGGCAAATCGCGCTCGGGCGGGCTATCGGACAGCATGAACCAGCGCACCGCGTCCGCGCCGTAACTGTCGATAATGGCATCGGGATCGACAACATTCTTCTTCGACTTGGACATTTTGATGACCCGGCCAATCTCAACCGGGAAGCCATCACTTTTCAATACTGCGCGGTCACCATCGCGTTCCACTTCTGCCGGTGTGTAGAAGTGCTGCCGCCCATCTTCGGGTGCGCGGCGGGCATAGGTCGCATGGGTGACCATGCCTTGGGTAAAGAGCGAGGCCATCGGCTCGGTGATTTCGATCTGGCCCATCCGCTCCAGCGCGCGGGTCCAAAAACGCGCATAAAGCAAATGCAAAATGGCATGTTCAATGCCGCCGATATATTGTTCAACCGGCAACCATTTGGCGACTTCTTCGGGATCAAAGGGGCGGTCACCGGGCTGGCTTGCAAAGCGCAGGAAATACCACGAGCTGTCTACGAATGTGTCGAGCGTGTCAGTCTCGCGCAAAGCGCTGCGGCCACAAGTCGGGCAGCCGGTGTGCTTCCATCGGGGATGCCGCTCAAGCGGGTTGCCCGGCCGATCAAACTCCACATCATCCGGCAGCTTCACGGGTAAATCGCGCTTGGGTACGGGCACAACCCCGCAGGCATCGCAATGGATAAAGGGGATCGGCGTCCCCCAATAACGCTGGCGCGAGACGCCCCAATCGCGCAGTCGCCAAGCGGTTTGACCCTGCCCCCAGCCCTCTTCCTTGGCGCGGCCAATAACGGCGTTTTTGGCGTCTTCTACGGTCATCCCATCGAGAAAATCGGAATTGACCAACACCCCCTCGCCCGCTTCTGCGCCTTCCCGAAAAGGCTCGTCCTTAGCCCCGGGATCTTGCGCAACGACCCGAATGATGGGCAGATTATATTTGCTGGCAAACTCGAAATCGCGCTGGTCATGGCCCGGTACGCCCATCACTGCGCCGGTGCCATATTCCATCAGGACAAAATTCGCGATGTAAACCGGCAGGCGCACTGCTGGATCGAGCGGGTGCAGCGCCTCGATATCGGTGCGATAACCCAGCTTCTCCGCGCTCTCAATCTCGGCCAGCGTGGTGGAGCCGCGTTTGCAGGTGTCGATGAACGCGCTCGCCGCCTCATCGCTCTCGGCAACATGTTTGGCGAGCGGATGATCCGCCGCAACCGCCACAAAACTGGCGCCGTAGATTGTATCGGGCCGGGTCGAATAGACCTCGATTTTGGCGAGCGGATCGCCGCCCTGTTCGGTCCGGGCTGGCTCTTCCTCGGCGCTGAATTTCTCGCCGTGTTTCAGGGCATGGAAATGGAACTGCAGACCTTGGCTTTTGCCGATCCAGTTTTCCTGCATTAACCGGACACGTTCGGGCCATCCGTCCAGCTTGGCGAGCCCCCCCAGCAAGTCCTCGGCGAAATCCGTAATTTTCAAGAACCATTGTTTGAGCTTGCGCTTCTCAATCTCGGCACCGGAACGCCAGCCTTTGCCATCGATCACTTGCTCATTGGCCAGCACGGTCAAATCAACCGGATCCCAATTGACCTCGCTCTCCTTGCGGTAAAGCAGACCTGCCTCGTAAAGGTCGATAAACAGCGCTTGTTCGTGACCGTAATATTCCGCGTCACAAGTGGCAAATTCGCGCGTCCAATCGAGCGCGAAACCCAGCCGCTTTAATTGCGACTTCATATGCGCGATGTTCTCGCGGGTCCATGTGCCGGGATGCACGCCCTTTTCCATCGCCGCATTTTCAGCGGGCATGCCGAATGCATCCCACCCCATCGGGTGAAGCACTTCGTGGCCGGTCATCTTCTTATAGCGCGCCAGAACATCGCCCATGGTGTAATTGCGCACATGGCCAATATGGATCCGGCCCGAGGGGTAAGGAAACATTTCCAGCACATAGCTTTTCGGCTTGTCCGAATTGCTATCGGCTTTGAATGTGTTCGCATCATCCCAGGCGCGTTGCCACTTGCCATCAACCTCGGCGGGATCAAAAGAATTGTCGGAATTTATCTCGGTCATATACCGCCGTGTTACGCAAAAATCTGTCCATGGGAAGCGGCTTTTGCGCACGGACGCCTATGAAAACCAAGAGGCCCTCAGCGATCGGCGCGCGCTGACCGAAACGAAATGACCGGCCGCCCCTTAAGGCAGCTTAGCTCGCGAGCGTTTGACGCCTGAGTTCGCGCGCTTTGGTCAGAATGATATCTTCCAGCTTTTGGACGGTTGCCGCTTGAACCGGTGCCTCGACCCAGCCTGTCCCTTGGGCAACTTGCCTGCTGGCGGCGACGCGCAAAGCATCGGCGCGCAGATCCGTGTCGAGGATGGTAATGGTCATTTTCACCCGCTCGCCCGGATTGCTGGGATTGGAATACCAATCTGTGACGATGACGCCGCCCGCACTATCGGCTTGCAATAGCGGCGCAAAACTCACCGTCTCAAGCGATGCGCGCCACAAAAATGTATTGACCCCGATCGTATTGACTTGCGCCTCGACCAAACCATTCTCAGGCCGGTCGCGGCCACCGCAAGCAGCGAGCGTCGCCGACGCACCGAGAATGAGCGCGGCTGAAACAAAGCGTTTTGCGCGGCGCTCTTTGCGGGTTTCGCTGGCAAACCGGTACTGACTGTCTGGCATGAATGTTCCTAAATGTCTTACGCTGAATGTCTTATGGGGGCATTGATATATCGAAAGATGGGTGAAGTTATAACCCTTGCGGTGGCACGGGCAAGAGCCTCCCGCA
>CAZDHB010000096.1:0-7796 GCA_964505255.1 uncultured Porphyrobacter sp.
CAAAGCCGTCCTATCTGTTTGCGCTGGTCGCTGGCGATCTGGTCGCAAAGTCGGGCGATTTTACGACCATGTCGGGCAAGCAAGTCGATTGCAATGTCTGGGTCCGCCAAGAAGATCTGGGGCGCACCGATCACGCGCTTGCCTCGCTGCACCGCTCCATGCGCTGGGACGAGGAGACTTTTGGGCGCGAATATGACCTTGATGTTTATAACATCGTTGCGGTCTCTGATTTCAACATGGGCGCGATGGAAAACAAAGGGCTCAACGTCTTCAACACCAAATATGTGCTGGCCGATCAGGAAACCGCCACCGACGCTGATTTTGATGCCGTGGAAAGCGTGATCGCCCATGAGTATTTCCACAATTGGTCCGGCAATAGGGTCACATGCCGCGACTGGTTCCAATTGTCTTTGAAAGAGGGCTTTACGGTTCTGCGCGATCAATTGTTCAGTCAGGATATGCATTCTCAAAGCGTCAAGCGGATCGAGGATGTGCGGATTTTGCGCAGCGCTCAATTCCCGGAAGATTCAGGGCCGCTGGCGCATCCGATCCGGCCCGACAGTTTTCGCGAGATCAGCAATTTTTACACTGCCACGGTCTATAACAAGGGCGCCGAGGTTATTCGCATGATGCGTTCGATCGCGGGGCCTGAGGCATTTAGACAAGGCACGGACCTCTATTTCGAGCGGCATGATGGCGAGGCGGCAACTTGCGAGGATTTCGTCTCAGCGATTGAAGCGGGCGCAGGGCTTGAACTCAAGCAATTCCGCTTGTGGTACCGCCAAGCGGGCACGCCGCATATTCATGCCCGCTTATCCGAGGAAAATGGCGAGGCGCTGCTGTCGCTTAAGCAAAGCATACCCGATACGCCCGGCCAATCGGGCAAGCAGCCCATGCCGATCCCCTTGAAGGCTGCTTTGCATTGCCGTGAAAGCGGGATTTTGGGCGAGGAACAATTGCTGATCCTTACCGATGAAGAGCAGAGCTTTTCTTTGGGCAAGACCTGCGCTCAACCAGCGCTTTCGATCAACCGCGGCTTTACCGCACCTGTGCGGATCGAGCGCACAGCAAGCAGCGCTGATCTTGCCTTTTTGGCGGGCCAGGATGATGACCCTTTTGCGCGCTATGAGGCGCTGCAAGAATTGGTGACCGGGCATCTTTTGCAAGAGGTGGCAGGTTCAAGCGAGGACACAGCTGGGCTGGATGCCATTGTCCATGCCTTTGCGAGCATTCTGCGCGATGATACGCTGGATGATCTGATGCGCGGCGAGTTAATGCAATTGCCTGCGGTGACAGTGCTGATGGATCAAAGCGAGGCAGCAGACCCGCTCGCGCTCATCGCGGCGCGCGAGAGGCTGAAGGCGGTTTTGGGCGGCGAATTGCAAACGCTGCTGCTCGGCATATACGAGCGAGCCAGCGCCGTGCCCTTCGGCCATGATCCCGCTTCGAAAGGCGCGCGGCGCATCAAATCGGCGGTGCTCGCATTGATCGCGTCCAGCGATGGCGAGCGCGCAGCTTTGTTGGCAGAGCGGCAATATGCCGCAAGCGATAATATGACCGACCGTCAGGGCGCCTTGGGCATTTTGTGCGACCTTGATTGCCCAGCGCGCGCTGCGGCGCTGGCGGACTTCTATGACCGCTTTCAAGGCAATGCGCTGGTCATCGACAAATGGTTCAGCCTGCAAGCCTTTGCGCTTCACAAGGACGTGTTTGAGCATGTCAAAACCTTGGCGCTCCATCCCGATTTCACTTTGGCCAATCCGAACCGCGCCCGCGCGCTTTATATGGCCTTTGCGGGCAATCCATCCGCGTTTCACCGGGCCGATGGCGAAGGGTACCGTTTTCTTGGCGATTTCCTGCTCGCGCTGGACCCGATCAATCCGCAAACTGCGGCGCGTTTTGTCCCGGCGCTTGGCCGCTGGCGGCGCCTCGCGCCCGCCTATTCGGGCACAATGCGGGCCGAGCTGGAGCGCATAGCAGAACGCAAAGACCTCTCGCGCGACACATTCGAGCAGGTTAGCCGCTCGTTAGAGGGCTAAGCGTGACAAGGCCGCTCACTTCCAAGCTGCTCGCCGGTGCAGCGCATGGCTTCTCGGACAAATCGGGTCTTGAGGCGGATGACGTGCTGCAAGGTGGCCGCTTGGTGATGGCCAATCAAGTGCATAGCAATCTGGCGCTGGAGGTGCGCAGGCCTTGGCCGCAGGACCAGCGGCCTAATGGCGATGCGCTGGTGACCGGCCGGGCCGGAGTGGTCTTGGGCATTGTCACGGCGGATTGCACGCCAATCCTGCTTTACGATGAGCGGGCCCATGTGATCGGCGCAGCCCATGCCGGGTGGCGCGGCGCGCTTGGCGGTGTGATTGCCAATACGGTGACCGCGATGGAAGCCCTTGGCGCCCATGCAGGGGGGATCAAGGCGGCGATCGGACCTTGTATTGCGCAAGACAGCTACGAGGTCGATGCAGCGATGCGGGATCAGTTCGCTCCTGCGCATCATGGCTATTTCGAGGCGGGGCGAAGCGGGCACTGGCAGTTTGATTTACCCGGCTTTGTGCGCCAGATGTTGCGCGCCTCAGGGGTGACGCAAATCGATGATCTGGCGCGCGATACATACGCCGAAAAGCAGCGTTTTCATTCCTATCGCAGAGCCACCCATCGAGGCGAGGAAACCGGCGGAAGGCAGCTCAGCATGATCGGATTGCGCGAAAGCGAATGAGGCTTGCCAAAATGGCGGTTGGCAAGCGCTAACAATCTGGCTAAGTGCGCAGCGACAATAGCCAGTTTGCCACCTTAGAGATAGGGGTTAGACCCGGCTTTCAAGAGTGTGCGTAAGCAGCTATTTGGACGGATTGTTTTCACAGCGCTCGCCCATTTGTGTGATAATGGGCAATTGGGTGAGAGTGACGAAATGGTAGGTAAGGGCTGATGGCAGAGACTGCTGCAACCAATTCGCCAGAAACGGCGCAAGAAACCGGAGCGGCCGAGGACGGTGTGCGTCGGCGCGATTTTATTAATATTGCCGCGGTCTCGGCCGCCGGGGTTGGCGGCGCGGCGGCTGTTTTGCCTTTGGTTAGCCAGATGGCACCTTCAGCTGATGTTTTGGCGGAAAGCACGACCGAGGTGGATATTTCCGCCATCGAATCGGGCCAAGCGATCAAAGCGATCTTCCGCAAGCAGCCGCTGTTTATCCGCCGCTTGACCGAGGCTGAAATGGCCGAGGCTCAGGATACCCCGCTCTCCGAATTGCGCCAGCCTGAAACCCTGGCTGATCGCACCAAGGAAGGGAACGAGGACGTTCTGGTTACCATGGGTGTGTGCACGCATCTGGGCTGTGTGCCTTTGGGCGCAGCAGAGGGCGAGAATAAGGGCGAATATGGCGGATATTTCTGCCCCTGCCACGGGTCGCATTACGACACCGCTGGCCGTATTCGCAAAGGTCCGGCGCCGACCAATCTGGAAGTGCCGGAATATGCCTTCACAGGCGAAACGACCATTCTTGTCGGTTAATTGACGAGTAGAGAGTAGATTATGAGCTTTCCTTGGGCACGCGAATATCAGCCAGCTAATGGCTTCACCAAATTCCTTGACGAACGGCTGCCTTTGCCGCGCCTCGTTTATAATGCGGTGGGTGCGGGTTATCCGGTTCCGCGCAATCTGAGTTATTTCTGGAATTTCGGCGTTCTGGCCGGTTTCTTTTTGGTACTGCAAATTGTCACCGGGGTGGTCCTGGCGATGCATTATGCGGCCAATACGCAAGTCGCTTTTGGTCAGGTCGAGCATATTATGCGCGATGTAAACTGGGGCTGGCTGATCCGCTATGCCCATATGAACGGGGCGCATTTCTTCTTCTTGGTGGTCTATATCCATATCTTCCGCGGCCTGTTTTACAGTTCATACAAGGCTCCGCGCGAGATGATCTGGCTGCTCGGCGTGGTCATCTTCTTGCTGATGATGGCAACCGCCTTCATGGGCTATGTTCTGCCTTGGGGCCAGATGAGCTTCTGGGGCGCGAAAGTGATCACCGGTCTGTTTGGCGCGATCCCGCTGGTTGGCGAAAGCCTGCAAGTCTGGCTGGTTGGCGGATTTGCGCCGGATAATTCGGCGCTCAATCGTTTCTTCAGCCTGCACTTCTTGTTGCCCTTCGTGATCCTTGGTGTGGTGATCCTGCATATTTGGGCGCTGCATATCCCCGGCTCGTCTAACCCGACGGGGATCGAGGTGAAGCAGGAAAGCGATACCTTGCCCTTCCACCCCTATTATACCGCGAAAGACGGTTTCGGGCTGGGCATTGCCTTGCTGCTCTATTTCACGCTGGTCTTCTTCCTGCCCAATATGCTCGGGCATGCGGACAATTATATCGAGGCGAACCCGCTTTCGACGCCAGCCCTGATCGTGCCGGAATGGTATTTCTATCCTTTCTACGCGATCCTGAGAGCCTTCACATTCGACTTTATCCTGCCTGCGAAGCTGTGGGGCGTGATCGCCATGTTCAGCTCAATTTTGGTGTGGTTCTTCCTGCCGTGGCTGGATAAATCACCGGTGCGCAGCGGCCATTACCGGCCCTTGTTCAGAAAGTTCTTCTGGTTCGGCCTGATCCCGACCATGATCGCTCTGTTCATTCTGGGCGGGATGCCCGCAGAAGAGCCTTATGTGATGCTGAGCCAGCTGTTCACGGCCTATTACTTCCTCCATTTCCTTGTGATCCTGCCTATCATCAGTCAGATCGAACGGCCTGAGGAATTGCCCTTCTCGATCACCGAGAAAGTGCTGGGCAAGGATGACGCAGCCGTTTTGCCACCAACCGCACAGCCTGCGGAATAAGCGGCGCTTAGGGTAAGAAGAAAAGAGACATTACGATGATCCGCCTGATCTCAATTTTCATCGGCCTTGGCTTTGCTGGCGTTGCGCTGATCTCGCTCACCTTTGGCGCCTATGCCTTTCTCACCGAAGAGCCGGTCAAGCACTTGCCTTACAAAAAGGCGCCGGATGTGGCCTTTTCGTTTGATGGCCCGTTCGGCACTTGGGATTATGCTCAGCTTCAACGCGGCTATAAGGTCCACAAGGAAGTCTGCGCGGCGTGCCACAGCTTGAAATTCGTCTCGATCCGCAATCTCGAGCAAATCGGGTACACTCCGGCACAAGTGAAAGCAGAAGCGGCAAGTCTGATGGTTCCGGGAATTGATCCCAACACAGGCGAGGTGACAACCCGTCCCGCCCTGCCGACAGATACGTTCCCTTCCCCTTATGCCAATGATGTGATGGCAGCGGCGGCCAATAACAATGCTATCCCGCCGGATCTCTCCTTGATGACAAAGGCTCGCAATGACGGCACCAATTACCTTGCAGCATTGTTGTCAGGCTATTCCGAGCCAGACCCCGAATTACTTGAAGAGTTCCCCGAGGCCGCGCCTGGTCCGGGCCTTTATCACAACCCTTATTTCAAGAACCTCAACCTTGCGATGCCGAACCCGCTCATCGAAGGCCAGGTGACTTATGACGATGGCAAGGAAGCCACGGTTCAGCAAATGAGCGAGGATGTCGCCGCCTTTTTGACGTGGACCGCGGAGCCCACTTTGGTGAAGCGCAAGCAGACCGGTTGGCCGGTGATGATCTTCCTGATTTTCGCAACGGTGCTGGCATATTTGTCCAAGAAACAAATCTGGTCGGCAGCCAAAAAAGACTGATGGCTTGGAGCTTGGTCTGAAACAGGCTGAGTTTACAAAAAACACCGCGCCTCGCTTGCATTTTGCCAAGCGGGGCGTTTGTTTATCAGTCCCGCATCAATCAAAGGAGCCAACCGATGAACCCAGAGCAATTGAAGGCACTGGTGCGCACGGTTCCTGATTTTCCCGAACCCGGCATTCAGTTTCGCGATATCACGACACTCATCGGGCATGGCGAAGGGCTGCGCAGTTCAGTGCGCTTGCTGGCTGAACATGCACAAAGCGTCGGGGCAGAGGCGATAGCCGGGATGGAGGCACGCGGTTTCATCTTTGGCGCGGCTGCGGCGGCTGAGCTTGGGATCGGTTTTGTGCCGGTCCGCAAGCCGGGCAAGCTGCCCGTCCCAACCATCGGGGTCGATTATGCGCTCGAATACGGGACTGACCGGCTGGAAATGGATCCTGATGCGATTGCAGACGGGATGCATGTTGTCCTCGTTGATGATCTTATCGCGACAGGAGGGACGGCCTGCGCTGCCGCGCAATTGCTGCGCAAAGCTGGCGCAAGAGTGGAGCATGGGGCTTTCGTTATCGACTTGCCTGAACTGGGCGGGGGGCGCGCGCTGGAAGATACCGGCGTTGCCGTGCACGCATTGATGAAGTTTGACGGCGCCTGAGAGTAGGCTAGGACAAAGGCTCAAACGGTTTTGACAGTGCCTGCCTGCCCCGAGCAAGGCCAATGCTGCCACATTTGAAAAGGGCCTGAAAGACCTCGTCTGTCATGGAAGAACAAGCCATCCTGATCGCCATTGTGGGCATTTTGGGCATTGGCGCGCAGTGGCTGGCGTGGCGCACAGGTTGGCCCGCGATTGTCTTAATGCTTATCGCAGGGTTCGCCGCTGGCCCGGTGCTGGGCATTCTCGATCCTCAGCGTGTTTTCGGTGATTTACTGCAACCCATGATCGCCATTGGCGTCGCGCTGATCCTGTTTGAAGGGGGGCTCAGCCTCGATTTTAGAGAGCTGCGCCATTCCGGCAGTGCGGTCTGGCGATTGGCGACCATTGGGGTTGCCGTTGGCTGGTTCCTTGGGGCGATGGCGGCGCATCATATCGCCGGATTGTCCTTGCCCGTGGCGGTCTTGTTCGGCGGCATTCTGGTGGTCACCGGTCCGACCGTTGTCATACCTCTGCTGCGCCAATCAACGGTCCAGCAAAGACCGGCATCGATCCTGAAATGGGAAGCGATCGTGAACGATCCCACCGGTGCATTATGCGCAGTGATTGCGTTCGAATATTTCCGCTTGTCATCAGGCGGCGCCACCCTGTTCGAAGTGGTCCCGCCAATGATCTTTGCCGCGATCATGGCCGGGCTGATCGGTTACGGTGCGGCGGCGGCGATTGCTTGGTCCTTCCCGCGCGGGATGGTTCCTGAATATTTGAAAGTGCCGGTCCTCTTGACCACTGTCATCAGCGTATTTGTCCTCTCCAACTTAATCGAGCATGAGGCCGGATTGCTCGCAGTGACGGTCATGGGCGTGGCGCTTGCCAATATGAATGTCTCCAGCCTGAGGAGCATTCACCCGTTTAAGGAAAACATTGCGGTATTGCTGGTCTCGGGCATTTTTATCCTGCTCTCCGCGTCGCTTGAATGGAGCGCGATTGCCACAATGGACCCGCGCACGGACGAGGGGCTGCGCTTCTTCGCGTTTCTCCTGGCGCTGTTGTTTGTGGTGCGACCGGTGACCATTTTAACCAGCCTCTTGGGCAGCTCGATCCCTTGGAACGAACGGCTATTTCTGGCTTGGATTGCACCGCGCGGGATTGTGCTGGTGGCCATTTCCGGCCTGTTCGCGCTCAGTCTTGCCGATATTGGCTATAGCGACGGGGAAAATCTGATCGGTCTCAGCTTTGCCGTAGTGGTCGCCACAATTCTCGCGCATGGCTTTACCATCGATCCGGTCGCGCGCTTGCTGAAGGTCAAGGGCAGCACAAGGCCCGGCCTGTTGATCGTCGGCAGCACCCCATGGAGCATTGCTCTGGCCGAAGAAATGCGCGCGCTCAAGACGCCGGTTCTGGTGGTCGATTCAAGCTGGCAAAGACTGGCAGCGGCGCGCAGCAAGGGGCTGCCCTTTTATCA
>CAZDHB010000097.1:0-4381 GCA_964505255.1 uncultured Porphyrobacter sp.
TCCGGGCAACGAAGTCATCGAGCGCGATATCCTCGCCCGTCTCTTTGACATAGCGTGCATGGGGCCATTCATTCCAGATCTTGACCCCTTGCAAGACCAAGGGGCGAATGTTCGTGTTGCCAGTGAGGAACCACAGCAATTCACGCGTCGCCGTCTTCCAATAGACCCGTTTGGTCGTGATCAGCGGCATGGCTCCGTCCGCCAAATCAAACCGCAATTGCGTGCCCATAACCGACCGTGTGCCAATGCCGGTGCGATCGATCCGTTCATCACCGTTTTCCCAGATGCGGCGCATCAGATCGAGATATTGCTGTTCCGGATGGGCGGACACGCCAGCATGGTTAGCGCCGCTATGGTTCACAGGATTGTTCATGCACATGGCCTTATCGCGGCGGCGCTGCATTGCCAAATCCGGTGCATGAATTGATGCGCATTTTGCATCGCTTTTGGCCTGTTTAGGCCTCCTTCCCCATTGCATCGCCAAGGCACAAGGCGCAGATGCACGAGCATTATGACCGATGAACCCGCAGGACGCTCACAAGATGGCCCACCACAAGACGGCCCATCACAAGCTGGCCGGCCCGAAAACAACAGACAACGAGCAGTGCCCGCTGGCAGGCTGAGCCGATTGTCCGGCTTTGGCCGCATGGCTGGCGGGGTCGCGGGCGGCATGCTGGCCGAAGGCGCGCGCAGGCTTGCAGCAGGAGAACGGCCAAGCGTCGATCAATTGATCCTGACCCCTGCCAATATCACCCGCGTGACCGAGCGTTTGTCGCATTTGCGCGGCGCGGCGATGAAACTGGGGCAAATGATCAGCATGGATGCAGGCGATGTCTTGCCTCCTGAATTAACGCAGATCCTTGCCGGTTTGCGCGATCAGGCCAATTTTATGCCTGCCAAGCAATTGGACGGCGTTCTAAAAGCCGAATGGGGACCCGATTGGCGCAAACAGTTTCGCCGGTTCGAACCGCGCCCGATTGCGGCTGCCTCGATTGGCCAAGTGCACCGCGCTGTCACCCGCGACGGGCGCACATTGGCGATCAAGGTGCAATATCCCGGTGTCGCGCAAAGCATCGATAGCGATGTTGATAATGTGGCCAGCTTGCTCAAGGTGACGGGCCTGCTGCCTGATCATCTCGATCTGACCCCCTTGCTGGAGGCAGCGAAAGAACAGCTCGCCGAAGAAGCCGATTATCAGCGCGAGGGGGCGATGCTGCGCCGCTATGGTGCGATGTTGGCCGACCGCGACGAATTTATCGTGCCCTCGCTCGATGAGAGCCTGACGACCGGGCAAATCCTTGCCATGAGCTATGAGCCGGGCGGACCGATTGAATCCCTTGAAAACGAACCGCAAGATCTGCGCGACCGCGTTTTTGCGCAATTGATGGAACTGGTCGCGCGAGAATTGTTCGAGCTGCGGGTGATGCAGACCGATCCCAATTTCGCCAATTACCGGTATCATAAGGAAAGCGGTAAAATCGTTCTTTTGGACTTTGGCGCGACCCGTGATGTCAGCGATGCGATTGCCGGCTCTTATCGCAAGCTGCTCGAAGCTGGGCTAAACAGAGATGCAGAAGGCGTTCTCGACGCCACCTTGGAGGCTGAATTCATAGCGCCGCATGCAGCAAAAATGCACCGCCAGCGGATCGATACAATGATCGACGTTATTATCAGCGAAATGGCCAAGGATGCGCCGTTTGATTTTGGCAACCGGTCATTTGTGCCGGTGCTGCGCGATGAAGGCATGGCCATCGCAGAGGACCGCGAGACTTGGTATGTGCCTCCCGCCGAAACTCTGTTCATTCAGCGCAAGATCAGCGGCACTGCTATGCTAGGCGCAAGATTAAAAGCGCAAGTGAACATCCGCCGTTTGGTGGAGAAAGTGTTGGCTAAGTGCTGAGCGGCTGTGATGATGGAACAGCGCATCATGAGGCGCGATGTTCAGTGAAACCGAAGGGCGCCAATCAAAGGCTGACGGTCAAAAGCTGACGGTCAAAAGCTGACGTTTACAGACTAGCTGCCGATTTCGTCTTACGCGCTGCAATCGCGGCGGCGGCCCGCGCATCGCGATTGTAGAAATCGTCGCGGAATTCAAATCCCGAGGCAGTTGGCACAGCAGTAAAGTAGGTGATGTAAACCGGCACTGGCCGGTCAATCACAACTTGCCGGTTAGGCTGCGCAAGATTGCTTTGCGGGGCCGTTCCATAAATCCACTTCGCCACATCCCATGCCCGCTCCAACCGAACGCAGCCTGCGCTGAAAGCACGGTGCTTTTCAGCAAACAGATGCCTGCTCGGACTGTCATGAAGATATATCCCCATGCTATTGGGAAACATGAACTTTATCTCGCCCATGCCATTTCCAGGCCCCGGCCGTTGACGCATTCTCAGCAAGGTCTCACCCTTGATGACGGCCTGCCAATCGACTTCGTCATAATCCAAGACGCGGGCGGTCGCTGTCCAGTCGGACAGGGCCTCAAAGCCGCGTGTATCGAGGTAGGATCGCCCGCCGCGCACTGCTCTGGGTGCATATCGGTCACGGGTGAGATCAGGCGGAATATTCCAATAGGGATTGACCGTCGAATAGCTGATCAAAGCTGCCATCATCGGGGTCGGATCGCTCGGCTTGCCAACCACGACTTTCATCGTGTCGACCGCTTGTTCGCCCTCATACAGGTAAAGCTGCTGCTTAGCCGCATCGACCAAGACATAGCGATCGCCCGGAAATGCCGGAATTTCAGCCGCACGCTCTAGATTGACGGCGATTTTCTGAAGATAATACGCCGCGCCGCGGTTGAGCGAACGGATCATGCGATTGTCGACAATGGCGCTGTTACCAAGGCCATGAGCCTTGCGGTAATTGCGCACGGCCTCAGCCAATTCTGCATCAAATACGCGGCCCGGTGAAAGACCCAAGCGCGCCCGCAGCGCCTCAGTACGCGGACCCGCCGCACCTTGTTTGAAAGAACGCCCCGAAATTTGCCGGGTCTGCGGCAAATCGGCAAACTGCGCCCTGTAACGATCCGCAGCATCATTCATGCGCTGATAAAAATGGTTGTGATCAGCGCCGCCTGCTGATTGAGCCATGACCGGCTCGTAAGCCAGCGCGCCGCCTGTCTGCGGGTCAGCAGGGGCCGCCGCAGCTGCAAACGCCGCAGCCGGCCGAGGGGCTCGCGGTAAAATCTGCTCCGGCCAATATTCCTTACCGACAAACACCATTGATGCTTCGCCGGGGCGGCTGTGGACCGCATTTTCGCCAGACCCAGACGCCAAGACGGGCCCCTTCGCAAAAGCAAAGGAACCCGCCAATAGCATCAGACCCCAAATGACGTGGTTTGTGGATTTTCTCGTCATTTGAAGGCCTATTTAGTGATTAACCGCGCTCGCCAGCCATGATTTCTGGCTCTGGTGCAGGTGGCGGCGGTGGTGGCGGCGGTGCAGGCGGTGCATTCACCGAACGCGCCATCCACTGCGATGCAGCGCCGCAGCTGCTGGCCATGGACATCGCCTGACCAGCTACGAAACGGTTGGTGTATGCGAAACATTCTTGCTGGCCGCTCGCCATCAAGCAAAGGTCAGCGCCGTTAACTGCCCAAGTGGCCGCAGTGCTGGCACCATTGGTGCCGTTGATGCGCGCCTGACCGCCGCTGCCAAAGATAATTGAGTTGCGTGTGCCATCGGCAAAAACGATGTCTACAGTTTGTCCGATCAGCTCAGCCCCGGACTGCATTTGCGCGTGCGCGCCTGTTGCAGACACCAGAGCAGCAGCGGCGATTGCGCTGCTTGTTAGAAACTTTTTCATTTTCCACCCCTTCTAATGGTCTAGATGCTTTAGCCTTCCGTCACCTTCCGAAAGCCGCCCCTCATCGCTATGAGTTTTGGCCACGGAATGCAAAACTTGCCTAGAGCAGCCGTGTCTATGCACACAGTTTCCTTTGCCAAAGATGAATGAGCCGGTTAATCTGAAATAAATACATGCTGTGACAATAGGCCGATCGTTCGGCTAAAGAAAACAAAGTCGATACTGAAGGGGACCATTATTATGAATCGTGTCGGAAAAATCGCAAGCCTGACGGGAAGCCTCGCTTTGGCAACCGCAGGGATCGCGTTCCAAGCCAACGCAAATCAAACCGCACAAGCGCAAGCTTGCTCGCAAGAAGGGGGCTGCTTGCTTCCTCTTAAAGGCGCAGCGCCTGTTCAGGAAGTCGTTGAAGAAAGTGGGGGCTTCCCCATTCTCGCCGTTCTCGCAGCCGTTGCCTCAATCGGTGCAATTGTCGCGATCGTAGCTGGCGACGATGATGACGATCCGGTTTCGATCTAAGTCTGAAACCAAACAAACAGTTTTGAAAAGGGCGTCCTGCGGGGCGCCCTTTTTGTTTGCA
>CAZDHB010000097.1:4481-7570 GCA_964505255.1 uncultured Porphyrobacter sp.
CGCAGGCTCACTCGCATCCTCGCCGACCTTGGCCCTCACTTTCGAGCGGACATAGCCATCCAGCACATCGAGCGGCACTGACCCGTTCTCCAAAACCGTGTCATGGAAAAAGCGCAGGTCAAATTGGCTGCCCATATATTCCTCGGCCCAGCTGCGCAGTTCCCTGATTTTCAGCTCTCCGATCTTGTACGCCAGCGCCTGACCCGGCCAAGTGATATAGCGGTTCACCTCTGCATCAATATTTGCAGGGGACAGCGCGGTGTTATCGAGCATGAATGCCGCCGCTTTCTGTTTGGACCAGCCCTTTGAATGGAGGCCCGTATCCACCACCAGCCGCGCTGCACGCCACATCTCGTAGCTCAGCCGCCCCATTTGCTTGGCCGGTGTATCATACAGCCCCATTTCAATCCCGAGCCGCTCTGAGTACAGCCCCCACCCCTCGACAAAAGCGGTGAAATAGGTGCCATTGGCGCGCAGCGGGTGGATATCCAGCTCTTGCTGCAAAGCGATCTGGTGATGATGACCCGGCACCGCCTCATGGACGCCCAAGGCCGGCAATTCCCACAAGGGGCGCTGATCCAGTTCCGTTGTATTGAGCCGGTAGACACCCGCTTGTCCGGCAAGCAAAGCGCCCGGTTCGTAATAGGCGGTTGTGTTGCCGGGCGCTTGGGCCGCTGGGATTGGCGACACTGTGTAAGGTTGGCGCGGCAATTTGCCGAACAACTTGGGCATCCAGCCGTCAATCTCTTTCGCCAGCGCCTGTGTATAGCGCAGATATTCGCCCGCATCGGTCATGTAATATTGAGGGTCGGTGCGCAAATGCTCGATAAAGCTTTCGCGCGTGGCGTAACCGGCGCTCGCCGCGACCTCGACCATTTCCGCGCGGATCCGGGCCACCTCAGCCAGGCCCAGATTATGCACCTCATCGGCGCTCATATCGGTGGTGGTAAAGCTGCGCACGCGGTAATCGTAATAGTCTTTGCCGCCCGCTGTCGCCGAAACACCGGGCGTTCCTTGGCGGCAATTGGGCGCATATTCTTCTGTGTAGAAGTCGTAGAAATCACGGTAAGAGGGCAAAACCCCTTCTTCCAAAGCGACGCTCGCCTGATCTTTCAGGTTTTGCCAATCGCTGTCGCTGATCGAAGATGGCTTATCCGCTGTGAAGGGCTTCCAGAAAACCGACGTCTGATAATCATCGACGATTTGCCGCTCGATCCGTTTTTCCAACCCTTGCATCGGTTCACAGGCCTGAGTCAGCCCGCGCGCCACCGCCTCTCGGCTGCGCGCAATGCCCCGTGCATTGACCTCGGCAAAGCCCTCTAGACGGCCGACATAGCTTTGGTAATCCGCCAGCGTGAAGAAAGGAGAGCGATTGGGGAGCGAAGCAAACCCTGAAAACCAACCGCCGCGATTGGTGAAAATTGTATAGCGGCTGTGATCAAATTGAGCGCCCTCAATCCCGTCTTCAAAACTGCGTTTCATTATCGCGTAATCAATCCGCAGCGCCTCGCTCAGCTGAGCCGGGTCAATCGCCTCGAGCCGCGCAAGGAACGCCTCGGCCATTGCGGTCTGGCGGTCATATTCCGCCAGCGAGAGATCACCCAACCTGCCATCCCCGCGCCTGTCCCCGACGCGCGTTGCGAGCAAGGGGCTGGCGTCGAGTGTGGCTTGCCACACTTCCTCGCGCAGCTCGGTAAAGTCTTCGGCCGGCCCGGCCAAAGCTGGCGATGCCAACAGAAGGGCCGACAAAAGGGTTGAGGCAGCAAGGGCAGCAAAGACAGCGCGCATGGTTGGGTCTCCCGAAGAATTTTCTGAGGCTGTTCTATTGCTACTTCGTCGAGCCGTCCAGTAAGCAGGCGCAATGACAAAGCCTGCCCTATTATTCGTCTGTCTTGGTAATATCTGCCGCTCCCCTTTGGCCGAAGGGGCTTTCCGCTATCACGCCGAAAAGGCCGGTCTCGATTGCCTCATCGATAGCTGCGGCACAGCCGCCTATCATGTCGGCTCTGCACCAGACCCGCGCAGCATTGCCGAGGCAGCACGCCGCGGCGTGGACATCGCCGGTTTGCAAGGAAGGCAGCTTTGCGAGGAGGATTTTAGCCGTTTCACACATATTCTGGCGATGGACCGCAGCAATTTGCGCAATATCAAGGCAGCCGCGCCGCAAGGGTCAAGCGCCGCGATCAGCCTTTTTCTCAAGTTTCATCCCGAGCACCCCTCGGGCGAGATTGAGGACCCCTATTATGGCGGCGAGGACGGTTTTGCCCGTACATGGCGCGAGGTGGACGGCGCGGCACGCGGTCTGGTCGAGGAATTGCGGCGTGGATAAAGCGAGCGCGTAAGTTTGGGTGAGCGCTTCACCCGCCCCGCAGCGTTCGCACCCCCCAATCCCGCTCAAACAAATAAAGCAGGTTCCTTGCCGCCTCCCCGCGTTTGCCTTCCAGCCCGCCATCGCGCTCCATCAAAACCCGCGCATCATCATAAGCAACCGGCAACAGCTTGGTTATCTGATCGAGGCTGGCGACGCTAAAGGGTGAATCGCCCGATTGCCTTGTGCCGAGCAATTCCCCGCCCCCGCGCAGCCGCAAATCTTCCTCCGCCAAACGAAAACCGTCCTGTGTCTCGCGCATGAGAGCCAGCCGCTCGCGCGCCGTTTCCGACAAAGTGTCGCCGCGCAGCAAGAGACAGACCGATTTTTCCGCACCGCGTCCAACCCGCCCGCGCAGCTGATGCAATTGGGCAAGCCCAAAGCGTTCCGCTTGTTCAATCACCATCAGGGTGGAATTGGGCACATCAACGCCGACCTCGATCACCGTTGTCGCAACCAGCACCTTGGCATCGCCGTTTACAAAGGCCTGCATGGCGGCATCTTTCATCTCGCCAGACAATTGACCATGCACCAATGCGATATCCTTGCCGAAGCGCTCTTTCAAAGAGGCATAGCGCGCCTCTGCCGCGGCGATATCGGCGACCTCGCTATCGCGAACCATGGGGCACACCCAATAGGCCTGCTGCCCGCTGGTGATATGCCGCTCGACCCCGGCGGCGACCTCGTCCAGCCGCGCTTGCGAGACAACCCGCGTTTCAAT
>CAZDHB010000098.1:0-7415 GCA_964505255.1 uncultured Porphyrobacter sp.
TAGAACTCGAACACCGCTTCAACGCCCAATTGGCGACCTTTGGCCAGCGGCGAAAACGTACCCGCCGCAGGTGAGGGATCAAAGGGCCGGTTCACACCGTTCGAAAATGCCCCGGTTCCAAACGGCAATTGCGTGTCGCCGCCTGCTTGGACCTGGTCGAGCAGGTTCTTGCCGTAAAGCGACAAGGACAAGCCATCGAGGGCCGTGTTCCAAGTCATATTGAGGTCGAGATTGCTTGCCGCTTGAATGAAGCCGAAATTATTGTCGGTATAAGCAAACTCGTCGCGGAACTGGAAATTGGCCCGTGTCACGATATCGCTGGAACCAAGGTCGAGTTCGTGAATCACGCCGATCCCCCAAGTGAACTCGGGCACGCGCGGCAGACGCAGATCGAGGTCGGTATCATCAATCACACCGTCGCCCGAAATATCGAACAGGATCGCTTCGTAACTGTCATCAATCACACCAAGATTGGCGCTGAACAGCAAATTGTCCGACACTTGCATGCGGGCCTCGGCCTCAAAGCCAAGAATGCGCGCATCAGCGGTGTTGAAAATAGACTGGGCAACCCCGGCCGTGGCTGAGGATTGGTTCACCTCGCGCTGCATATTCGAAATATCGGTGTAATAGGCCGCCAAGTTCAGCGTGAAATCACCATCGATGGTCTGCAGCTTGCCGCCAATTTCATAATTGTCGACTTTCTCCTCGTCGAAAGAGAACGCGCCATTGGCCGCCACTACGGCTTCGAAGGCATTGGCATTGGTGATGCGAAAATTATAGCCGCCGCTGCGATAGCCGCGGGTCCAATGGGCATAGATTTGGGCATCGTCAAATTCATATTGCAAACCCAATTTCGGAGACCAGTTGGACCATTTGTCGCTGTCGACAAAACCATTGTTCTCGGTCGGGATGAAAGGGTTTGTGCCCGATGTCGGACACGTGCCTTGGAGGACCGAACATTCAGGGCGCGGACGGATATATGTGATGTCCACGTCCTTGGTTTCTTCGCTCCACCGGATTCCGGCGATCACTGAAAGCGCATCAGTGATGTTGAACTCGCCGCTGGCAAAGACGCCCAGCACTTGGTGATCCTGATTGCCGCCGCCGTAGAATGTGAGCGGGGTGGAGACGGGGATCTGGCGCACTTCGGTGTATTGCAAGCTCTGATCGAAGAAGAAGCCTCCGACGGTGAGATCGAATGCATCGGCCGAAACAGCATAACGGATCTCGTTTGAGATTTGGTCTTGCGCCGTTTCGGTTGACGAATGGAAGACGAAGGCTGGCAGCGCATCGATATCGGCATCGGTCACGGCCTGATAATCGCGGTAGCCAAAGATATTGGTCAGCGTGCCCGGGCCAATGTCAAGCTCAGCGGTGAGCGATCCAGTCCAGATTTCATTGCCGTAAAGCCCGGTGTTATCGATCGCGAAATCGAAACTCTCGCGGTCAAATGTCCCGCGATTTTGGGCCGCGGGACCATCACCATCGCTTTCAAAATAATCGATCTTGCCGGTTAGCGTCAGATCGCCAAACCGTCCCTCAAGCGCGCCGCGCAGGATCTTGGTCTCTGCCTCGCCGTGATTTGAATTGTCGAACAGATTGGTGAAATAGCCTTCGTCCTTATTGTAATATGCGCCCAGTTTGAACAGCAGCGTGTCCTCGACCAAGGGGCCGGAGACAACGCCGCTGACGGTGTAATTGGCGCCGCCGCGCCCGCCATCGGCAAACGGGCCATCAGCCGCTGCACGCACTTTGCCGGTGAAGTAATCGGTCGGGTTGCCGGTGTTAATCAGGACTGCGCCGCCGGTCACATTGCGGCCAAACAAGACGCCTTGCGGACCGCGCAGGATTTCCACACTGTCCAGATCGAACAGGTCAAACACAACCCCGCCATTATTGCCCAAATAGACCCCGTCCACGAACACGCCGACGGTCGGATCAATCGAGGGGATTGAGGAGTTGATACCAAGGCCCCGGATCGAGAAATTGGCCGTCCCGCGCGAGGTGCCGATCTGATCGAGCGAGACATTGGGCGCTGAATAAGAGAGCGATTGGATATCGCGCACTTTGAGCGCCTCAAGGCTTTCTGCATTAAACGCGGTCACGGCCAGCGGCACGTCCTGTACGTTTTCGGCATTTTGAGTCTTCGTGCCGGTCACAACAATCGTGTTGAGCGCGCCAATCGCGCCCTCGTCTTGCGGCGCATTTTCGGCGAGCGCTTCGCTGTCATTGGTCTCCTCGGCGGTGTTTTGTGCAGCCACCGGGGCGGCGAGCAAGATCATGCCAAGGCCAGCACCGGCGCCTGATGCGGCCAGGGCAAAGCGAGAAGATGCGGCCAGTCCGGCGCGCATTGCTGCGGGGATATATTTCATGATGTCTCTCTGAATTTGTTGGCCAGCTGGCCGTGAGGGGTCGTCAGAACGCCCGCCAGATGGACGGAGGCTTCGCTCTTTTCAAGCCCAGCCCCCTGTCTTTGCGATTTCTGAGCGGGGATTGTTAGATTTTGGCAACATTGAGGAAGATTGCTTAGAAGAGGCCGGGTTTACGCATCTTCAAGCCGGGCCTGCGTGGCATCACTTGCCGCATCAATCAGAGCTTTCTCAAGCCGCTCAAGCCGGTCCTCAGAGACGATCTTATCGCCCATCGTATCGGTCACATAAAACGTATCTGCCGCGCGCTCACCATAGGCCGTGATATGGGCCGATTGGACCACTAGCCCTTCTTCGAACAAGGCGCGTGCCAGCCGGTTGAGCAAGGCTGGACGGTCGCGGGCGTGAACCTCGATCACGGTGAAACGTCCCGAGGCCTTATTGTCGAAAACGACGCGCGGCGAGATATCAAAGGCTTTCGAGCGGCTGATGGGAAGCGGCTGTTTGGCAAGGCGCGGGGCCAGATCAATCCGATTGGCCAAGGCATCGCTGATCCGCTCTTTAATCCGCGCCAAGCGGGTGTCCTCGACAAAGGCGCGCCCCTGCGGGTCCTGCACCAGAAAATTGTCAATCGCCCAGCCATCGCGCGAGGTGTGAATGCGGGCATCGATAATATTGCCGCCGGCCAGATGGATGCCGCCTGCGATCCGGTAAAAAAGGCCGGGATGGTCAGAGGCCATAACGCTTACCAATGTCGCCCCGCGCGTTTCATCAACCGCGCATTCGATCAGCAAAGGCGCACCGCCCTCTTCGCCGCCAGATCGGGCGGCGGCGTATTGTTTCAGATTGCGCGCAATAATGTCTTCTGGTTCGGCGATCCAATAGGCCTCGCCCAAGGCGTTCTTATATTGAGTGACCAGCGCGGCGTCTTTGCCCAGCAACCGCTCTACCTCGGCCTGTTTGGCGGCGACTCTTTCGGTGCGTCCCTGACGCATATGGCCAAGCCGCAGGCGTTCCTGGGCGGCATCGTAAAGTTCGCCCAGAAGCTGTCCTTTCCAGCTGTTCCAAGTGCCCGGGCCAACCGCGCGAATATCGACCGAGGTCAGGATCACGAGATTGCGCAAACGCTCACCGCTTTTCACGCGCGCGACAAAATCCTCAATCGTCTTCGGGTCGGTCAGATCGCGTTTGAAGGCGGTCGCGCTCATCAAAAGATGTTCGCGTACCAGCCATGCAACAAGGTCGGTTTCGGCCTCGCTCAGGCCAAAGCGCGGGCATAATTCCTCGCTGACCTCAGCGCCCAAAATGGAGTGATCGCCGCCGCGCCCTTTGGCGATATCATGCAGCAAGACCGCCACGTAGAGCGCCCTGCGGCTTGCCACCTTATGCACGAGGCGAGTGGAGCGCGGATGATCCTCGGACAGCAGGCCGCGTTCGATCTGGCTAAGTAAGCCAATGGCGCGGATTGTATGCTCATCGACGGTATAATGGTGATACATATCGAATTGCATCTGCGCATTGACCTTGCCGAAATCGGGTACAAACCGGCCAAAGACGCCGGCCTCGTTAAGCCAGCGCAGCACGGTTTCGGGATCATTGTGACCCGCCAGCAGCTTCAGGAACAAGGCATTGGCGCGCGGATCATCGCGCACCGCTTTGTCAATCAAGCCATTGTCACGGTCGGCAAGGCGCATCGTGTCAGGGTGGATCTCCAGCTCTTCTTGTTCGGCCAGTTGAAATATCTCGATCAGGCGAACCGGGTCTTTCTTGAACCAATCCTCATTAGGGGCAGCGATCCGTCCGCCGTGAATAATATAGCCTTTGAGTGAGCGCGGCTTGGCCTTGAAACCGGCGAAAAAGCCGGTCCGGCGCGAGCTTTTGGCGAGTTCTTCCTCGATGTGAGAGAGGAATACGCCGGTCAAGCTGCCGACCCGTTTGGCTTGCAGGAAATAGAACTGCATAAAGCGTTCAACCGCGCTTTTGCCGGGCCGATCAGCGAATTTCATACGCTCGGCAATCTGGCGCTGGAAATCGAACGTCAGCCGGTCTTCCGCGCGTCCGGTGAGCATGTGCAAATGGCACCTGACAGCGAGCATAAAGCGCTCTGCCCGGCGAAAACTGCGATATTCGTTTTGCGTCAGCAGTCCTGCACTGACCAGCTCGGCGGCGCTTTGGACCTTATGGGTAAACTTACCAATCCAATAAAGCGTTTGCAGGTCACGCAGGCCGCCTTTGCCCTCTTTGATATTGGGTTCCACCACATAGCGCGAGTCGCCCATGCGTTTGTGGCGGGCATTGCGTTCGGCCAGCTTGTCGCGCAAAAACTGGCGCTCATTGCCCTTCACAACGTCCTTCCAGAAACGCCGCGCGGCTTCCTCGTAAAGGGCCTCGTCGCCCCAAACATAGCGGCCTTCAAGCTGGGCTGTGCGGATCGTCAAATCCTCTTTGCACATGCGGATCATATCATTGATCGTGCGGCTGGAATGGCCCACCTTGAGGCCCAAATCCCACAACAGGTAAAGGATCGCCTCGATCACTTGCTCGCACCACGGCGTGCCGCGATGAGGGGTGAGAAACGCGATATCGACATCGGAATGCGGCGCCATTTCCGCGCGGCCATAACCGCCAACCGCCATAATCGCGATATGCTCCCCCTCGGTCGGATTGGCGGCGGGGTAAAGGTTGCGTGTGACGTGATCGTAAATCACCCGGATCAGCTGATCCATCAGGAATGATTGTCCCAAAGTGCATTCATGGCCAGCCGATGGGTTTTCCTCCAGCCGGCGGCGCATCTCGGCGCGCCCTTGCTCAAGCGCAGCCGACAGCGCCGCGACAATCGCACCGCGCGCCGCCTCGCCGCCTTCGTCAAATAATGCAGCGATTTCCCCGGCAAGCTTGCGCCGGTCGATGATCCGGCGCTGTTTGGGCAAACGGGGAGTGGTCATAGCAGGGCCGTCATAGATTGCGTCTCGTTGATAAGAGGAGCGCCAGCCAATTGCGTGCTCCGACGGCCTGATCTAGCCCGCCAGATAATCCTTCGCAAAGGTTTCCCGCACGGTCCGCTTGTCGACCTTTTGCGTACCAAGGCGCGGCAGCCTGCCCTCAGCCTGCCAGATCAGATGCACTTGCGGAACCTTGAACGGAGCGATCGAGCTGGCGAGGAATGCGTGCAAATCCTCAGGGCTCATGCTGATCCCGTCTTTGGGCAAATAGACCGCGGCAGGCACTTCGCCAAAGCGGTCATCCGGCACGCCAAAGACAGAGCATTCAGCGATCCCCTCATGAGCATAAATCGCCTCTTCCACTTCGATGCAGGAGATGTTCTCGCCGCCGCGAATAATGATATCCTTCTTGCGGTCGACAATGAACAAATAGCCGTCTTCGTCGAGATAACCCAGATCACCGCTGCGGAAAAATCCGTCAGAGGTGAAAGCGGCCTTGGTCGCTTCCTCGTTTTTCCAATAGCCTTTGAAATTGGCGACAGTGCGAATGCAGACCTCGTCCACTTCGCCTTGGGCGCGCGGATTGCCATCATTGTCGAGAATGGCCACTTCGACCAAAGGCTGGCTGGCGCGGCCGGTTGAGCCGGGCTTAGCCATGTAATTCTCATTGAAATTGCCGCAGCCAACCCCGTTGGTTTCGGTAAGGCCATATCCCAGCAGCGGGAAGCCTTCGGGGAAGGCGTCTTTGATTTTGGTCACGTGATCAACCGGGCGCGGCGCACCGCCCGCAGCAAAGCTTTTGCAGGCAGACAAATCATATTTGTCTTTGTCGGGATGGGTGGCGATCTCGTAGCTCATCAAGGGGACGCCCACGAAATAGCTAACCTTTTCATCCGCCATCAACCGCAGCGCATCACCTGCATCCCATTTCGGCATCAGCACCAGCTTGCGGCAAATTGCATAGGATTGGAGGAACAGGGGCACCATGCCGGTCACATGGAACAGCGGCACCGCCACCAAGGCGCAGGGCTGATCGCCGACCGCTTCGCCGCGGCTTTCCAGCAAGACCTTGGCCATGGCGCTTTGCGAGACATAGCTCATGGTCCCGCTGACCACGCCGCGGTGATCTGACCAGGCGGCTTTGGAATTGCCGGTTGACCCAGAGGTGTAGAGCACCGTTGCCATGTCATCCGGCCCCAGCTCGCCCAGCATTTTCATCGCCGTATCCCCGGCCGCCCAGATATTGCTGAGGCCTTCTTGCGGCGCGCCGCCATGGCCAAACAAGGCTATTTTCGCGCTATGGTCGGTTCCCTCGAGCCGTTTGGCGCGGCCTTCATCGGCCAGCACCAGCTCGCATTCGGCCAAGCGGATGCCATAAGCCAGCTCGTCACCGGTCCAAAAGCCGTTCAGCAAAGTGGCGCAGCCGCCGGACATGATGATGCCCATGTAAGCGATCAGCCAATTGGCCGAATTGCGCGCTGCAATGCCGACCCGGTCGCCCTTTTTGATGCCATGCTCAGCGGCCAGCGAATGGGCGACATGGGTGGCCGCGCCGTAGCATTGGCCAAAGGTCAGGCGGGTATCGCCATCGACCAGAAATACCGCGTCCTTATGTTCATTGCAGAAATGCGCAAAATAATGCGCAAGGGACGGCGGCGAGCCTTTGAATGCAGGCATTTCGACACCGTAGTCCTGATGCGGAACCGTCTCGAAGGGTTGACCCGGCTTGGTCAGCTCGGCGATGATATGTTCGAGTGCTTTATCCAGTTCGCTGGGCATGGTTTCCGGTTTTCCTCTTCCATTTTGATCCGGCCTTAAGGCCAGTTGTGTGCAATCTTGATCGGGCTTTTTTGCAAAAGCCGTGGCTCTAATCTTTTTCCTATGCCAAAGGCGGTTGGCAGAGGATGAATGCTGCGCCGCGTATGGTTTGTTATGGTTTGCAGCGCGGATGGTTTATCAATTGAGTCTCTAAGAGGATATTTCAGTGCTGTCACTACTTGCCGCAGGCGGAGCTGCTGCGCCGATCCAATGGGCTGAGCTGGGCCTGACCCCCGGCATCGATTTGGGCTTTTTCACCCTGCGTTGGTACTCGCTCGCTTATCTG
>CAZDHB010000099.1:0-7162 GCA_964505255.1 uncultured Porphyrobacter sp.
ATTTGCTCTATTGTCTGGCGCTTTTTGCACTTGGCCTCTTGGCGCTCAGCCCGGTAACCGCCTCTGCGCAAGTGGAGCAGGTTAATCCTGATGAAGTGCTTGGCTTGCCGATTGACGGCGACCTTGAGCCCAATGTGCCCTCACCGCCATCCACCACGCCGTCCAACACAGGTGACACATGGCCCGGGCCCGCCAGCGGCGCGTCCACCAGCGTTCCAGCCGCGCCGACCTGGTCGCAGCCAAGCACGCCTGATCCCGATGAAACCGTCCCGCCGGTTGCCGGAGAGCCGGGGGCGGGCACCGGTTACTTTCCCGAGGAAGGGACAGAGCCGCAAGCCAATGATGACACCACATACCGCGAAGATGATCTGATTGGCGCAGCCGAAGGCGTGTTCGGATCGGGCGCCAAAGGGGTCGCCACCATGATCCGCAATTTGCTGGCCAAACAGGGTGAACCCAATGGCTATATTGTTGGCCGAGAGGCGGGCGGCGCCTTTATAGTCGGCGCGCGTTATGGCTCTGGCACCTTGTTCCATGCCGTCGAAGGCCAGCGCCCGGTTTACTGGACCGGTCCCTCGATCGGCTTTGACGCAGGCGCCAATGCCGGCAGCACATTTGTTCTGGTGTACAATCTGTATGACAGCGAGGAACTGTATGAGCGCTATCCTGCCGGGGAAGGGCAAGCCTATCTCGTGGGCGGGATGACCGCGAGTTATCTGCGCAAGGGTGATGTTGTGCTTATCCCGATCAGGGTGGGCGCAGGTCTGCGGCTGGGCATCAATGCCGGCTATATGAAATTCTCCAAAAAACAGCGCTGGTTGCCGTTTTAGGCGGGAGGATCCTCCTGCATCTGCGCTGACTAGCGCAGCAGATCTCTAGGCAGGCTCGCGGGTCATAAATTCGCCCCGTAAAGCTTGGTGCAAACCTTCACTTTGCACCGTTCAACAAAAGCCAGCCGGCCAATTTGCGGGAAACCCGCGCCGAGCCTTCCTTTAGGGCTTGCGAGCGAGCCCGCAGGGTTGCAATAGACGTCCCCATGCTAAACCAACTTCAGCCTCAATCGCCCGATGCCTTGCTGGCCCTCATCAAGCTTTATGCCGGGGATGATCGCTCAGACAAAATCGATCTGGGTGTTGGCGTTTATCGTACGGGCGAAGGCGATACGCCCGTCTTCAAAGCAATTAAGGGCGCAGAACAAAAGCTCGTCGATACGCAGGACAGCAAATCCTATCTCGGGCCAGAAGGCGATATGGGGTTCGTCCATGCCATGGCGCCCTATGTCTTCGGCAAGGATGCGACCATGGGCGGCCGGATCGAGGGGATGCAGACACCCGGCGGCACGGGCGCGGTGCGCTTGGCGGCGGCTCTGGTCAAAAAATCGGGCGGCGAGCGGGTCTTTATGGGCGTGCCAAGCTGGCCCAATCATGCGCAGATATTTGCCGATTTGCCGCTGGAGACAGCGGTTTTTACCCATGGCAATCCTGATGGCAGCGCCAATCTTGCCGCTTTGCTGGAGGCGATCCGGTCTGCCGGACCCAAAGACGCGGTTTTGCTGCATGGTTGCTGCCACAATCCAACCGGCATTGATTATAGCGATGCCGATTGGGACGAGATTGCCGAAGCGCTCTCCTCCTCGCCTGCCTTGCCTATTCTCGACATTGCTTATCAGGGATTGGGCCGCGGCATGGCCGAAGACGTGGCAGGCGTGCGCAAGGTCTTGGCAAAAGTGCCCGAGGCTTTGATTGCTTACAGCTGTGACAAGAACTTTGGCATGTACCGCGACCGCGTTGGCGCGCTTTATATGATGGCTGAGAAGCCTGCGATGCTGACCGATATTGTTTCAAACGCCAATGCTCTGGCGCGGGCGAGCTGGTCTATGCCGCCTGATCATGGCGGTGCGGCGGTTCGGGTGATCTTGCGTGACAAAGCGCTTAGCGAGCTGTGGCTGGATGAGCTGACCACTATGCGCGATCGGATCCGCGATGTGCGCGGCAAGCTGGCCGCGGCCGATGCCGAGGCGCCGGGTCTTGGCCTCGGTGCGCTGGCCGATCAGAACGGCTTGTTCGCGATTTTGCCCTTGTCAAAAGACCAGATCCAGTCGCTGCGCAGCGACCATGCGATTTACATGGCCGGTTCTGGCCGGATCAATATCGCGGGCCTGCATGACGGGAATCTGGCCAAATTTGTCGCTGCCTTGGCGGCGGTTTCTTAAGGGTCGATCCCTCTTATGCATTGGCAGCCTGTCCTTGAAAGCGAGAGGGTTCGCCTAAGGCCCTTGACGGTGCAGGATTGGCCGGCGCTGTTTGATATCGCAAGCGATCCCGCCATTTGGGAACAACATCCCGTTCACGACCGCTGGCGCGAGGAAGTCTTTCGCGGCTTTTTCGAGGAGGCTCTGGCATCGCTCGGCGCCTTGGTAATCGAGGATTGCAGCACCCGCCAGATCATTGGCTCTAGCCGCTTTGCCATGCTTGAGCGGGATGCGGATAGCGATCCGACGCCGCAATCCTTGGACGGATTGACTGAAAGCCGTTTGGTAGAGATCGGCTGGACTTTTCTGGCGCGCAAATACTGGGGCAAGGGCATCAATCAGGAATGCAAGAGATTGATGCTGAACCACGCGTTTGAGCGGGCCGATGAAGTGCGCTTTAAAGTGGGCGAGACCAATTACCGTTCGCAAATTGCGCTTGAGAATATCGGGGCAGAGCGCACCCGGGAAACCGAATTGTCAAAATATCAGGGCAAACGTGTGCTCCACCTTGTTTTTCGTATCACGCGCGAGCAATTCGCCAGCGGCCCGCTTGGTGACTGACCGTTAGCCCTGCTTGCGCGGATAATGTGCGTGAATTGGACGCCTGCCGGCTGAAACTCTTTGCCTATGTCTGCTGGAGGTCTTGCATGCGCTTCAGATAGCGCGCGAGCACATCAATCTCCAGATTGACTGCGTCCCCTGCGGCCAATTGGCCGAGCGTTGTGACCTCGCCGGTATGCGGGATGATATTGAGCGAAAAGGTGCAAGCGCCATCCTCGTGATCTTGCACTGCATTGACCGTCAGCGAGACGCCTTGCACCGTGATCGAGCCTTTTTCGGCAATGAAAGCGGCAATTTCCTGAGGCGCACGAATATCAAGCTGGATTGAACCGCCCGTTTCCCTCGCCAAGGCGACGGTGCCAACGGCATCGACATGGCCGGTGACCAGATGTCCGCCCAATTCATCACCCAGTTTGAGCGCTGGTTCCAGATTGAGGCTTGCGCCCTTTGCCCACATATTGTCCGCGGTGCAGCGCAAAGTCTCGTCCGACACATCAACTGCGAACCATGCCTCGCCTGCCTTACCGCCGCGTTCAACCACCGTCAGGCAGACGCCGGAGCAGCAGATCGAGGCACCGATAGCCATCGTTTCAGGATCAAACGGACATGCAATGGTGACGTGCAAATCGCCGCTTTTTGCTGTCTCAGAGATGTGGCCAATGGCGGTAACGATACCGGTAAACATGAAGATGAGAGCCTTAAACGAAGCGCTTTTTACGGCGCAATTTGACGGTTATAATGCGAGCAACGCGGCAGCAGAATTGCCAATTCTAAGGCGCGCTTGACCTGATCCGGTCATAAGCCTCGAATGTGTCGCTGCCAAGCTGTGCCCGTGTTTTCGCGTGCCAGCGGCCATGAGCAGAAGCCAGTTCGGAAAGCTCCAGATCGCCAATAGCATCGCGGCCCTTGCCCAATATGATCGGCGCGCGGTAAATTTCCAGCCGGTCAACCAAATCCGCCTTGAGGAAGGAACTGGCGGTTTGCGCGCCGCCTTCGACATAGAGCCATTGGCATTCGCTAAGGCTGGCAATCTGGTCCGGCTGATTGATGATTTTTACACCGTCCGGGGCAACCCCGCGGGTTAATAGGACCCGCTGCGGGGACTGCGCTTCAAGCCCGGGCAAGCGCACATCGAGCGAGGGGTTATCCGCGCGCCAAGTGCCCCCGCCAACGAGGATCGCATCACATTCGGCGCGGCGCGCATGGACATGACTGCGGGCGGCTTTCCCGGTGATCCACTGGCTCTCACCATTTTCGAGCGCGATTTTACCATCCAGCGATAGCGCAAGTTTGAGCGTCACATGCGGCCGGCCCAGCAGCGTTTGCGTAAGATATCCGCGCAAGCTGTCGCGCGAGGGGCCATGGTCCGCGATTTGAACCGTAATCCCTGCCTCGCGCAGGCTTTCGGCCCCTTGCCCGGCGGTGCGGGGGTCGGGATCTTCCAGCCCGATGGTCACCGAGCCAAGTTTTGCCTCGATCAGGCTTTGCGTGCAGCTTGGCCCTCGCTCCGATAAGTGAGCGCATGGCTCCAAGGTGACATAGGCATGCGCGCCTGCCGCCCCATCAGGATTGGTCCTCAATGCCTCGGCAAGTGCGGCAGCTTCTGCGTGAGGGCGGCCGCCCTTTTGGGTCCAGCCGCGCGCGATCAGCCGGCCATCTCTGACCAATAACGCCGCGACGCCGGGGTTGGGTCTGCTGAGGGGCCGCGCTCTTGCCGCCAGCCGCGCTGCTGCGTCAAGCCAGCGCAGATCGCGCTTTGTAGGCATTATTCCCGCTCGCCCGGCTCTGCACTGGAGGCTGCGTTAGTGACGCCTGCTGCAGGAGTACGCGTTTCCGCCGGGGTCTCGCCGGGGGTCTCGCCGGGGGTCTCGTTACGGTTATCAGCGGGGGTATCAGCAGCGGCATTGCCAGCCCCAAAGCGTGCCTCGGCTGCCGCTTCTTCTGCAGCTTTTTCGCGGGCGATTTCGGCGTCCATGGCATCAACATCGATACCCGTTGCCCGGCCAAGGCTGCGGTAGATCTCGCGCACTTTCTCATCGCGTTCTGCCTGCTCAGCGGCGAGACGTTCCTTGCGTTCTTGATTGGCAATATTGGAGGCTCGGATCTCTTCATCGCTGCGGTCAGCGGCAAAGGTGGTGATATAAGTCACCACTGGCGGCTGAGGCTCGATATAGCTGCGCTGCTGCGACAGGATATAGAGAAGACCGAGCGGCAAGAGAACGGAGACCGCCAGAATGGGCAAGCGGTGCGGATTGGGCCGTTTAAACTCGGTCCAAAAATCCTGCAGGCCGCCTACTGCATTAAATCTCGAGGTGAAACTCATGCGGCATAGAATAGGGATTATTGGCCCTTTGCGCCAGAGGCATTATCGCGGCATTATCGCGGCAATAAGCTATCGCGGAAAAATGCCGTCTGCCCGCGCAAGGCTTCAACCGAAAGCGGTGTAAAGCTCGCGGCCATGATCTTTCAGCCAGCGGTCAGCGGCGCGAATATCGCTCTCGAAAATTTCGCCAAGCAGCGCATGAAAAGCGGGGCTGTGATCGAAATGCACAAGATGAGCGGTTTCATGAGCCACGACCGAGCGGCGCACAGCATCGGGCGCTTGGATCAACCGCCAGTTGATCCGCACGGTGCCGCCTGCAGAGCAGCTCCCCCAACGCCTTTGCGCGCGGGATAATTTGATCGGCGGCGCGGCGAGGCCAGCGCGCTCGCAGTAAAACCGCAAATCATCGCGCATGTTTTCCAGCGCTTCCCCCTCCAGCCAGCGCTGCAATCGCCGTTTGACGGTATCGCGCGGGCCGCCCAGCATAACGCAGCCGAGGCCTGGATCGTAATGGACCCGGCGCGGTTTTTCAGCCTGCCAGTCGATCTTAACGGCCTTGCCTCTGAACTGAGCCGTACGGCTGTCTAGGATGTCGACGCTGGCGGGAATTTTGGCATGCTGCGCGCAGAGCCAGTCTTGCCTCGCCTCGGCAAATTGCACCGCTTCGCGCGTGCTGCACCACAAGGGCATGGTTATCCGCACAGCCGAACCGTCCGGGGCCAGCCGCATTGTCATTCTCTTGGCCCGTTTGTGCCGCGTAAATTCGATTCGCAGCATTTTTCCGCCAATCTCGATCTCCGGATCGGTCCCTGCGCTGCGGAGCCATTCGATCACGGCGTTTCACCGCTTGACCGAGGCGAGGGGGCGCTATCACACAGCCCATCGGGCCACTCGGTCATATGATGCTCGAGCGGGCCAGCCTCTTCCTCGCGCACCACGCGTCCGGCAACCGAAACCCCGGCGCGGACCACGGCATCGCGGTCGCCGCTGATGAGGTAATGCCATTGAGGCAAAGGGCGATCATCGGCCCGCAAACGATAGGCGCAGCTTGGCGGAAGCCAGCCAATATGGCCGACAATCTTGGCCGTCAGGCTTAGGCAATCGGGCACGAATTGCTTGCGCTTGGCATAATTGGTGCAGCGAGCCGTATCACCATCCAGCAAACGGCAAGCGACATTGGTAGAGGTAATCTCGCCGGTATCTGCATCTTCCATCTTGTGCAGGCAGCATTGCCCGCAGCCATCGCACAAGGCCTCCCATTCAGCGTCGTTAAGCTCGGCCAATGGCCGTTCCCAGAACAAAGGCCTCAGCGCACCCATTTGGCAAGTTCCTCTGCGATGGCCTCTGCGCCAAGATCAGTCGGCAAAGTCGCCACTGGCTCGCCCGCAGGATCGAACAGATAGGTAATATTGGTATGCTCCATCAAATATCCGCCGCCCGGCTGCGTCTCCCCGCGGGAGTAAAACACTCTGAAATTATCAGCCGCGCTGCGCACTTGCTGAGCTGTGCCGGTGAGGCCGATCAAATCATCGGAAAACGCTGCGGCAAATTCCCCGACGACCTCAGGCGTGTCGCGCTCAGGGTCGATCGAGACAAAAATCGGCTGGATTTTGGCGGCCAGCTCGGGCTTGTCTTTGCCAAACAGGGCAATGCCTTGTGAAAAACGCTGCACATCGGTCGGGCAAATGTCGGGACAAAAAGCAAAGCCGAAATAAATGACCACATATTGACCGCGAAAATCCTCCCATTTGACGGCGCTGCCATCGCTGGCGGTCAATTCAAAGGGGCCGCCAATGCTCGCCCCTGCCAAGGGCGGCTCTGCGCTATAAGCCGTCTCGCCGTTATCGGGCGCGCATCCCGCGATCAGCGCAGCGCAGAAAAATGAGAGGAACATTCTGATCATGACAAGACAGTTCATGGTCTGCTAACACGCCAAGAGCAAGATGAAATAGGCGGCCTTTCCTATGCGTTTTTTGCTATATGCTCGCAATTGGATATTGTTTGCGATGTGGCAATTTGCGCCGGGA
>CAZDHB010000100.1:0-7070 GCA_964505255.1 uncultured Porphyrobacter sp.
GTTTGAGCGTCATCGAGAGGCCTTTGGCATCGAGCCGCGCATAGATAAACGGCTTGAACAGCTCGAGCGCCATCTTCTTCGGCAGACCGCACTGATGCAATTTCAATTCCGGCCCGGTCACAATCACCGAGCGGCCTGAATAATCGACCCGCTTACCCAGCAAGTTCTGACGGAAACGGCCTTGTTTACCCTTCAGCATGTCCGAAAGTGATTTGAGCGGACGCTTGTTTGCGCCGGTAATCACGCGGCCGCGGCGGCCATTGTCGAACAGAGCGTCAACCGCTTCTTGCAGCATCCGTTTTTCATTGCGGACGATGATGTCTGGCGCGCGCAGCTCGATCAGGCGCTTCAAACGGTTGTTCCGGTTAATCACCCGGCGATAAAGATCATTGAGATCGGAGGTCGCAAAACGGCCCCCATCCAGCGGCACCAGCGGGCGCAGCTCTGGCGGGATGACCGGCACAATCTCAAGGATCATCCATTCCGGGCGATTGCCGCTTTCAATGAAGCTCTCGACAACTTTCAGGCGTTTGATGATTTTCTTAGGCTTGAGCGTCGATTTGGTCGTCGCCAGCTCTTCCATCAAATCGTCGCGCTCTTGCTCGAGATCGAGATCCATCAACATGATCTTGACCGCTTCGGCGCCGATCCCGGCACTAAAGGCGTCTTCGCCATATTCATCCTGCGCCTCGAGCAGCTCGTCCTCAGTCAAAAGCTGGAACTTCTCCATCGGGGTCAAACCCGGCTCAACAACGATATAGCTCTCGAAATAGAGCACACGCTCAAGCTGTTTCAATTGCATGTCGAGCAGCAGGCCGATGCGTGACGGCAAGGACTTCAAGAACCAGATATGCGCGACAGGCGCGGCAAGCTCGATGTGACCCATCCGTTCGCGGCGGACCTTAGTGACAGTAACCTCGACGCCGCATTTCTCGCAGACGACGCCTTTGTACTTCATCCGCTTATACTTGCCGCAAAGGCATTCGTAATCTTTGACGGGGCCAAAGATACGCGCGCAGAACAGACCGTCCCGCTCCGGCTTGAAGGTGCGGTAATTGATCGTTTCAGGCTTTTTGATCTCGCCAAAAGACCAGCTGCGAATGCGCTCTGGCGAGGCAATGCCGATCTGGATTTCGTCGAAAGTCTCAGGCTTGGCCAGCTGGTTAGTGAATTTGGTCAGTTCGTTCATTTTTCATTTTCCCTAAGCGGGTGAAATTTCAGTGCGAGATGAGGCTGTGAGGGACGCGCACGCCCCTCAGCCCTTATTCCGCTGCTATCTGAAGGCCATCGTCATTGTCATCGTCCCCGTCAGACAAGGACGTCAGCTCGACATTGAGGCCGAGACTGCGCATTTCCTTGACCAGCACGTTGAAGCTTTCCGGAATGCCTGCCTCGAAGGTATCGTCGCCTTTGACGATCGCTTCGTAGACCTTGGTCCGGCCAATCACGTCATCCGATTTCACAGTGAGGATTTCCTGCAAGGTGTAAGCCGCGCCGTAAGCTTGCAAGGCCCAAACCTCCATCTCGCCGAAGCGCTGTCCGCCGAACTGCGCCTTACCACCCAGCGGCTGCTGCGTGACGAGCGAGTATGGGCCGATTGAACGGGCGTGGATCTTGTCATCGACCAAGTGATGCAGTTTGAGCATGTAAATAATGCCCACCGTCACCTTGCGGTCGAAAGCCTCGCCCGTGCGGCCATCATAAAGGACCGATTGGCCAGAACTGTCGATCCCGGCTTTTTCAAGCTGAACCGTCACATCGCCCTCGCGCGCGCCATCAAACACCGGTGTGCCCATTGGGACGCCATTGGTGAGATTGCCCGCAAGCTCGAAGATTTCCTCGCCCGAACGGTTTTCGATGTCTTCGACGTATTTCTCGCCGTAAACATCTTTAAGCCGATCAACGACCGCCGCTGGCGGCTTGGCATTGGCGTAATCACTGGCCGCATCGGGATTGGCGAGTTTCCACTCTTCCAACTCGCCCGCGATTTGTTCGCCCAATCCGCGCGCCGCCATGCCAAGGTGCGTTTCGAAGATTTGTCCGACATTCATCCGGCTTGGCACGCCAAGCGGGTTGAGCACCACATCAACGGGTGTACCGTCTTCGAGGAAAGGCATGTCTTCAACCGGCAGAATGCGGCTGATGACACCCTTGTTACCGTGACGGCCGGCCATTTTGTCACCCGGCTGAAGCTTGCGCTTCACCGCCACAAAGACCTTGACCATTTTCAGCACACCTGGCGCCAGCTCATCGCCGCGCTCGAGCTTTTCCTTGCGGTCCTCGAACTTCTCTTCGATGCCTTTGATAGCCTCGTCATACTGGCTCTTTACGGCTTCGATCTGCGCTTGGCGCTTGTCGGCTGCAACCGCAAATTTGAACCACTCGTGCTTTTCGATTTCGGCCAGCACCGCCTCGGTGATCTTGTCACCTTTCTTAGCGCCCTTGGGCACAGCAGAGGCTGTTTGTCCGAGCAGCATGTCCCGCAAACGATTGTATGTTGCGCGGTTCAAAATGGCGCGTTCGTCCTGACTGTCCTTGCGAAGACGTTCGATTTCCTCGTTCTGGATGGCCCGGGTCCGGTCATCAATTTCAATCCCGTGACGGTTGAATACGCGAACCTCGACCACCGTGCCGGCCACGCCGGGGGGCAGACGCAGCGACGTATCGCGCACATCAGAGGCTTTCTCGCCAAAGATTGCCCGGAGCAATTTCTCCTCCGGTGTCATCGGGCTTTCGCCTTTTGGCGTGATTTTGCCGGCCAGAATATCGCCAGGGTGAACCTCGGCGCCGATATAAACGATCCCAGCTTCGTCGAGATTGCGCAGCGCTTCCTCGCCAACATTGGGAATGTCGCGGGTGATATCCTCTGGACCAAGCTTAGTGTCGCGGGCCATCACTTCGAACTCTTCAATGTGGATCGAGGTGAACACGTCGTCCTTCACAATCCGCTCTGAAATCAGGATCGAGTCCTCATAATTGTACCCGTTCCAAGGCATGAAGGCGACGAGGCTGTTCTTGCCCAGCGCCAATTCGCCAAGATCCGTCGAAGGACCATCAGCGATGACATCGCCGGTCTCGATCACCTCGCCCACTTTAACCAGCGGACGCTGATTGATGCAGGTGTTCTGGTTGGAGCGTTGGAATTTCTGCAAGCTGTAAATGTCAACGCCGGACTGACCCGGCTCAACATCGCCTTGCGCGCGGATCACGATCCGGGTCGCATCGACCTGATCGACGATCCCGCCGCGCGTTGCCGTGATCGCAGCGCCTGAATCGCGCGCCACGGTTTCTTCCATACCTGTGCCCACCCAAGGCGCTTCAGCGCGCACCAGAGGCACGGCTTGGCGCTGCATGTTCGAGCCCATCAAAGCGCGGTTCGCGTCATCGTTTTCAAGAAACGGGATCAGCGATGCGGCAACCGAAACGAGCTGTTTGGGCGAGACGTCCATCAATGTGATCTGGTCACGCGGTGCCATGAAGTAATCACCATTTTGCCGCGCAGAGACAAACTCTTCGACAAAACCGCCCTTGGCATCGAGCTCAGCCGAGGCCTGCGCCACAGTGTGCTTTTGCTCTTCCATGGCCGAGAGATACGTCACGGTTTCAGTCACGAGACCATCCTTCACCTCGCGGTAAGGCGTCTCGATAAAGCCGTATTTATTGACCCGGCTGAACGATGCCAGCGAGTTGATCAAACCGATATTCGGCCCCTCCGGCGTCTCAATCGGACAAATCCGGCCATAGTGCGTTGGGTGAACATCGCGCACTTCAAAACCGGCCCGCTCACGGGTGAGACCGCCGGGCCCAAGGGCTGAAACACGGCGCTTGTGAGTCACTTCGGAGAGCGGATTGGTCTGATCCATAAATTGCGACAATTGCGACGAGCCAAAGAACTCGCGCACCGCGGCAACCGCCGGTTTCGCATTGATCAGATCATTGGGCATCACGGTCGAGACATCGACGCTCGACATACGCTCTTTAACGGCGCGCTCCATCCGCAGCAGGCCAACGCGGTATTGGTTCTCAAGCAATTCGCCGACAGAGCGAACGCGCCGATTGCCAAGGTTATCGATATCATCGACATCGCCTTTGCCGTCTTTCAAGTCGACCAGTTCCTTAACAACAGCAAGGATGTCTTCCTTGCGCAGCGTCGTCACTGTGTCTTCTGCGTCCAATTCAAGCCGCATGTTGAGCTTAACCCGCCCAACAGCCGACAAGTCATACCGCTCGCCATCGAAGAACAGGCCTTCAAACAGGGCTTCGGCGGTTTCCTTGGTCGGCGGCTCGCCCGGACGCATGACTTTGTAAATCGCCTCGAGGCCTTCATCGCGGTTTTCCGCCTTGTCGACCTTCAGCGTGTTGCGCATCCAAGGGCCAGTGTTGATGTCGTCAATGTCCAGCAATTCGAGCTGGTCGACCCCGGCGCTATCAAGCAATTCGAGATTTTCCGCGCTGACTTCATCGCCAGCTTCGATATAAATCCGGCCGGTTTTCTCATCGATCAGATCGCGGGCGGCGAAGCGGCCAAAGGCCTCTTCGGTTGGCAGCAACAAGTCCTTGAGACCATCTTTCGCAGCTTTATTGGCAGCGCGCGGGCTGATTTTCTGATTGGCAGCAAAAATTTCTTCGCCGGTTTTGGCATCCACCAGCGCAAAGGCCGGCTTCTGACCGCGCCAGCTTTCCGGATCGAAAGGAATTTTCCAGCCGCCGCTTGCCTCGTCACCTTTCTTGCCAGCCACACGCTCCCACGTGATGCTCTCGTAGAAATGATCGAGGATTGCCTCGCTATCGAGACCCAGCGCATAGAGCAGGACCGTCACCGGCAGCTTGCGCTTGCGGTCAATCCGCACGTTGACGATGTCTTTGGCGTCAAATTCAAAATCGAGCCATGAACCGCGATAAGGAATGATCCGCGCTGCAAACAAAAGCTTGCCCGAGCTGTGCGTTTTGCCCCGGTCATGATCAAACAAGACACCCGGCGAACGGTGCATCTGGCTCACGATGACACGCTCTGTACCGTTGATGATGAAAGTGCCGTTATTGGTCATGAGCGGCATGTCGCCCATGTAAACGTCCTGCTCTTTAATATCGAGCACCGAGCGGGTCTCTGTTTCCTGGTCGACTTCGAACACGATCAGACGCAGGGTGACTTTCATAGGCGCAGCGTAGGTAATCCCGCGCTGCTTACATTCGGTCGTGTCGTGCTTGGGCGGCTCAAGCTCGTAATGGACGAAATCGAGTTCGGCCGTGCCCGCGAAATCACGCACTGGGAAGACGCTGCGCAGGGTCTTTTCCAGCCCTGAGACGTAACCAATATCCTTGTCCGAACGCAGGAACTGCTCGTAACTTTCGCGCTGAACCTCGATCAGGTTCGGCATATCCACCACCTCGTGGATGTCACCGAAGATCTTGCGGATCCGCCGCTTAGCGGTGCCTTTGGTCGCTTTTGCCTTAGTCGCCATAATGAAAGTCTAACCTTGTCCTAATCGGTGAAGCGCGGGATCTGATGGATCAGACCGGCTCCCTTGAAAGCTCAAATATCTCGGACGCAAATGCCCTTGTGTCGCAGTCATAAAACGCAAACCAAAAAGGCCGCAATCTCATCTATCGGCCCGAAAGAGACGAAAGTGATCGCAGCAGGTTAAGCGCAAGCAACATATGGCAAACGCCGCTTCCTTCCGTAGAGCCGATCCGCGCGCATGAATCGCTCTTGCTCGAAGCGAGCGTTGAGGACGCGTTTATAAAAGGGTGCCTCCCCTGTCAAACGGGAATATTAGGCCAGGAATGGCAATGAGGCGGCACATTGCGTAAGGCTGGGTCATGAGTCCCTTTTTGACCATACTTCGCGGCTCACCCTTGCTCATCTTGCTGATGCTGGTCGCGGCATGCGGCGGAGAGGACACTCCCGCATTGCCAACCGAGTCGGTTACCGCACCTTTGGCGCCGCCTGCGCCAATAATGGCGCCTTCTTTGCCGCGATTGTCTGCCGGCCCCCATCTCGGCATGATCACTGGTTTTGACCCGCTGGACCGTTCAAGAGAACTGGTCGCACAAGCTCGATTTGCAGAGGCTCGGAGCGCTGGCGCATCCATCGGCAGGATCCAAATCGACTGGTCAGAACTGGAAACCGCACCGGGTGTTTTTGACGAGGCTGCGCTTGATCAAGCATTTGCCGATCCTGTTTTGAGCGGCATGAACCTGATTGTGCTGATCTCCACTCTCGACAGCGACGGGCTGACATTGCCGGACTATCTGACCGAGGGAGAGCGTTTGCGCGATGGCCTCACGCTGGCGTCCCCTGAGGTAAGCGATGCCTTTCTCGGTTTTCTGACCTGGCTCGCCCCCCGGTTGGAACAGCGCAATGTTTGGCTCGTCTCCATCGGCAATGAAGTGCTTGGGCCGATCGAGGACGGTTTGGCCTCGGAGGCTGACGCCGTCACATTTTACAGTGCAGCGTTCGATCAATGGAATGATCAAGTGCCCGATATCGGGATTACGCTTACTTTCACTCTCAGTGCCCCTTTTGGCATTCCCGCGCTATTTGAAGCAGTTCGATCACGATCCGATATTGCGACGTTCAATTACTATTGCTTGACCAGCGAGCTAACGGTGACCGGGGAAGCGCAATGGCAAGCTGATCTGGCGGATATGAAGGCCAGCGCGGGTGACCGTGAAATCTTCTTGCAAGAACTGGGCTGCCCAGTGGGCTATTCGCCTCAAGGCGGCGAGACGCAAATCGGCGGATCAATCGACACTCAAATCGCCTTCTTCGCATTTTTCGGTGAGCAAATTGCCAATGATCCGCAATTGCGAGCTGCTACGCTTTTCCAATTGTTTGATTGGTCGCCCGAGCTTGCCGCCAGCTTTAGCCAGCCTCTGCGCGATGCGGGCGAGGTGCTGATCGCCGATCGGCTGGAAGAATGGTTGGCAACGGTCGGCTTGGTTCGTTGGTCAGACGTGCAGAACCGGCCGGCCTGGGATATTTGGCTCACGCAGGTCGCCGGGGTGGCTGACGCGCGCGGCCAATAACCCCGCCTTATGCCTGACGCTTACCGAGCTTGCCGAACGCG
>CAZDHB010000101.1:0-6972 GCA_964505255.1 uncultured Porphyrobacter sp.
CACGCTAACCGATGACACGGTGGATGATGATCTGCTGGGCCAATCAGAACTGGGCGAGCCGCAAGCCGCCGGCATTGATCCAGCAACCCGCTAAGCCCCAAGGAAGATCAGCATGACAAAGGCATTCCCGCAGGCCATCCTCGCCATCACCAGCGCCGCCGCGCTCTCGGCTTGCGCTGCCACCGGCTCAGAGCCAGCGCCGCGTTCGGCCGCCTCGGCGGCGACTTCTACAGAGCGGGCCGATGTCCCCTATGCTTCGACCTATGAGGCCTATCCCGGCGCGCCCACAGCGCTGGTCGGGGCGACCATTTATGATGGCAAGGGCGGCGTTATCGAGAACGGCACGGTCCTGTTTCGTGATGGCAAAATCGTGGACGCAGGCGCTGGCCTCAGCACAGATGGCTACACCGTGATCGAGGGGACCGGCAAATTCGTGACGCCGGGGATCATCGATATTCATAGCCATTTGGGCGATTATCCAAGCCCCTCTGTTCAGGCGCATAATGACGGGAATGAAGCCACCAGCCCAACCACGCCTGATGTCTGGGCCGAACATTCGGTCTGGCCGCAAGACCCCGGTTTCAGCCGCGCTCTGGCCAATGGCGGGGTCACCGCTTTGCAAATCCTGCCCGGCTCAGCCAATTTGATGGGCGGCCGCACGGTCACGCTCAAAAACGTGCCCAGCCGGACGGTGCAGGGCATGAAATTCCCCGGCGCGCCTTATGGTTTCAAAATGGCCTGCGGGGAAAATCCCAAACGCGTCTATGGTGGGCGCGGGCGCAAGCCTTCGACCCGGATGGGCAATTTCGCCGTCAATCGGCAAACATGGTTCAACGCCAAAGCCTATGCCGAGGGGGACCGCGAGAAACGCGATCTTGCCAAGGAAACGCTAGCCGGTGTGCTGGATGGCGAAATCCTTGTTCACAATCACTGTTACCGCGCGGATGAAATGGCGCTGGTGATGGATATGGCGAAAGAGATCGGCTATAAGGTGACCGCGTTCCATCATGCGGTCGAAAGCTATAAAATTGGCGATTTGCTGCGCGAAAACGACGTGTGCAGCGCGATCTGGGCCGATTGGTACGGCTTCAAGATGGAAGCTTATGACGGCATCCTCGAAAACGCCGCGCTTTTGCAACAGGCAGGGGCCTGCGTCGTCATTCACTCTGACAGCGATCAGGACATTCAGCGGCTCAATCAAGAAGCCGCGAAAGCCCAAGCCGCCGGTGCGCGCATGGGGATTGACATCAGCGATGCCGAGGTGATCGGATGGATCACTTTAAACGCCGCAAAAGCCATGGGCATTGATGATCTGACCGGCAGTCTGGAGGCCGGCAAAATGGCCGATGTGGTCTTATGGAATTCCGATCCGCTGAGCGTTTATGCGCGGCCCGAGAAAGTCTGGATCGATGGCGCTTTGCTCTATGATGCCAATGATCCCAAACGCCGTCCGGTTAGCGATTTTGAACTGGGCCAGAGCGGCGAGGGAGATGTGAAATGAAGCGTTTTCTTGGCCTTGCCGCATCAGCAATCGCACTCCTTGCAAGCCCGCTAGCGGCGCAGGATTTTATTATAACCAACGCCACCGTCGCCACAGGCGATGGCAGCGAACCGATTGAGAATGGACGCATTATCGTTGTTGATGGCGAGGTCGCACTGGTCGGTCCAATGCCCGCAAGCTCCGTCGTGTCGAGTGAATGGACAATCATCGACGCAGACGGCGCATGGGTCACACCCGGCATTGTCGCAGCGGTCACCAATCTGGGCCTGTGGGACGTGGGCGCGGTCAGCGAAAGCAATGATGCGCGCATTGGCGACACGCCTTTCGGGGCAGCATTGGACGTTGCACCAGCGATCAACCCTGCCTCGCAGCATGTTGCAATCAGCCGGGCGGGCGGTGTCACCAGAGCAGCCGTTATAGCCGCCCCGTCACACTCGATCTTTTCCGGCCAAGGCGCTCTGATTGATACCGGCGCTGATGCGCAGCCCATTACCAAGCCGCGCGCCTTCCAAAGCGTCGCGATTGGCGAGCGCGGCGCAAGGATTGCGGGCGGTAGCCGGGTGGCGACGCACGCCGTTTTGCGCAGCGCTTTGCAAGAAGCGCGCGATTTTGCAAACGGACGCTGGGACGCTGAAAGCGCGCATTTGACCAAAGCTGACGCCGCGGCCTTGGGACCCGTTATTTCAGGCCGCCAGAAGCTGCTGGTTCATGCAGAACGCGCCTCCGACATACGCGAGGTTATCGCGCTCAAACGGGCTTATCCGCGGCTTGATCTGGTGCTTGTCGGGGCAACCGAGGGCTGGATGGTCGCTGAGGAAATTGCCGCTGCGGACCTGCCGGTGCTCGCCAATGCGCTGCAAGATTTGCCCGAACGCTTTGAACAGATAGCCGCAACCCAAAGCAATATTGGCCGCATGCATGCCGCAGGGGTCACTGTGGGCATTGATGCCTCTGCCATGCGTCAGCCGCGCCAATTGGCCCAGCACGCGGGCAATCTGGTGGCTTTGACAAAAGTGCCGCGGGCCTCGGGCTTGTCCTGGGGCGATGCGCTGGCCGCGATCACCTCGGTTCCGGCCAAGATTTTGGGAATGGGGGGTAATCTAGGGCAATTGTCATCCGGTAGCGCCGCAGATCTGGTAATCTGGGACGGCGACCCGCTGGATGTGACAACCGTGCCCACCCGCGTATTTATTGACGGAGTAGAACAGCCGCTCGATAACCATCAAAGCCGTTTGAAAGAACGCTACCGTGACCTTGATGAAAGCGACCTGCCCAAAGCTTATGATTGGTAATCCTTCGATGAAACCGGACGCTTCACGCGCCTTATTGGCCTCGCTCGCGCTCTTGCCTGCGCTCGTGCCTGCGTTTTGGCCCGCTCCTGTGGCGGCTCAGGCACCGACGCAAACTGCGCAGGCTGAGCCGGTTAGCGGGCCCGGTTCGCAAAGCTGGCATGCAGAGCAGCAAAACTACCTCTCCCGGCTCAAAGCCGAGGATGGCTGGCATTGGGCCGAAGGCGGGCTTCGTTGGCGCTGGGTAGCAACTGAGACCAGCACTTATGGCGCAGGCGCCAAGCCTTTGGTGAGTGATCTTGTCACCGTGCATTACGAGGGCACATTCCTCGATGGCACAGTGTTCGACAGTTCCTACACCAGAGGCACGCCTGCCAAATTTCCGCTCGGCCGGCTGATTAAGGGATGGCAATTGGCGATCCCGCAAATGAGTGTTGGCGATACAATCGAAGTCGCGATCCCTGCCGATTTGGCTTATGGTCCGGTGGGCCGTCCAACCATACCGGGCGGGGCAACGCTGCTCTTCAAAGTCGAATTGCTGGGCATTGGCGACACCGCGGCCGAATAGACCGCGCGGGGCGATAAGCCAGTCAAGGGAGGGACAAAGATGCCGGCCGAACTGATCAATCTGGTCGCGGCGAGCACCGCCTTTGTGGGCCTCCATTTTGCCATGTCCCATCCGCTCCGGCCTGCTCTGGCGCGGCTTGGCACAGGCGGCTTTATGGCGGTCTATAACCTCGTCAGCCTTGCTGGCTTGGGATGGATGATCATTGCTTTTCGCGCAGCCCCTCCGGCTGATCTTGGCGGCAGCGGCGAGCTGGGTTGGCTGCTTGCGACGCTGATCACTCTGCCCGCGATGATGCTTTGGCTCGGCTCCATGATCCAGCGCAATCCCGCGCTCCCCATGCCCGGGGCTGAGGACACAGCCCGTAAGCCGCCGCAAGGGGTTTTTCGCATCACGCGCCACCCGATGATGTGGGGCTTTGCGCTGTGGGCGGCCTCGCACATCATACTGTGGTGGAGCTGGCGTACGGTGATCGTCAGCCTTGCGGTGGGCCTCCTTGCACTGATCGGGGCGCATATGCAGGACCGCAAAAAGCGCGTTCTTATGGGCGAGGCATGGGATATCTGGGAAAGCCAAACCAGCTATTGGCCGCGTCTTTCGGGCGTGTTCACGATGGGGCCCGCGGCATTTATCGGCGGGACCGGGGTATGGGCGCTTGCCTTATTCGCGCATCGCTGGATCGCAGGGATTGATGCAGGCGTCCTGCGCTGGCTTTAGCGATAGGGCGCAGCGCGCCTCTCACGCACGGGCTGCGGGCAAGCAAAAGGCCGCCCCGCAATCAAGCAGGACGGCCCTCAGAGGTTTAAGCCACAAGCCCTTACGCGTAAGAAACGCTGACCTTAGGCGCTTTTTCGCGGCGCATGGCAAGACCAAGACCGAAGAAGCCAAGGATCATCATGGCCCAAGTGCCCGGCTCTGGAACGGCGCCAGCGGCTCCGCCGAAAGTAAAGGTCGCGCTTGCGCCTTCAGCGAGCTGTGTATCAATCAAATTGATCGAGAACACGCCGCCGGTCACGCTCACATCGCTGGCATCGAAACCGTCGATGCCGCTTTGGCCTGTCAATGTGGCCACCGTGAAAGGATTGGTAAGATTGGTAAACTCCAGCACGGTCGCGCCCAAAGACTGCTGAGCCAGAGCTGTCATCACCAAGGAATTGGTGCTGAAATCAAAGCTCAAAAAATTGGTTGCGTTGCCAGCGAAAAATTCCGTGCTGCCATCAACCGTGGCCGAGCCGGGTGAGCAGCCAAAATTTCCGGTACTGGTCTGCGCGCACTCTATCGTGTCGCCAAGAACCACGCTGGCTGATGCAGGAGCAGCCATTGCCCCCATGCCCAGAGCCAAGGCTCCCAAGGTCGCTGTAGTCAATTTTGTCATAAAAAAATCCAACTCGTTGTTTGCTTATTCCCACGCCTCGGTTGCGGCGTTTACCTGATGTTAATGTTCTAACTCACGGAATAGCCAGAGTTTTTTTCAAAATCGCCGAAATCGCCTCGAAACTGTCCAGATTTGAAACAAAAACCGTGAATAGTGGCGGATACGTACAAATTCTTGGCAGTATGCGCTGAGATCAGGTCAGACATTTCGCGCAATTTTGAGCGTTAATAGCGCGGCTCTATTGCGATTCGCAGAGGCGCTTTTTGGGCATTAGCTTGGGTTTGCTGCACCGCTGGCAAAGTTATTCGATTGGAGCCATTCCAATTGCGCCTGCACGACCGTCTCATCATACATGTCATTATGGCCAAGCGTCTCAAACAGCTCAAAAACGGCATTGGGCGCGGCGCTTTGCAAGGCGCGGCCATGCGCGGGCGGGATGAGCGTGTCCCGCGCCCCGTGAACGATCAAAACCGGCTTGTCATAGCGCGCCAGCTTGGCCTCGCTTTCAAACCGGTCGCGCAGCAAGAGGCCCGCCGGCAGCCATGCGAACTTCTCACTCACGAGATCGGTGAGCGAGCGATAAGGCGCGCTCAGCATCAGCGCGGCAACGTCAAACTCCTGTGCCATCTGCACCGCAGTGCCCGTCCCGATCGAATGACCCGCCAGCACCGTCTCATCGGGGCCAATCCCTTGCGCCGCGAGCCAGCTGAGAGCAGCGCGGCCATCGGCATAAAAGCCCTTTTCGCCCGGCGTTCCCGCTAAGCCGCCATAACCGCGAAACTCAGGCAAGAAGAGGCCATAACCCGCATCGGCCAAAGCGCGGGTGGCATAAAGCGATCCCGCCAGGGTTTCACCATTGCCGTGGTAAAACACCGCCGTTGGAAAACCCGGCTTGGCAGCGCGGTAAAAGGCCCGCGTGCGAACGCCGTCTTGGGCAATCAGCGTCACCTCAACAAATCCGCCGGGCGCGGCAGGCCGGTCTTGAGGCGCGGGATAAATCAGCTTTCCCTGCAATGCCCATAGCGCCAGCACGATCACCAGATAAACGGTTGCCGCGGTGATCAAAATGCTGCGCAAACCGCTCACGCGCGCGGATCTCCTTCAGCTGCCTTTGAATTCAGGGGCGCGCTTTTCAAGCAGCGCCGCAATCCCTTCCATATGATCCTCGGTCGGATGCATCAGAGCCTGCGTATTGGCCGCCATCTCAAGCGCTGTGTCGTAAGAAATTTGCGTTCCTTGACGCAGCAGATTTTTGGCATGGCGCAAGGCATGGGGCGGCATCGCGCAAATCTTTGTCGCCATGGCATGCGCCTCGTCCATCAGGCTGTCATGCGAAACAACGCGGCTCACAAGACCCCAATCCTGCGCTTGCTCTGGCCCGATCACATCGCCTGTATAAAACAATTCCGAGGCCCGGCTCATCCCGATCACACGCGGCAAGATCCACGTCCCGCCATCGCCCGGAATGATCCCGAGTTTGAGGAATGTGACGCCAAACTTTGCCTTGTCGCTGGCGATGCGGATATCGGCCAGACATGCCACATCGCAGCCCAATCCAATTGCCGGACCATTGACCGCGGCAATCACCGGCACACGAAGCCCGTAAAGCGCGCGCAGGATACGGTGGATATTGTTGCGATAGCCATCGGAAATAGCAGGCGGCACCCCGCCAAAAGTGCCCGAACGCTCTTTCATCGCTTTGACATCGCCGCCGGCTGAAAAGGCGCGGCCCGCCCCGGTCAGAACCACGCAGCGCACATCAAGATTGGTGTTGATTGCATCACAGGCGGCCACGAATTCGTCGCCATCGCCTGCCGCGCCCAAGGGGTTCATACTCTCGGCCCGGTCAATCGTCATCGTGACAATATGGCCCGATGTTTCCAGTTTTAGCAGCGACATGGCATTCATCCTCAATTCAATGGCGTCGCATCATACCTTTATGCGCATGCCTGCTTGCGGGGCACACAGTAGCGCGGCAGATAGTCAGCCTGTCTGCTCTATCCTAGCGCCCCGCATAGCAAAGTGTAAGGATTGTTAGCCTATCGATTCTTTGCGTCATGATGCCTTTGCGCTGCGCTTAATGCGGCGATGCGGGATGCAAAACAAGAAAAGAGGTATTTACCCTGTCTGGATTGACCGCTCTGGTTCTGGCAACGCCCATCGCACTCGCGCAAGAAGCGGCGGCGCCCTATGTGCCCCAAACAGATGCGCCGGCGGTGCTAGGTCGCCTGAAACAGACCGA
>CAZDHB010000102.1:0-4490 GCA_964505255.1 uncultured Porphyrobacter sp.
GATGCCGCGCGGCGATCCCTGAAATGGCCAAGAACGGTGCCAAAAGCGCTGCCAAAAGCGGAGGAGGCGCGGGAGGCGCGATCATCAATATCGCCTCGACCACCGCGCTCGCACCGCTGCCCACTGACGTTGGCTATTCAGCAAGCAAAGGCGCAGTGCGGGTCATGTCCAAATCCATCGCAACTTGGTGCGCACAGCAGCAAAATGGCATCCGCTGCAATACGGTCATCCCGGGCGCGACCGAGACGGGCATTCTTGATGCGACCGAGGTTGAAATGCCCGGTTTCAAAGCTGCGGTCGCGGCGACTTCCCCGATGAACCGCTTGGCCGATCCGGCTGAAACGGCGGCGGCCATTGCCTTTTTAGCCTCTGACGAATGCCCGTTTATGACCGGTGCTGAAATGCTGGTTGATGGCGGCGCGCTCTCGATACATCCGGGGTTTTAGGCCAACTGGGGTTTTAGGCCATCCGGGGTTCTAAATCAGGGCTAAGCTGAGGCCAAACCTGCTTCTTGCTTGCGGATTTCTTGTCCGGCCAAAAGATAGAACACAAATGCACCAAGGCCAGCAGCAAAGCACGTGCCCAGCACCGCAATATTGAGGCTTTGCGGACCATATTCCGGTGCCAAGGCATCGCTGGTGACACCGATCACAAACGGTCCCAAGGCTTGCCCGCACATATTGTTGAACAGAAGCGCAAAGGCAAAAGCCGTCGCCCGCTCGCCCGTGCTGGTCGTCATTTGAATGATCGCGATGCTTGGCCCGTTTTGGAACAGGAACAAGAGATAGCCGAACACGAAAAAGCCCAGAAAAGCCTCAAGCGTGCCGGCCGTCAGGCACAGATAATAAAGCGGCAGGCAACCGATCGTGCCGATTGCCGGGATCCAAGCGCGCCAGCGCACATCGGTTTTGGAGAGCCAATCGACCAGCATTCCGCCCAAAATCGGGCCGGGAATGCCGCCGATGATAAAGGTCAGCCCCAAGACCAATCCGACATTGGCCGTATCCATCTCAAAATTGCGCAGCATGATCGGGGCGAGCCAGATCGCCATCGCATAGCCGATTGTGGTGACCAAAGCCCAAGCCATACAGGTGTACATCAGCACCTTGTTTTTGAGGAAGGACCCAATCGTCTCGCCAAAACGAACTTGCTTGGTGTCGAGCGCCTTGGGCGTGTAACGGCCACGCGGTGGCTCTTTCATGGTGAAGAAAATCAGCAACCCAAGCGCCAAACCGGGCAGACCCAGCAGCACAAACGCCATCCGCCAGCCAAAAGCCGCCGCCAGCATCCCGCCTGCGATCAAGCCGCAACCTGTGCCCAGAACCGCGCCCCAGGTGTGAATGCTCATCGCCCGGGCAAGCTCGGACTTCTTGAAATAGTCAGGCAAGAGAGACACTGATTGCGGACCCGCGCCCCCGTCGCCAACACCAACCCCCATGCGCGCCAGAAACAGCGTCCAAAAACCGGTCGCCGCGCCGCAAAGCGCCGTCATCAAGCTGTAGAAGGCCAGTGCCGCAGCGACGATGTTCTTGCGGTTTGATCGGTCAGCCAGCCGCGCAATAGGAAATCCTGCAAGGACGTAAAACAGCGCAAAGGCAAGACCGGTGAGGAGGCCAAGCTCGGTATCAGTAAGCGCGAACTCGGCCTTTATATCCTCGAGCAGGATCGACAACACCAGCCGATCCGCGATTGAGAAAATTGCCGCTACGGTAAGCAGCGCCAACACATAATAGCGGTAGGCGCGATGTTCCTTTGGACTTCCCTCAGGATTATTCTCGGGATTCTGAGGGGGGTTTTCCTGAGAGCCGCCGGCTGACTGAGTTGACGCAGTGGTCAAAGCCCTAGCCTAGCGCTCGGGCCGGGCGAAAAGACCATTGTCGACCGGATATTCATTGCCGGTAAGGAAGCGTGCTTCATCGCTGGCAAGGAACAGGATCATATTCGCCACATCGCGCGGGTCGCCCAGCGATTCCTTAGGCAAAACGCCCTCTGGTATGTCCATCGGTTTCTCGCCAGTGCGGCCAGACACTTCCATCACCATTGGCGTTTCAATTCCGCCCGGCAAAAGCACATTGACGCGGATTTTGTTGTCCGCATCCTGACAATAGATCGCAATCGAGCGCGTCATCGCCGCGATCGCGCCCTTGGCCGCTGTGTAGGCAGGGATCACGGGATAGCCCAGTTTTGCCGATGTCGAGGCCATGTTGATGATCGAGCCGCCGCCCGATTTCGCCATCAAAGGGATGGCTTTCTGACAGCCGAGGAAAGTCCCCTCTACATGGATCCGCAAATGCAGCTGAAAGTTCTCAAGCGGGCAGGTGAGAATATCTTCGAAGATCACATTGCCGGCATTATTGACGAGAATGTCGAGCCGTCCGTGACGCTCCTCGACCGCTTTCATAACTTCGATCCATTGGTCTTCGCTGGTCACGTCCAAAGCAAACGCATCGCCGCCAATGCTGTCAGCCACCTTGTGCGCCAGTTCCGCCTCACGGTCAGTCACGATCACATGAGCGCCTTCTTCGGCCAGCCGCAGGCAGTCTGCCTTGCCTAAACCCATTGCGCCGCCGGTTACCAGCGCAACTTTTCCCTCGACGCGTCCTGCCATCACTCTCTCCCAATAGTTTGTGCAGCGCTTTATATATGATCGCTAAACTATGCGCTTCTTTGGCCTAAGCCACTGTCGAAAGCGCCAATGGAATGCGTAAACCAACTCTGCAGGCCAATTTGTGTGACCAGTTACCACGGCGCCATGCGATCCACGCGCATCAGCTAAGCGCGTCCGATCATCTGCCAGTCGGCTAGGCGAAGAGACCGCATCTCAAAAAGCCCAAAAAGCGCAGCCCAAAAGCTTAGCAAGTGTGGCCTCAAAGCCTCACTTACGTAGCGTCCTATCGCTTTTGCTAGATGAGGGAAAGCAGGGTGCTACATAGACTTCGGGGTGAGTGAGGGGATGACCTCCACTGTTTAAGGATGGGGCGAGCGACTGCAAGAATGCAGGGTGCCGCCTAGGGAGAGATGGCTATGAACACACCGACAAGACACTCGTTTTCTTTGCGCCGAGCGACCTTGCTGAGCGGAGCGGCCGCTTTGGCGATCAGCGCATTTCCCGCAGTGGCGACAGCGCAAGACGCGGTTGCGCAGGCTGACGAAGACGCCGCCGACCGAAATGTGATTATCGTTCAGGCGCGGCGTCAGAACGAGACGCTGCAAGAAGTTCCGGTGACGGTGACGGCGATTGGCGGTGAAACTCTTGAGCGATACGGTGTTGACCAAGTGGCTGATGTTGTCAGCCGGGTCCCTGCACTCAACGTGCAAGTTGGTGGTTCGGGTTCTGGCGGACAGATTTCTTTGCGCGGCGTTGGTTCGTCCAACATTTCATCATCATTCGATTCCGCTGTGGCGTTCGATTTTGATGGCGTGCAGGTCTCGACCATGCGGATTGTTCAAGCCGGTTTCTTCGATACCGAGCAAATCGACGTTCTGAAGGGGCCGCAATCGCTCTTCTTCGGTAAATCAGCATCCGCTGGTGTGTTTGCGATCCGTTCTGCAAACCCGACCCCAACCTGGGAAGTTGGCGGCAAGGCGCAATATGAGTTCGAAGAGAAAGGCTACACAGTCGGCGGTTACATCTCTGGCCCGATTTCCGACAGCTTGGGCATTCGCATTGCCGCGCAATACAACGACATTGAAGACTTTATCGATCTAGAGCCTGGCACACCCACCGCGCATGGCGACTCCCGCGGAAACACCAACTTCGTTGGCCGCGCGACTTTGGCGTTCGACGATAATGATCGCTTTGATGCCAATCTGAAGGTGCAATACGTCCGTACGACCAATGATGGCGCGATTGGCCATGGTGACATTGATTGCGGCGAAAATGGCGTGGCGGATGACATTTTCCTCTTGGGCGGCGGATTGCGCATCGATCCAGGCTATGATTGTAACGCGGCCGATGGAGTGCAATTCCTGCCCGACGCGGCTGCGGCTTTGTCAGCCAGCATTCCAACTCCATCACTTGCCGCCGGGCGCAATGGCGTTCCCTTTGGCGAGACGGATGTGTGGTTTGGGCGTCTCTTGTGGAACCTCGACCTTTCAGAAACCATGACGCTTACCTCCACAACCGGTTTGCTCAGCCTCGATTCGACGGATTATGATTGTTATTCCTATGGCGGCCAGTTCGCCCCCGGCGTTGCCGCAGGGGTCGGCTGTTCTGACCCGAACAACAAGCTTGATCAGTTCACTCAAGAGCTAAGGCTGACCTCTGATCTCGAAGGCCCGTTCAACTTCATGGTCGGTGCCTTTTATGAAACGCGCGACATCGTGTTTGATACAGCCGAACAAGCGGCAAATATCTCGTTGGTCGCGCCCGATCCGATTACCGGCTTTACAACCGATTATGATCGCCGCCACGAAACCACCACAGAAGCAGTTTCATTCTTCGGTAGTGCGATCATTGATCTGACTGATCAATTGGAGCTGTCTGGCGG
>CAZDHB010000102.1:4590-6899 GCA_964505255.1 uncultured Porphyrobacter sp.
TTCTCTCCAGAAGTCACGCTGAAGTATCAGGCGAGCGACGATATCAACATCTTCGCTTCGTACAAAACTGGCTTCAAATCGGGCGGCATTGACAACTCGGCTCTGCCGACAGCCAGCCTTGCGGCCGCTGCAGCGGCGAACGATTTCGGCGCTTTGATCTTTGATTCGGAAACAGCAGAAGGCGGCGAGATTGGTGTCAAATCGCAGTTTGGTGGCCGTCAGGTTACTCTGAACGCAACCGCGTATTATTACGTGTTTGACAATCTCCAAGTGCAAAACTTCAACGCGGCGACGATCCAATTCATCACGCTCAACGCCGGCCAGGTGACAACGCAGGGTCTTGATCTTGAGTTTGGATGGAGGCCCGCATCGATCGATGGCCTCGGGATCTCGGCCAATCTGGGCTATTTGGACGCGTCATTTACGGATACGTTCGTCACTCAGGCGGGCGATCTGGACGGCCGCGATCAGGCACGTGCGCCGAAATGGTCTGGCAACATTGCGCTCGATTACAATGCGCCGATCGGCGATAGCCTTCAGATTGGTTTCAACGGAAACGTGGCCTACTCTGACGATTACTTCGTATCGACAGCCAACAATGTCACGCAAGACAGCTACATCACTCTCGATGGCAGCATCTCAATCGGGGCGATCGACGACAAGTGGAAACTCGCGCTTGTCGGCACTAACCTCACTGACGAGATTTGGGTGAACACATCAGGTGGCCGCCCATTCCTCGAGCCAGGTGTTGGCGATGACCGCGTGGTTACGCAAAACCGGGGCCGTCAGGTCTTCGTTGAGGCGAGCTTCAAGTTCTAAGCCCTCAAGCAATCCAATGAAAAACGGGGCGGCGCGAGAGTGCTGCCCCCTTTTTTTGACCTAACCAAAAAGGGCAATTGAAATAGGCCACTTGGCGCATGATAGTGCGCGTGAAAGAAACTCTATCGAGGATTTGCGTATGTCCCGCCAAGAACTGATCAATATGACCCGCAATCTGATCGAGCACGGCGCTGCCGATACGATGGAATTGGCCGATGAAGTGGTGCGCGTGCCCGCAGCCGCTTACACTGATCCAGAGCTGTTCGAGGCTGAGAAAAACAAGATTTTCAAGCGGTTGCCGCTAATGGTTGCACCGTCTTGCGAACTTCCAGAGCCGGGCGATTTCAAAGCCATGGATATTTGCGGCGTGCCGCTGTTCCTTAGCCGTCAAAAGGATGGCGAGGTGATCGCATTCCTCAATATGTGCTCGCACCGCGGCAATCCGATTGTCGAGGGGAAAGGCAATGCCGCGCGCTTTATGTGCGGTTATCACGGTTGGACATTCAAGCAGAACGGCGATCTGATCGGTGTTGCCAGCCCGCAGGATTTCGGCGCAATCGACAAGTCCAAGCACTGCCTCACCCGCTTCCCCGTGCATGAAAGCGCCGGGCTGATCTGGGCGACGCTCGACCCCAATTCTACTCTGCCGATTGCTGATTATCTGTGCGGCTATGACGGCCTGCTGGCGGCATTCGGGTTTGAGAATTGGACGCTGTTTAGCCAGCGCACTTTGTCAGGGCCAAACTGGAAGACAGCCTATGATGGCTATCTCGACTTTTATCACCTGCCCGTATTGCACAAGGACACGTTTGGAGCAGATTTTTACAACCGTGCGAATTTTTTCGCATGGGGGCCGCATCAACGTTTGTCGGCACCGTCGAAAATGGCCACCCGCGTGGGCTCAGATATCGAGGAAGATTTGTCGCAAATGAGCGATGATGAAATCCCCCACGATGCCCTGCTATCAGGCGTCTGGACGATCTTTCCGCATATCTCGATCGCCAGCTTTTATGGCGGCGGACAGCGCGGCGCGATGATCAGCCAGCTGTTCCCCGGCAATAGCGTGGGCGAAAGCTTCACCACGCAATATTATGTGATGGAAAACCAGCCCGAAACCGAAGAGGATATCAAAAGCGCGCATGAACAATTCGACTTCCTCGAGGTCGTTGTGCGCGATGAGGATTACGCGACCGGCAAACGCCAGCATGAGGCGCTGCAATCAGGGCTTATGAAAGAGGTTTTGTTCGGCAAGAACGAGCGCGGCGGACAGGTATTCCATGGCTGGGTGGAGAAATTGCTGGCCGCTGATGATGCTGCGTTGGCGGAGATGTTTGCGCCGGTTCAGGCCGAAGCGGCGGAGTAACGCTTAGGACTGCATAAGCTGGGTGACCGCTTGTGGAGGGCGCAATCTTGGTCCGGTTGACCGCTTATGGGAGTGAAAGCGGACGTTTCTTGCTGATCTTGAAAGTTCTAAACCGCTCACGAAGGCT
>CAZDHB010000103.1:0-6736 GCA_964505255.1 uncultured Porphyrobacter sp.
ATGAAAGCGGTCGGCGAAGGCATCAAGAACAATTGCCCTGATGCCTTCGTGATCTGCATCACCAACCCGCTCGACGCGATGGTTTGGGCTTTGCGCGAATTTTCTGGCCTACCGCATAATAAGGTGGTTGGCATGGCGGGTGTGCTCGACTCAGCGCGCTTCGCAACCTTCCTTGCATGGGAGTTTGATTGCAGCGTGAAAGACGTGAACGCCTTTGTTTTGGGCGGCCACGGCGACACGATGGTTCCGGTGAAAAGCTACACCACGGTGAACGGCATTCCGGTGGACGATTACGCCAAGATCAAAGGTGTCGATGCATCGCGCATTGACGAGATCGTTGACCGCACGCGCAAGGGCGGCGGCGAGATCGTTGGCCTGCTCGGCAATGGCTCGGCCTATTACGCACCTGCGACGAGCGCGATTGCGATGGCCGAGGCGTATCTGGGCGATCAAAAGCGCATCCTGCCATGCGCAAGCTTTGTCGAAGGCAAATACGGCCTCGACGGGCTTTACGTTGGTGTCCCCACAGTGATTGGCGCTGGCGGCACCGAAGAAGTGGTCGAAATCGAACTTTCGGATGAGGAAGCGGCAAACCTCAAAGTCAGCACCGACGCGGTCGAGGAATTGCTCGACGCGTGTAAGGCTCTGGATAGCAGCCTTGCGTAAGTCAGCGTTCGGCCTCGCTCTTGTCAGCCTATTGCTCACCGTACCGGGTGCGTCATTCGCGCAAGATGGTGCGATGTGGCATGACGATCGAGGGCGACCGATGGAGCTCACTTTTGGTGGTGGGTTGGACACCCCTCCGCAGCCCACGGCCTTCGCTGTGGAAGAAATGGCGCAAGGCTTTGTTAGGCTGTGCGTCGACACCATTGGCGATCAACTGGCAGTCTCATTAGCTGCCGAAAGCGACGGAATGGACGTGTCGATCACGGCCTCTCCGGGGTCGAAGAATGCCGAAAAAGGCACGATGCTGATCGCAAATGGCCCTGGCTTGGTGGTTACTCAGACCGAACAGATCCTCGAATATGACTTCACCCAGTGCAACGTGAATTACTTCCCAGATGCGTTGCCAGAAACTGATGATGTCGCGAATGCGATGGCCGTTGCCATTGGCCGTGCACCGGACAATGAGGCGGATCGATTTAAGAAAAACGGTAAGCCAAACAAGCGCTTCAAGCCCGAATGGCAGCTAGTTCTCGATAACGGGAGCGTCTACGTGCTGCGGTTCGATATCATGAAATCCAATCGCTACTTGAAAGGCAATCGCGTCCTTTTCGGACTTCGCGAAGTGTCGGAGAAAAACTAATGTCCATCCTCATTAACAAAGACACCAAAGTTATCACTCAAGGGATGACCGGTAACACCGGCACATTCCACACAGAGCAAGCCATTGCCTATGGCTCGCAAATGGTCGCAGGCGTCACGCCGGGTAAAGGCGGAACCGAGCATATCGGTGTGCCTCAGTTCAACACCGTAGCGGAAGCCAAAGCGGCGACCGGTGCGACCGCAAGCTGCATTTACGTGCCCCCTCCCTTTGCCGCAGACGCCATTTGCGAGGCGATTGATGCCGAGGTCGAGCTGATCATCTGTATCACCGAAGGGATCCCCGTGCTCGACATGGTGCGCGCGAAGGCCGCCCTCACCGGTTCAAAATCGCGCCTCATCGGCCCGAACTGCCCCGGCGTCCTCACCCCTGAAGAGTGTAAGATCGGCATCATGCCCGGCTCTATCTTCAAAAAAGGCTCGGTCGGCGTCGTCTCGCGTTCTGGCACGCTCACATACGAAGCCGTGCATCAGACAACGGCGGTTGGCCTTGGCCAGACAACAGCGGTCGGCATTGGCGGCGATCCGGTCAATGGCACCAATTTTATCGACGTGCTCGACCTCTTCCTCGACGATCCGGATACGAAATCCATGATCATGATCGGCGAGATCGGCGGCAGCGCCGAGGAAGAAGCCGCAGAATTCCTCAAAGCAGAAGCTGCCAAAGGCCGTTCCAAGCCTACGGTCGGCTTTATCGCGGGCCGCACAGCGCCTCCGGGACGCCGTATGGGCCACGCCGGTGCCATCGTATCAGGCGGCAAAGGCGGCGCGGATGACAAGATCGCAGCGATGGAAGACGCAGGCATCCGAGTCTCGCCCTCACCATCAGAGCTTGGCACCACATTGGATGCGATGCTGAAAGAGCTGGCCTGACAAAACTAAGCGAAAGCGGGGGGTGGTCGGAAACCTAATGTTGACCATACCCCGCTAGGACAGCTCCCCTCCTCCCCAATGCGCATTACCGGCCCAAGGACGCGCTACTTTGGAGACTGACCATGGGTAACGAACCGCAATCTTTCCTCCCTGAATTGACGGACCAAGAAGGGCCGCAGCCCGGTCCAAGCTGGGGCAATCCGCGCTGGCCGCTGGCTGGTGCTGCGCAAGACGAGCTGACTGAGGCGCTCGATCCAACGCAAATGCGGATCGCCGTGAAAGAGGCAGCCGCGAAATCCGGCAAGGCTATGAGCCCCAAGGCCATCGAAGAAGCAGCCGACGCATCGGTTCGCGCGATGCTGCTGATCCGGTTGTTCCGAGTGCGCGGCCATCTGGGGGCAGACCTCGATCCGCTGGCGATGCCGCGCAAAGTGTCCGTGCCAGAAGAATTGTCGCTCGAATGGCACGGGTTCAATGGTCAAGAGGACAAGGAAGTCTTTGTCGGCGGCGCTTTCGGTTTCGAATGGGTGACCGTGGGCAAGCTATACGGCCTGCTGAAAGAGACCTATTGCGGCAAGGTCGGCCTTGAATATATGCATATCTCCGACACGGCTGAGCGCCGGTTTTTGCAAGAGCGCTTCGAAAGCCCGGAAGATACGATCCAATTCACGCCCGAGGGCAAGCGCGCCATCCTGTCTGCCGTGATCCGGGGCGAGCAATATGAAAATTACCTCGGCAAGAAATATGTCGGGACCAAACGTTTCGGCCTCGATGGCGGGGAATCGATGATCCCTGCTTTGGAAGCGGTGATCAAATATGGCGGCCAATTGGGCGTGCGCGAGATCATTTACGGCATGGCGCACCGCGGGCGTTTGAACGTGCTCGCGAATGTGATGGGCAAGCCTTACAAGGTGATCTTTCACGAATTTTCCGGCGGCAGCGCCAATCCCGATGATGTGGGCGGATCGGGCGATGTGAAATATCACCTCGGCACAAGCACTGACCGCGAATTTGACGGTATATCGGTGCACATGAGCCTGGTTCCCAACCCCTCCCATCTAGAGGCGGTCGATCCGGTGGTTTTGGGCAAGGCCCGGGCGCAGCAAGCGATCAGGGATGATCTGGACGACCATGAGCAGGTTCTGCCGGTTCTGATCCACGGTGACGCAGCCTTTGCCGGCCAAGGTGTTGTTTGGGAAAGCCTCAGCCTGTCTGGCGTACCCGGTTACAACACGGGCGGCTGTTTGCATTTTATCATCAACAATCAGATCGGCTTTACCACCTCACCAAAATTCGCCCGCTCTTCGCCCTATCCAACCGATGTCGCCAAGGGCGTTCAGGCCCCTGTGCTGCATGTCAACGGCGACGACCCAGAAGCAGTGACCTTCGCTTGCAAGCTGGCGGTGGAATATCGCCACAAGTTTGGCCGCGATATCGTGATCGACATGTGGTGCTATCGCAGGTTCGGGCACAATGAGGGTGATGAGCCAAAATTCACGCAGCCCTTGATGTATGATCAGATCAGCAAACACCCGCGGGTCAGCGTGATTTACAGCGACCGTCTGATCGAAGAGGGCGTTCTGGATCAAGGCGAAACCGATGCCATGCGGGCCGATTTTGTCAGCGTGCTCGACGAGGATTGGGACGCGGCCAAAAGCTATAAGCCTAATGAAGCAGATTGGTTCGGCGGGCGCTGGTCCGGCCTTAACAAACCGGCTGATCCGGAAACGGCAAGGCGCAATGTCGAAACCGCGATCCCCGACAAATTGTTCGACAGTCTGGGCCGCACTTTAACTCAAGTGCCCGGGGATCTAACGATTCACAAAACCCTTGGCCGCGTGCTCAAAGCCAAGGAAGCCATGTTCGGCATTGACGGGCAAGAGAGCGGCGGCTTCGACTGGGCCACAGCAGAAGCGCTTGCCTTCGGAAGCCTCGTCACCGAAGGGTTTGGTGTGCGTCTTTCCGGTCAGGATTGCGGGCGCGGCACATTCAGCCATCGCCATGCTATCTGGGTCGATCAAACCGACGAACGCAAATATATCCCGCTCGCGAATCTGCCGCATGGCAAATTCGAGGTGTATGACAGCATCCTGTCGGAATACGGCGTGCTGGGCTTCGAATATGGCTTTGCTATGGCCGATCCCAAGACCCTGGTCATGTGGGAGGCGCAATTTGGCGATTTTGCCAATGGCGCCCAGATTATGATCGATCAGTTTATCGCCAGCGGCGAGGCCAAATGGCTCCGGGCCAATGGTCTCGTGCTATTGCTGCCGCATGGCTATGAAGGGCAAGGACCGGAACATAGCTCAGCCCGGTTGGAGCGGTTTTTGCAGCTCTGCGCGAATGACAATATTCAGGTTTGCAACATCACCACCCCGGCCAATTATTTCCATGTGCTGCGGCGGCAAATGCTTAGGCCATTCCGCAAGCCCTTGGTCATTATGACACCCAAAAGCCTGTTGCGACATGCCATGGCGCGCAGCCCGCGCGAGGAATTTCTCGGCGATTGGCAGTTTAAGCGGATCAAATCTGATCCTGCGATGGAAACGGACACTGCGGCGGATAAAAAGATCAAGCGTCTGGTGCTGTGTTCGGGCAAGGTCGCTTACGATCTTATCCAGCGGCGCGATGAAGCAGGTCTCAAAGACGTCTCAATCGTCCGCATTGAACAGCTTTACCCATTCCCGGGTGACCCGCTGGCGGTCCGCCTCAAACGGATGACCAATTTGCAGGATGTGGTCTGGTGTCAGGAAGAGCCGGCCAATAATGGCGCATGGTTCTTCGTCAATGAACGGATCGAGAAGGCTCTCGGCGAGGCTGGCTTTACCGGAATGCGGCCGGTCTATGCCGGGCGCGATGCGGCCGCTTCGCCCGCGACAGGCTTTGCAAAACGCCATGCGGCGCAGCAATCGGCGCTGGTCGACGATGCATTGGGGCTGACCCGTGATGCGGGCACCAAAACCAGCAAATCCAAATCCAAGAAATCCCGTTGAGCCTTATGAATGCGGCTCAAACCTACCCATCATCAGCCATCTGAAGGAATAGATCATTATGGCGAGTGAAATCACAGTCCCGGCATTGGGCGAATCTGTTACCGAAGCAAGCGTCGGCGAATGGCTGAAGCAGCCCGGTGATGCGGTGAGCGTTGACGAGCCGATTGCCTCGCTTGAAACCGACAAGGTTGCCGTAGAGGTGCCCTCACCTGTTTCCGGCGTGTTGGTGTCCCATGCGGTTGCGGTGGGTGATACGGTCGAGGTCGGCGCATTGATCGCGACGGTCGAAGAAGGCGCCAGCGCCGAGAGTTCGGCCAGCAAAAGCGCAGGCAAGAACGCGGGCACACCCGCCCCCGCCGCCAAAGCTGCGCCAGCCGCCCCGAGCAGCGATGCCGCGCAAACCCTGTCGCCGGCTGTGCGCCGCGCCGTGCTCGAGCATGGCGTTGATCCCAGCACGATCCAAGGCACGGGCAAGGATGGCCGTCTGACCAAGGAGGACGTGCTCGCCGCTGCGAAAGCCAAGCAGGATGGCGGCGCAGCCCCCGCCCCTGCTAAATCCTCGTCAGCGCCTGCCGCATCCGCTCCGGCAGCCGCCGGCGCTGCGGGGGAACGGCGCGAGGAACGGGTCAAAATGACCCGCATGCGTCAGACAATTGCGAAACGCCTCAAGGGCGCGCAAGAAGAAGCCGCGCTGCTCACTACATTCAATGATTGCGATATGTCCGCAGTGATCGAGGCGCGCGGCAAATACAAAGACCTGTTCGCCAAGAAACACGATATCAAGCTCGGCTTTATGGGCTTCTTCGCCAAGGCCGCGTGCCTGGCGCTGAAAGATGTGCCTGCCGCCAATGCCTATATCGAAGGTGATGAAATCGTTTATCACGACTACGTCGATATTTCGGTCGCAGTCTCTGCGCCCAACGGCCTTGTCGTGCCGGTGATCCGCGATTGTCAGGCCAAGGGTTTTGCCCAAATCGAAAAAGACATTGCCGATTTCGGCGCGCGCGCACGCGACGGCAGCTTGACCATGGAAGACATGAAAGGCGGCACTTTCACCATTTCCAATGGCGGTGTCTTTGGCAGCCTGATGTCCACCCCGATCATCAATCCCCCGCAATCCGCTGTGCTGGGCCTCCACCGGATTGAGGACCGCCCGGTTGCGGTCAATGGCGAGGTCGTGATCAAGCCGATGATGTATATCGCGCTTAGCTATGACCACCGCCTGATTGACGGGCGCGAGGCAGTGACCGCGCTTAAGATCATCAAGGACGCAATCGAAGATCCGACCCGGATGCTGATTGATTTGTGATGGAGTGCTCCGTGAAACACACATTGACCTTAATTGCCTCGCTCGTCCTCCTCTCCGGCTGCGGCGAAATGGCCGACGGACTGAGCGAAGGTTTTGATGAGGGCATGGCGGAAGAATTTGCAATCGCTTGCAAGGATGAAAGCGCCAAGCTTGAACTTCCCGCTGACCTCAGCAATGCCGCGTGCGATTGCGCAGCCGCTCGCAGCGTCGAAGAATTGTCCTTCACTGAGCTTGCTTC
>CAZDHB010000104.1:0-6637 GCA_964505255.1 uncultured Porphyrobacter sp.
GGCGTTTGGGCCGCAAGCCCAAGATCATGGTCGCCAAGATGGGCCAAGATGGCCATGATCGCGGCGCGAATGTGATCGCTAGCGCCTTTGCCGATATGGGTTTTGAGGTTGTTTCGGGACCGCTGTTCCAGACGCCCGCAGAAGCCATGGCAATGGCGCTTGATAAGGGGGTAGACGCGATTGGCGCGAGCAGTCTGGCGGCGGGGCACAAAACCCTCATCCCTGAACTCATCAATCTGCTGAAAGAGGCAGGGCGCAGCGATATTAAGGTCGTTGCAGGCGGGGTCATTCCGCCGCAGGATTATGATTTCCTGCGCGAGGCAGGGGTTCAGGGGATTTACGGCCCCGGTTCCAACGTAGTGGAATGCGGTGCGGATATGCTGCGCTTGCTAGGGCACAATATGCCCCCCTTGGATGATGGGCTGGACGAGGCAGCGGAATGAGGCATTTGCGCAGCGCCTTTGTCCCTTTCCTTGCCGCATCGCTCTTGGGAATGCCCGCGATCGCTCAGGCTTGCGGAAGCCCCAGCGAGCAATGGTACCGCGATGCGAGTGACATCATTTTTGAGGGTAGTGCTTTGTGCAAGCCCGAAGAGGAATTTTGCCGCATCAACGTCAGCCGCACGCTGAAAAATCCGCAAGCGCTTGCTGTCGAGGGCAAACGGATCGAAATTGACTACTTCAATTGGTACGAGGACTATTATGAGAAGAACCCCGACACCATCATTTTAGCATGCGGTGTTCCGGTGTTTGATCCTGAAGAAACGCGCTTTCGCGCGCGCTTTTATGCCAATTACGACCAGGAAACACGCGAATTGAGGGTGCGACGATACGTAGTGCTCGACCAAAAAACGAGCGAGATCGAAAATGACTGAAATGAAGCCCGAAACCGCCGCAGTCCATGCCGGATGCGAGCCTGATCCCACGACCAACGCGCGGATCACACCGATTTACCAGACCGCAGGCTATGTCTTCGACAGCCCCGAGCACGCCGCGAACCTGTTCTCGCTCTCGGAATTCGGGAACATTTACACCCGCATCATGAACCCCACCAATGATGCGCTGGAAAAGAAAATCACCGCATTAGAGGGGGGTGTGGGCGCACTTGGCGTAGCATCGGGCCATGCGGCGCAATTGATCGCGTTTCACACGCTGATGGAGGCCGGCTGCAATATCGTTGCGGCGAAAAAGCTTTACGGCGGCTCGCTCAACCAGCTTGGTGAGGCCTTCCAGAAGTTTGGCTGGGAAACCCGCTTTGTCGATGCCGATGACCCGGCCAATGTGGCCGCAGCAATCGATGACAAGACGCGCGTTGTCTTTATCGAAAGCCTCGCCAATCCCGGCGGCGTCGTCAGCGATATTGCCGCCATCGCCAAGGCCGCGCATGATGGCGGCGTGCCGCTCATGGTCGACAACACCATGGCAACACCTGCCTTGTGCAAACCGTTCGATCACGGGGCCGATATCATCGTGCACTCGACCACCAAATTTCTCAACGGCCATGGCAATGCCATTGGCGGGGTAATTGTCGATAGCGGCAAGTTCGATTGGAAAGCGCAAGGGGATAAATTCCCCTCGCTTACTCAGCCAAACGGGTCCTATCACGGGGCCGTTCTGGTCGATGCGCTGGAGCCGATTGGCCCGATTGCCTTTATCATCGGTTGCCGCGTTTTGGGCTTGCGCGATCTGGGTCCTGCGATGGCGCCGATGAATGCTTTTCTGGCGCTAACCGGGATGGAGACATTGCACCTCAGGATGGAGCGGCACTGCGACAATGCCCTTGCTCTGGCGCAGTGGCTGAAGGAGCAACCGCAAGTCGCATGGGTCAGCTATGCGGGGCTTGAGGGTGATCCCTATCACGCGCATGCCAAAACCTATCTTGGCGGCAAGGGCGGAGCGGTCTTTACCTTCGGGCTGAAAGACGGTTTCGAGGCCGGCAAAGCGCTGGTCAGCAATGTCGAATTGTTCAGCCACTTGGCCAATATCGGCGACACGCGATCCCTGATAATTCACCCTGCATCGACCACGCATAGCCAATTGTCAGAGGAAGAGCTGGCCTCTGCCGGGGCTGGCCCCGATGTGGTGCGGGTCTCGGTCGGGATTGAGCATATTGATGATATCAAGGCCGATTTGGCGCAGGCTTTGGCAAAGGGTTGAATAATGGCCGAAATTCGCAACGACTGGAGCCGCGAAGAAATCGCTGAGCTGTTTGAGCTGCCGTTCACTGAGCTCTTGTTCCAAGCGGCCAGCGTTCACCGCGCGAACCATCCGCCAAGCGAGGTGCAATTGTGCACTTTGCTCTCGATCAAGACCGGCGGATGCCCCGAGGATTGCGGCTATTGTTCGCAAAGCGTGCACGCGGATAGCGGGGTTGAGGCAACCAAGCTGATGGATGTGCAAGCGGTGCTGCAACGCGCGGCCGAGGCGAAAGACGCAGGCTCTCAGCGGTTCTGCATGGGGGCGGCGTGGCGCAATCCCAAAACCCGCGATATGCCCGCGATTGTCGATATCGTTAAGGGCGTGCGCGAAATGGGTCTTGAGACCTGCATGACGCTTGGCATGCTGAGCGAAGAGCAAGCCGATATGCTGGCTGAGGCGGGGCTCGACTATTACAATCACAATATCGACAGCTCGCCAGAGTATTACGAGCGGGTGATCACCACACGCGGATTTCAAGAGCGGCTCGATACGCTCGGTCATGTGCGCAAATCGGGCATAAATGTGTGCTCTGGCGGGATTGTCGGCATGGGTGAAACACGCGAGGATCGGGTGGGTTTTGTCCACACGCTTGCCACTTTGCCTCAGCATCCCGAAAGCGTGCCGGTCAATGCGCTGGTGCCGGTGAAAGGCACGGTGCTGGGCGATATGCTCGCTGATACGCCAATGGCCAAGATCGATGATATCGAATTTGTGCGCACGGTTGCGGTAGCGCGGATCACTATGCCGATGTCGATGGTGCGTCTTTCCGCAGGGCGTGAAAGCATGAGCGAGGCCGCGCAGGCCTTGTGCTTTATGGCGGGTGCAAACTCCATCTTTACTGGCGATAAATTGCTCACCGCGCCCAATGCAGGCGATGACAGCGATGCCGCCATGTTTGCGCGGCTCGGGCTGACCGCGCTGCAAGGGGAAGAGCCGCTTGCGGCGGCAAAAGGGCAATCGCGCGCATCGCAAACCATGCAGGCAGAGCCTGCCGAGTAGCCTTATGTTGGCCGCTTCTGCCTTGAAAGAATCCGTTTCAAAATTCGGTTTCGATGTGAACGCGCTCTTGCCGTTTGCGCGGGGCGGCGGGCAGCTGAAGATGGGGTTGCACCGGCTAAGCGAGGAAGATTGGCTGCAAGCGGAGCCGGATCTCGATGCGCGCAGACAGGCGTTTGCTGAATTTCCTGAAGGGGCCGCGCTCAGCTCAGAGGCCGAGGCGGCCGGCAGGGAACTGGCGCAGTTGATCGGCGCTGAGGGCGGGCTGATCGAGGCGGCCCTGGCCAGTCACGAAGATATGTGTCTGATGGCTCAGCCTTCCCCTGGCGCGCCATACCATTTGATCGGCGCGGCCGTGGCATGGCCTTCCGATTGGCGGCCGGCTGAGAAACTGGGTCTGCCCTTGCGCGCCCTGCATGCCCCGATTGAGGGATATGAAGATCAATTGGCGAGCAGTGTCGATGTTTTTATGGACCGCCTCAGGCCGGATATGATTTTCGCTCGCGCCAATTGGTTCATCACGCCGACCGGCGCCGGGCGATGGAACGCTTCAGGCGATCCGGCCGAGCAATTCGCGCATATTACTCCGGAAAATGCCGCAGAGGCCTTGTTTGTCCGGTGCGAGCGTCAGACTTTAAGACGCCTATCAAAATCAGGCGTGATTGTGTTTACAATCGGCATCTATAACGAGGCCCTGCGAAACCTTTCGCCAGCCAATGTCCAGTTTTTGGCAAAGGCTATGAAGGGATTATTGCAAGGCGAAGGTCAAAGGCGCGGCGCAAGGGCGTATGCCGAGGCAGTGTTACATTTTGCCGAGCAGCAAAAACGGGGATAGAAGCGTTTAATGTTCAAGAAAATTCTGATCGCTAACCGCGGTGAAATCGCTTGCCGTGTGATCAAAACAGCGCGGTCGATGGGCATTGCGACCGTGGCGGTCTATTCCGATGCTGATGCGCGCGCACCATTTGTCCGCATGGCTGACGAGGCGGTGCATATTGGTCCGCCGCCTGCTGCGGAAAGCTATTTGATTGCGGACAAGATCATCGCCGCGTGCAAGGAGACGGGCGCTGAGGCGGTTCATCCCGGCTATGGGTTCTTGTCAGAGCGGGCGAGCTTCGTTGAAGCCCTTGAGAAGGAAGGGATCGCCTTCATCGGGCCGCCAGCGGGCGCGATTGCCGCGATGGGCGACAAGATTGAATCGAAGAAACTGGCCAAAGCGGCAGGCGTAAACGTTGTGCCGGGGTTCGTTGGCGAGATCAAAGACACCGATCATGCGGTCGAGATATCAAACGATATCGGTTACCCGGTTATGATGAAGGCCTCTGCTGGCGGCGGGGGCAAAGGCATGCGGCTGGCCTATAGCGAGAAGGACGTGCGCGAAGGGTTTGAGGCAACCAAGCGCGAAGGCCTCAATTCTTTTGGTGATGACCGCGTCTTTATTGAGAAATTTATTGAAGATCCGCGCCATATCGAGATTCAGATCCTCGGCGATAAACATGGCAATGTGCTTTATCTGAACGAGCGGGAATGTTCGATCCAGCGCCGCCATCAAAAAGTTGTCGAAGAGGCGCCGTCTCCGTTTGTAACGCCGAAAATGCGTGAAAGCATGGGCAAGCAATGCGTCGCTTTGTCGGCTGCGGTTGATTATCATTCGGCGGGTACGGTTGAGCTGATTGTATCTGGCGCGGACAAGACCGGCGAAAGCTTCTACTTTCTTGAGATGAACACGCGGCTTCAGGTTGAACACCCTGTGACAGAGGCGATTACAGGGATCGATCTGGTCGAGCAGATGATCCGCGTGGCCGCCGGTGAAAAGCTGGAAATGTCGCAAGAAGACATCGGGATCGACGGGTGGTCGATTGAAAACCGGGTTTATGCCGAGGACCCCTATCGCGGCTTTTTGCCATCGACAGGTCGTTTGGTGCGATATCAGCCCCCGCTTGAGGGCTGGAGAGATGACGGCACAGCCAATGGCCGCCGCGGCGTTGACGGCGTAAGGGTGGATGACGGCGTCTATGAGGGCGGCGAGGTATCGATGTTTTACGACCCGATGATCGCCAAGCTGGTGACTTGGGGCAAAACCCGTGACGAAGCGGCCGACAAACAGATCGAGGCGCTTGATGCGTTCCGGCTCGAGGGGCTGGGGCATAATGTCGATTTTCTCAGCGCAATTATGCAGCATGAGCGTTTTCGCTCTGGCGAGCTGACCACGGGCTTTATCGCAGAGGAATACCCGGACGGGTTCACTGGCGCTCCGGCAAACGAGGATTTCCAGCGGCAATTGGCGGCAATTTTTGCGCGAGCAGAAGCCACTCGGCAGACCCGTGCGCAGCAGATCTCGGGGCAGATGGCTCAAAGCGGCGAAACTGGCTCGCATTGGGCGGTCAAAATGGCGGATCAGACATTTGATGTGCTGCTTGAGGAGGGCGGAGCAACGGTTGACGGGCACCGCTTGCAAGGCGCTTGGGATTGGCAAGTGGGTGACCATTTCGCCGCTGTTACCGGGGATCATGATTTCATTGCCCAAATCGAACGCATTGGGGTCCGCTGGCAGATTACCACGCGCGGTGCCGTTCACACCGCGCTAGCCATGCCGCAAGCAATTGCGGCGCTCGATACGCATATGCTGGAGAAGATTCCGCCAGATTTGTCGAAATTTTTGATCTGTCCCATGCCGGGACTGCTCGTGAAGTTGCATGTCGCTGAAGGGGAGGAAGTTCAGCCCGGACAGCCACTGGCAACGGTTGAAGCGATGAAAATGGAGAACATTTTGCGCGCCGAAAAACAAGCAGTTGTGGCCAAAGTGAACGCGTCGGAAGGTGAAAGCCTTGCTGTTGATGCGATTATTCTAGAGATGGAATAAGTCTCTGATATTTTTAACTAATGCATTTGTCTCAAACGGCTGTTTTTGAGTTAAATCACCCTAAATCGGTCATGATAGAGATAAATTATCCCCTAAAACTCGGTTTTGGGTGAAGCCTATTTTGCTGCGCCAATGGCTCTATGCGAAGAAACTATCCGAAAACTTCTCTTGATTAACATATCACGACCTTTGGTTGTAACTTTAGCAATTTCGGTTTTGCTAAAAGGGTTTCATCCACAGGCGAGAGGACTCCGCTGGCGAAGTTGCTCTAGCTATGTAGGAAAATAACTGAGACTATATTGGAGTTGAGGCGGAGTCGCATTCATATCAACCCTCGGGCAGGAATGACGTTATGGCACGCAAAGGTATTGGCTTCTTCGATAGTAAGGGACAGTTTTTCCGTTCTCCGGAAGAAGCAACGATCAGTGATTTATCGGCCCTTCTCGGGCGTATCGGTGATGGCGAGAGCCTTGCGCCGGGCATTGCTGCAACCATGATTTCGCGCCGCGAAGAGATCGAGCGGCTATTTGCCGAGCATGATGCGATGGTAGCCGATTATGACAGAGAATTGGCCGTGCAT
>CAZDHB010000105.1:0-6530 GCA_964505255.1 uncultured Porphyrobacter sp.
TGCGAATACGTGCACCTGAAGCACGCGCGTCTACCAATTCCGCCATCTGGGCACATAATTCGCGGAAGAGCGTGGCTGTAGCGCCCTAGCCCCTGCGCGAAAAGAGCGTCGAGCGCCTAACCCGCACCATAGCCACTGTCAATGACAATGCGGGCAATGACAATGCGGCGACAGGGCGGCGACAGGGCGGCGACAGGGCGGCGACAGGGCGGCGACAGGGCGCCGTGATCGTCCGCGTCTCAAGCCGTGACAAAAAGACGTCACTTTTGCGCAAATCCCAATCCATAAAGCTAAAGCATCCGAACGCGTTGCTGTCTTGGCTTGCGAGCATTACCGGCTTGAGGCAGAAGACAGAGACTATCCGGGCTGCGCTTCACCGACTCAGCGCAGGCCCACAAGCGAATTGTCGGTAGAGAAAGCGATGCAAGTATGAGCGCAAAACTGGATGGCAAGCTGGTTGCCGTGATGGGCGGAAGCGGCTTCATCGGCCAATATACAGTTCAGGCCTTGCTAGCGCGCGGCGCAAGGGTCCGACTTGTCAGCCGCAATCCAGAACGCGCTCACACGCTCAAGCCGCTGGCCAATTTGGGCCAATTGCAATTCGTTCGCTGTGACGTGCGCGATCAGCGCAATACCAGCATGGTGATGGCGGGGGCCGATGCGGTGGTCAATTTGGTCGGCACTTTCGATGGCGATCTCACTCAAGTTATGGGAACCAGCGCGGGCTGGATGGCTGAGGCGGCCAAGAAGGCTGGTGCGAAAAGCTTCGTCCAAGTCAGCGCCATTGCCCGCGATCCGGAAGGCGAAAGCGGTTACGCGCAGGCCAAACGCCAGGGCGAGGAAGCGGTGCTGGCTCATTTCCCCAAAGCGACAATCCTGCGCCCCTCCGTCCTGTTTGGCGAGGATGACAATTTCATCAATATGTTCGCAGGGCTGATCTCGGTCATGCCGATCCTGCCGGTCTTCGGGCCCGAGGCCGAGCTGCAGCCGGTCCATGTCGATGATATTGCAGAAGCGATCATACGCTCTCTCGAAGCGCCGTCAAAACATGGCGGCAAGATTTACGAACTGGGCGGTCCAGAAGTCCTGACAATGATGAGCATTAATGAGCGCATAGCCAAGGCTCAGCAAAGAAAGCGCGCGTTCATACCGGTGCCCGATCCCCTTTCGAAGGCCTTTGCCATGATGCCGCTGACCCCCATGTCGCGCGATCAATGGGTTTTGCTTAGCTCAGGCAATGTCGCAGACGATGCTATGCCGGGCTTCAAACAGCTTGGTATAGAACCAAGGCCGCTGGGCCTTTATCTTGACAAATGGATGGTCCGTTACCGCAAACATGGCCGCTTTGAAGCAAGGTTGAGCGCTTAAAACTCGGCTCGATTGACGCAGCCGCTGTGCGGTACGCGGGAGGCTCAAAGCCTCACTCTTTGCCAGTGAAGCCCCTGGTTGAAGGCATGCTTTCAGCTTGCCGTCTCAGTCTGGAGAAGCAGAGCCTTCAGCTAGCATAGCAACAGGTTCCACGATGAGCTCGGCACCGTCACTACCGGTTACGCGCACCCGTTCCCCGGCCGCGACATTCGGTCCGCGCGCAATCCAATCGCTATCGCCAATATGGACCCGGCCTGTGCCATGTTCGATCGCCTTTGTAACCGTTGCGATTTCGCCGACCATGCGCCCGCCGCGATTGTTCAGCAGCGGATCGGAGCTGGTGATCGGCTTGTCACGCAAATATCGCTTAGCCGAATAGACTGCGATCAGCGCCAGAAAAACAAAGCAGATCAACTGCAAAGGGATTGGCGGAGCGGCAACGAATACCAGCAGGCCGGTTGCGAGCGCAGCCAGCGCCAGCCAGATCAAATAGACCCCGGGCACCACCATTTCGAGCGCGGCGAGGCCAAGACCGGCCGCCAGCCAGAACCAATAGATTTCTGATCCATCTATGCCATCAAACATTTGGCTTATCCCTTCTGTCGATCCGCCCTATTGGCCCAGCCCATTAAGAACCAGCCCATTAAGAACCAGCCCGTCAAGAACCCGAGCGCGGCACGCTGGTCCGTTTGCGCGGTTTTGGAACGGGCGTGCCGCTGTCTACGGTGCCTTGGGCATCGGCAAAGGACCCCTTCACCAGCTCGCCTATGCCGCCCAGCGATCCGATCAACTGAGTGGCCTCGACCGGGAAGAGGATAGTTTTCGCATTCGGACTATCGGCAAATTTGCCCACCGCTTTGGTGTAATCCTGAGCGATAAAGTAATTGATCGCCTGATTGCCCGACCCTGCGATGGCATCCGACACCATTTGCGTGGCGCGCGCCTCTGCCTCGGCTTCGCGTTCACGGGCCTCGGCGCTGCGGAAAGCGCTTTCCTTTTCGCCTTCTGCGGTAAGGATTGCGGATTGCTTCTCACCCTCGGCGCGCAGGATACGGCTTTGCCGGTCACCCTCCGCCTCAAGAATTTCTGCCCGCTTGAGCCGCTCCGCCTTCATCTGGCGGGCCATCGCCTCCGAGATATCGATCGGGGGACGGATATCCTTAATCTCGACCCGAGTAATCTTGATCCCCCAAGGCGAGGTTGCATGATCGACCACGGAGAGCAGCCTTGCGTTGATCTCGTCGCGTTTCGAGAGCGTCTCATCAAGGTCCATTGACCCCATAACGGTGCGCAAATTGGTCGTCGTGAGCGCCATGATCGCATTGTGCAGGCCCGACACTTCGTAAGCGGCCTTGGCAGCATCCAGCACTTGGAAAAAAACCACCGCATCCACGCCAACCATCGCATTGTCGCGGGTGATGATTTCTTGGCCCGGTATATCGAGCACTTGTTCCATCATATTGATCTTGTAACCAATCCGGTCGACGAATGGCACAATGATATGCAATCCGGGATCAGCCGGTTTGGTGAAACGTCCAAAGCGCTCAATCGTGTAGACGTGACCTTGCCGAACGACGCGCACCGTCGTGAGCAACAGCAGCACCAAAACAAACAGCATTAGCGCGAGAAATAAAAAGCCCCCGAAACCCATCGCATCATCCTTCCAAAGTTCTATTTGGTTTAACCGATATAAGAATAGCTTAGCCGAGCAAAAGGGTCATGGGAATAGTTCAGAATTATTCTACGGGCCGCTGCCTTGGATGTTTGGCCCATCAGGCCAATCAGCCTCGGCGCTTGCCTCTCCAAAACGTCGGGTGCGCGGGTTCTTTTTTCCCTGCTAGACAAGCGCAAACATAGGCGTCAGTGTGCGTCTTAAGGGCCCTTCGATAAGATAAATACGGGCCAAAACCGAGAAAAGAACGGGAACAGAGGACCATTGAAGAGGTCCGAGGGGAGAGAGAGCATCATGCGCAATCATTTGGCATTTGCGGGAGCATTGGGTTTTAGCGTCCTTGTCACCGCCTGCAGTCTTGCACCAAGCGAGGGTGCAGTTGGCGCAGAAGACCTTGTCAATGCGGGCGCGGATGATGCCAATTGGATCACTTATGGCCGCGATTATGCCGAGCAGCGCTTCTCCGCCCTAGCGCAGGTTAGCCGCGACAATGTCAGTGATCTCGGCCTCAGCTGGTTTGCCGATATGGATACCGCCCGCGGACAAGAAGCAACCCCGCTGGTGATGGACGGCAAGCTGTTTGTGACAACGGCATGGAGCAAAGTGCGCAGCTTTGATGCAGCCACCGGCGAGCCGCTGTGGGAATATGATCCCGAGGTGCCGGGTGAAACGGCGGTGAAGGCCTGCTGTGATGTGGTCAATCGCGGCCTCGCGACTTGGGGGGACAGCCTGTTTCTGGGCACATTGGACGGGCGGCTGATCGCGCTCGACCGGGACAGCGGCGCTGTTCAGTGGGAAACAGTCACGGTCGATCAAGAGCAAAGCTATACGATCACCGGCGCACCGCGGGTTATCAATGGCAAGGTCATTATCGGCAATGGCGGCGCGGAATTTGGCGTGCGCGGCTATGTTGCGGCCTATGATGCGGCAACCGGCGATGAAGAATGGCGCTTTTACACTGTGCCGGAAGGCGGCGAGGACACCGGCGCTCCTGAATATATGCAAGCTGCCGCTGAAACGTGGAGCGGGGATGTGCTCGGCAGTGAAAGCGGCATTGGCGGAGGCGGCACAGTATGGGACGCGATGGCTTATGACGCTGATCTTGATCTGCTTTACATCGGTGTGGGCAATGGTTCCCCATGGAACCGCGCATACCGATCACCGGGCGAAGACGGGACAGGGGAAGGCGACAATCTCTACCTCTCCAGCATTGTCGCCATCCGCCCCGAGACCGGCGAATATGTCTGGCATTATCAAACCACCCCGGGCGAGACTTGGGATTACACGGCGACGCAGCACATTATGCTGGCCGATCTTGAGATTGGCGGAACACCGCGCAAGGTCTTGATGCAAGCGCCCAAGAACGGTTTCTTTTACGTGCTTGACCGGGAGACGGGCGAGTTTATCAGCGGCGAGCCTTATGTCCCTGTCAATTGGGCCAGCGGGATTGACCCTGAAACGGGCCGCCCGATTGAAAACCCCGAAACACGGGTCGATCAAACCGGCCAACCCGCGCTGGTAACACCAGGCGCCTTGGGCGGTCACAATTGGCATCCGATGGCCTATCATCCGGACGAACAGCTGGTCTATATTCCAGCCTTTGAGGCGGCGATGGTCTATGCGCCAGAGGAAAACTGGAAGCCGGATCGCAAGCGCGGTTTTAACGTCGGCTTTAACCTCGGCGCCGGTGATTTGCCGCCTAATGAAGGCATCCGCCGCGAAGTGGTCGGAACGCTGAAAGGCAAATTGCTGGCATGGGATCCGGTAAAGCAAGAAGCGCGCTGGACGGTTGATCATCCCGGCCCTTGGAATGGAGGCCTTTTGGCAACGGCAGGCGGCCTTGTTTTCCAAGGCACGGCAGGCAGCGAATTTAACGCTTATGATGCAAGCAGCGGCGACAAATTATGGAGCTTTGCGGCGCAAACCGGCGTTGTTGCCCCGCCGATCACTTACACGGTCGATGGCGAACAATATGTCGCCGTTCTGGCCGGTTGGGGCGGCGCTTATGCGATCACAGTTGATGGCAGCTTGCTCAACGATCTTGCCCCGGTGCGCAATGTCTCGCGGCTCTTAGTGTTCAAGCTGGGCGGAGAAGCGGCTTTGCCTGACATGCCTGAACTTGCGTCATTGCCGCTCGACCCGCCACCTAGCAGGGCAAGCGCCGAGGTGATCGCGGCGGGCGGCAAATCCTATGCGCGTTACTGTGCGGTCTGCCACGCGCCAGCAGCGGTTGGATCCACCGTATTGCCCGATTTGCGGCGCAGCGGCACGTTGCAAAACAAGGCCGCATGGCAAGCGGTCGTCCAAGATGGCATTCTCAATGACAACGGCATGGCGAGCTTCGCAGACAGTCTGACCCCAGAACAAAGCGATGCGATCCGCGAATATGTGATTGCCCGTGCCAATGAGGACAAGGGAACGTTGGCGGCTCAAAACGGACGCTAGTGGCCGAGAGACAATAATGGCGCGTGACCCAGCCGACATCCGCAATTGGCAGCGGCGCTCAGACAGGGTCACAACCTCGGGCCGGTTGGAGGCGAAGGATCCCACCCGGCTAGCGGCAATCGGCGTCAGCCATGTCATCAATCTGGCCATGGATGATCACCCCGAAGCCTTAACCGGCGAAGAAGCACTGCTGGCCGAACTTGGGATAGGCTATACCCATATTCCGGTGCCTTTTGAGGCGCCCAATTTGGATCATGTTGCTCAGCTGAGCCGCGCCCTGGAGCATAATCCGGGGCCGGTCCACGTCCATTGCATCGCCAATTACCGGGTCACGGCGTTCTTTTATCTCTTGGATCTTGCAAGCGGCATGAGCGAGCTGGAAGCACGCGGGCGTATGGCCGCCGTCTGGGACCCGCTGTCGAGCGATGATCCGCGCGCAAGGGCCTGGCGGCAATTACTCAGTTAGCCGTTGAAGAAATTCAGCTCGAGCAGGACGTTGTCCGGATCATAAGTGAAGAGCTGCACCAGCCCGATCGAGGGCACTTCATTGACGCTATAGTCCGCCCCGCGTTCCTCCAGCCGCTGTTTAACTTTGCCCACATCGCGGCACCGCAAAGCAACATGGTGCAAAGCGCCGGTCGCCTCGTCCTTGGCCACGCTCCGATCATAAAAGCGCGGAAAATCCGCCGAGTTCAAATGCAGCACGGCCTGCCCGTTTTGATCGTGCATCCATTGCACTTGGTCGGCGCGCATGGGCGGCGGACCATCGCGGGCTTCCAGATCAAGCAAATCCCCGTAAAACTGCGCAGATGCTGCCAGATCGGATGTAATGATGTTCACATGGTCCAGTCGCTCAACGATCATATTGCTATCCTTAGGTGAGCCATTTTCTTAAGCTCTAAGCTAACAGGTGCAGCCAGAATGACCAGTCCGGTTTCACATGGCCCGAGTAGAAGCGGCGTTCCGCGAACGGCATTAGCGTTTCAGTATTGAGCGGAAAATCCTGCCCTGAAATGGCCTAGCGCATCGCCATTTTGGCCGCTTG
>CAZDHB010000106.1:0-6462 GCA_964505255.1 uncultured Porphyrobacter sp.
GCACTTCGTAAGCATCTTCAACGCTGTGGGCGATGCCGCTGCGCGCGCTTTCCAAACCGATGGAATCCATCGCATCGCGGAACAATTGGCGATCCTCGGCCTTGTCGATGGCCTTGGCATCCGCGCCGATCATCTGAACGCCGTATTCCTTAAGGACGCCCATTTTCTCAAGGCTGAGCGCGCAGTTTAGCGCAGTTTGCCCGCCCATTGTGGGGAGCAAAGCGTCGGGGCGTTCCTTGGCGATGACCTTGGCGACGATTTCGGGCGTGATCGGCTCGACATAGGTCGCATCCGCCGTTTCGGGATCGGTCATGATCGTGGCGGGGTTGGAATTGACGAGGATGACCCGGTAACCCTCCTCCTTGAGGGCCTTGATCGCCTGTGTGCCGGAATAGTCAAATTCACACGCCTGCCCGATGATGATCGGGCCAGCACCAATGACGAGGATGGAGGAAATGTCAGTTCTTTTGGGCATTAGGCGGGTCGTTCCTGTTGCGATGCGTTCGCCTCAAAAGCGAGGCTAAAGGTAGTGTGGGGATTGACGTAAGCGGACAATCATCAAGCCCTCACATCCCGAATCCAAGAGGAAAACTTGGTAAATGAGTCATCGAATTGCGCCGGGACTAAATCATCAATCCGCTCTCTAATCTCGTTGTCAGCTGTGTCTAATAGTATCCAGTCGGCGGAACCAGACGCCCAAAAGCTCAGTGTTCCCAAGCGGCCGTTCTGGAGCTCGACAGTCAAGTGCGCCGACGGATTGTCTGTTAAATCGCCCCATGCCAGCGACACCTTATGTCCACTAGGGAGGCCAGCGCAGAATAAGAGGCACCAATCCAAGAATTGTGGGAGGGGAGAACTCACCCCAGACCCCCAACGAATTTCTCAAAGAGGTAAAAACTGTCCATCGGGCCCGGAGACGCCTCTGGGTGGTATTGCACGCCAAAGGCCTTTTTGCCCTTCACCGAAATCCCGCAATTCGAGCCGTCAAACAGGCTCTTATGCGTTTCTTCAACGCCCTCGGGCAGGCTATCGCCATCCACTGCAAAGCCGTGGTTCATGCTGGTGATCTCAACCAGAGCCTCGGTATCGCCCCAACTGCCCCCAACACGCTGAACCGGGTGGTTTGCGCCCCTATGCCCTTGGTGCATCTTCACCGTCTTTGCACCAGCGGCCAGCGCCAGCATTTGATGCCCCAGACAAATGCCAAACATGGGCATATCCGCATCCAGCAACGCTTTAATCACCGGCACGGCATATTCGCCCGTTGCCGCCGGATCGCCGGGGCCATTGGATAGGAAAACACCGTCCGGTTTTAACGCCATGATCGCGTCAGCAGAGGTTTTGCCCGGCACCACAGTGACCTTGGCCCCAGCCTGCACCAGATTGCGGAAGATATTGTCCTTCGCGCCGAAATCCATCGCCACCACATGCGGCTTGGCGCTGCCATCGGCGTTTTTCCAACCCGCGCGCGCATGTCCCTTGCCCAAGGCCCATTCGCCCCCGCTCCATTCCTCGTCATCAGAGCGCGTCACGGACGGCACAAGGTCCATGCCCTCCAATCCGGACCAATCCTTCGCCATGCGGTGCAGCGCGCCAAGGTCAAATTGTCCATCGGGATTATGCGCGATCACCGCATTGGGCGCACCGGACAAGCGAATGCGGCGGGTCAGCGCGCGCGTATCCACCCCTGAGATGCCGATCTTGCCGGTCTGTTTCATCCAGTCGCCAAATTCCTGCGTGCTGCGGAAATTGGCTGCCAGTGTCACATCCTCGCGTACGATACAGCCAACCGCGCCAAACGGTCCATCGGGACCGGCGCTTTCGATGTCTTCTGCATTGGTGCCGACATTGCCAATATGCGGAAAGGTGAAGGTGACCACTTGTCCGGCATAGCTGGGGTCGGTCATCACCTCCTGATAGCCGGTGATCGCCGTATTGAAGCAAATCTCGCCAACGGCGCTGCCGCTCGCCCCGAAACCGCGCCCCCAAATGACCGTGCCATCGGCCAAAACGCAGACTCCTGTCGCGCCAGATGGTTGCGCAGGAGGGGATGCGGGGTCGGCCATTGGGCGCTCCGTTCATAGTGGTTTTCTGTCGATGTCGCTAAGTCTCACCGGCTAAACTTGCGCCCCGCGCTCGTCAACCTATGCCAGCGGCCTAATCTGCGTTAAAACGGTGCGAACTCCAATCCATCCACAGGAAAGACTCAGCTCATGTTACGCGACGACATAAAGGCCGCCACAATCACCGCGATGAAGGCCGGTGAAAAGACCCGCACGGCAACCCTGCGCCAGATCGCGGCCAAGATCAAAGACAAGGATATCGAGCTTAGGACATCGGACAAAGAGGTCCCTGATGACGAGCTGGTGACGCAGGTCTTGCAAAAGATGGCCAAGCAGCGGCGCGAATCGATTGCGATGTATCAAGATGGCGGACGCACCGAATTGGCCGAGGCGGAAACCGCCGAGCTGGTGATTATCGAGGAATTCCTGCCGCAAATGATGGACGAGGCCGCGACTAAGGCTGCGATTGAGGCAATCAAGGCTGATGTGGGCGCAGAGAGCATCAAGGATATGGGCAAGGTCATGGGGCAATTGAAAGCGCGTCATGGGACGGAGCTCGATATGGGCCTCGCGAGCGGTTTGGTGAAAGCGGCGCTTACTTAATCATAGGGCCGCGTTAATCATCGGGCCGCGTTAATCACAGGGTCGCGCGGACCTTTGCTGGCCAATCGCTATCCACTTTTCCTGATCGTGCTTTTGCACCTGCCCCCTCGACTCGAAAGCTAACAAAAGGCACATTCGCCCCATGGCACTCTCACCCCAATGGCTGGACGAATTGCGCGCCCGTGTGACGCTGTCCGCGATCATTGGGCGCACGGTGCGTGTGCAAAAGGCGGGGCGCGAGTTTAAGGCCTGCTGTCCGTTTCATGACGAGAAGACGCCCAGTTTCACCATCAATGACGCGAAAGGGTTCTACCACTGCTTTGGCTGCGGGGCGCATGGCGATGCCATTCGCTGGATGACCGACAATCAGGGCATGGGCTTTATGGATGCGGTCAAGGAATTGGCGCTTGAGGCCGGGATGGAGGTTCCTGCCCCTGATCCCAAAGCAGCCAAGCAAGCCGAGAAGCGCGCCAGCCTGCATGATGTGACGAGCGCAGCGCAAAGCTGGTTCTATGACAATTTACGAGGGAGCGGCGGAGCGGAGGCGCGCGGCTATCTCGACCGGCGCGGGTTTTCGCCCAACATCATTGAGGCGTTTGGCTTTGGCTATGCGCCCGCAGAGCGTCAGGCGCTGAAATCCGCCCTCGCCGATTTCGACGAGGCCATGCGGATCGAGGCAGGCATGCGCATCACGGTCGAGGGTAAAGAACCCTACGACAGGTTCCGCGGGCGTTTAATGCTGCCGATACAGGATACCCGCGGCCGGGTGGTCGGGTTTGGCGGGCGTATCCTTGACGGTGATGCCAATCCCAATGCGCCCAAATATCTCAATTCACCCGACACGCCTCTCTTCGATAAAGGGCGCACGCTTTACAATCTGCACCGCGCTGCGCCTGCTGCGCGCCAATCTGGGCGTATGATTGTGGTCGAGGGTTATATGGACGTGATCGCTCTGGCCAATGCCGGAATTGGCGAGGCGGCCGCGCCTCTGGGCACAGCCCTCACCGAACACCAGATCGAGATGTTGTGGCGCCATGTCGAACGACCCATCCTGTGCTTTGACGGGGACAATGCAGGCCAGCGGGCAGCGATGCGGGCGGTCGAACGGGCCTTGCCTTTACTGCGCCCGGCCCATTCGCTCAGCATTGTGCGGTTGCCGCCAGGGTTGGACCCTGACGATCTGATCAAGGACCAAGGCGTGAGCGCGCTCGAAAGTCTGCTGGCTGAACCGCTCAGCCTGCTTGATATGATCTGGCAAACCGAAAGCGAGGCGCAGCCCTTATCAACGCCAGAGGATAAGGCCGGGCTAAAGGCGCGGCTGATGCATCATTGCGACGCAATACAGGATGGCGATATTAAAGCGCTCTACCGGCGCGAATTGCTGGAGCGGTTTTCTAATTTTGCTTTTCCACCGAGAGAACAGAAACCTTGGCAAAAATCGGGATCAAATGCCCGCTCCGGCAATGCATCTCGGTTCGGCTATGGCGGTTTCAAAAGCCCCCCGCCCCGCCTGTCGCAAGAGGCTGCTGCGCGATTGATGCGCAATATTTCGGGCGGCTCGCGCGAGATGCTGGGGCTGGCCGTTTTGCATGGTCTCGCCCGCTTTCCTGACCAGATTTCACGCCATGAGGATCAGCTTGGCGCCTTTGCCGCGGGTGACAAAAATATCGGCCCAATCATTGATTCGGTGATTGAAACTGCAGAAACGCTTGATTCGCGCGCAGAATCCCCCATATCGGCATTGTCAGGCGTTCCCGCCCCACCGGATTTATCCCGATACGCCTTCCTCGATGAAGGCACCGACCCGGTAGATGCGCGCGAGGAATTGGCTGAAGCCGTGTCTTTGCTGGTCGAGAGACCTGCGCTTGAGGCTGCTCTTAAGGCGGCCACCGGGCGTTTTGAGGAAGATCCGGAAGGCTCAATTGAACAGCAAGCCAATTTGCGCAAACGTATCTTGGCGCTGGACGAAAGATTGAAGCAATTCGGACGACGCCGGGCAATCACGGATCACGGGAATTCAACGCAAGCCGCCTTGGACACAGGTTCAGGCGAACATGCCAAAATGGACTGACACACTGACGTATGGCTACCAAGTCTAAATCTGCACCTTCCGAAGATGCACCGCTGATTGACCTTAACGAAGCGTCGATCAAGAAGCTCCTGACCAAGGGCAAGCGCAAGGGTTACATTACCTTTGACGAACTCAATGAGGCCTTGCCTTCCGATCAAATGAACCCTGACCAGATCGAGGATATTCAAACCTCATTGTCTGAAATGGGCGTCCAGATCGTCGAAAATGACGAGGAAGCCGAAGCCGAGGCCGAAAAAGAAGCCGAAGTTGAAGAGATCTCGGTCGGTGCCGAGGATACAAAAAAGGCCGGCGCCAAAACACCCGCCGCAGCAAAGAAAACTGGTACCGGCGAACGCACGGACGATCCGGTGCGCATGTATTTGCGCGAAATGGGCGCGGTCGAGCTACTTAGCCGTGAGGGCGAAATTGCCATCGCCAAACGGATTGAGGCGGGCCGTGACACAATGATTATCGGCCTTTGCCAAAGCCCGATCACATTCCATGCCATTATCCAATGGTCTGACGCGCTGAATGCTGAAGAAATGCAATTGCGCGAAATCCTCGATCTGGATGCGATGCTCTCGAAAGAACCTCCGCCAGAGAAAATGGAGGAAGAAGAGGACTCCGACGACGGCGAAATCTCTGAGGAGACCGCCGGGCCAACCATTCGCGATGATGATGACGACGCTTCTGACGATGACGAAACATCTGACGAGGACGAGGACGGCGAAGAAGGCTCTTCCAAGGACGAGGAAGAGGAAGAAGAGGACAACACAATGTCCTTGGCGCAGATGGAAGCTGCGCTGAAACCCGATGCGCTGGAACGCTTTGAGCGGATTGCCAAGCTCTTCAAGCAGTTTGAGAAGCTTCAGGCAGAACGTGTTGATGTTATGGGCTCGGGCGGCGCCTTCACAGCCGCCAAAGAGAAGAAATACAACACCCTTTCAGAGCAATTGACCGCCGAAGTTGAAAGCGTTCAATTCCACGCGGCCAAGATCGAATCTCTGGTCGACAATCTCTATGCCTTTAACCGCCGTTTGACCGCATTGGGCGGACAAATGCTGCGCTTGGCCGAGCGGCATAAGGTGAAACGGATCGACTTCCTCGATGCTTACATCGGGCATGAGCTGGACGATGGCTGGCTGACTGATCGGGTGAAAAAGGACAAGAAATGGGCCGCTTTCGCCGAGAAAGAGGCTGATGCGATTGACCGGATCCGCACCGAGATTGCCGATATCGCCAGCAACACCGGCATGTCCTTGCCCGAATTCCGCAGAATTGTGAACATGGTCCAGAAGGGCGAGCGCGAAGCCCGGATCGCCAAGAAGGAAATGGTCGAGGCGAACCTGCGTCTGGTGATCTCCATCGCCAAAAAATACACCAATCGCGGCCTGCAGTTCCTCGACCTCATTCAGGAAGGCAACATTGGCCTGATGAAGGCGGTTGATAAGTTTGAATATCGCCGCGGCTACAAATTCTCGACTTATGCGACCTGGTGGATCAGGCAGGCAATCACGCGCAGTATTGCCGATCAGGCCCGCACAATCCGCATTCCGGTCCATATGATCGAGACGATCAACAAGCTGGTTCGCACCTCACGCCAATTCCTGCACGAGGAAGGCCGTGAGCCGACCCCGGAAGAAATGGCGGCGCGCCTCTCCATGCCTTTGGAGAAGGTCCGCAAGGTGATGAAAATCGCCAAGGAACCGATCAGCCTCGAGACAC
>CAZDHB010000107.1:0-6317 GCA_964505255.1 uncultured Porphyrobacter sp.
AAGGTCGTCAACATCGTTGATTTCGGCGCCTTTGTGAACTTCATGGGCGGCAAGGACGGTCTCGTCCACGTTTCTGAAATGAAGAATGAGCGGGTTGAGAAAGTCACTGATGTCGTCTCCGAGGGCGATGAAGTGAAAGTCAAAGTCCTCGAAATCGATCAGCGCGGCAAAGTCCGTCTGTCGATGCGGGTTGTCGATCAGGAAACCGGTGAAGAGCTGGAAGACACACGTCCTCCGCGCGAACCACGCGGTGATCGCGGCGGCAAAGGCCGCGGCGACCGCAGAGGCGGACGCGGACCGAGAGGCGGCGATCGCGGCGGTAAGCGCGATGGCGGCGGCAAGGACAGCGGCGGGGATGGCCATGTGCCAGACTTCCTGAAGGACTAAGCCTCACGCATATAGGATAAAGAAGGGCCGCTTGGGGAAACTCAGGCGGCCTTTTTTGTTTCTTTGTTTTCCGCACGGTCTCCGCCGTGCGATATCCTCGCGGCTTGCGGACAAGTCCGCGCCGCTGTGGGCGGGCAGTCGCCCTTGCGGTCAGCTTTGCTGACCGTGCTCCGCGACCACCCCGCAAACTCTGGCTAGGTCCTAACAATTCCACTAAGGCCCTACCCATGCTCAAACGAGAACTCATCGACACAGTTGAAATTCCGGATGGCGAAGTGCTGGAGCTTTACAGCCACGGGCGCGATTTCATGATCGTGCTGGGCTATAACGAGCTGATGAGCACGCGCATGCGGTTTTCCGAAGAACAGCTTGCCGAAATGACCTTTGACCGTTTGCCCGGTGATGCGCCGCGCCTTTTGATCGGCGGCTATGGCATGGGATTTACTTACCGCGCTGCCTTGGCGCGGATGGGCGACAAGGGTGAGGCGGTCGTTGCCGAGATTTCTGAGAAGATTATCGAATGGGCGCGCGGCCCGATGGCGGAATTAACCGGCCAATCTTTGGATGACCCGAGGCTCTCGCTGAACATTTGCGATGTCGCTGCACTGATTGATGATGCCAATGACGGCACTTGCGCAAAATTCGATGCGATATTGCTTGATGTCGATAATGGCCCTGATGGCATGGTGCGCGCGGACAACAACCGGATCTATTCGCGCACCGGCTTGGCCAAAGCGCGCGATGCGCTAAACCCGGGCGGGATCATCGCGGTTTGGTCAGCCGCGCCCGATTACGGTTTTCGCAAACGCTTGCAAGAGGCGGGTCTTAAGGTGGAGGAACGTAGGGTGCGTTCGCGGCCCAACAACAAGGGCGCTCATCATGTTATCTGGTTCGCAGGCAAGGCATAACCGTTCAGCAAAGCGATCTCTCCAGCCGGAGCAGTTCCGGTGGAGAGATCCCTTAAGCGTCAGAAAAGACTGGTCTTAGAACCCGTAAATCAGGGTGAAACGGGTCAGCGTGTCAGTTTTCACCGCGCCAGCTGGCGGGTTTGTCTCATGATCGATCACATAGGCAACCCGGGCGGTCAAATTGTTGCCCAATGCGGCCTCCAAACCGGTTGCGGAGGAGTAAGTTGAATTGCCCGATTGAATGAACGCGCTGGCGTCCTCGGTAAACTTGATCGTGTCGGTGATCTGCCAATCAAAATCCAGCGCGGCGAGACCGGCAATCGCGCTGTCGCTCGTGCCATCAAGGAAGCTGGTGCGGCGATAGGCAGGACCGGCTTTGACCGATAGCTGCATATCATCCGTTTCGATCACCCGGTAACCAAGGCCGCCAGAGGCCGCGATACGCGATGAAAAGCCGGCAAAGCGGTCACGTTCCCATTGCGCCAAGCCATAGGCGTAGAGGCGGTCATTGATCTGGTAATTGGCTTCATAGGCGGCGAGGAACTGCTCGCGCGTGGTGATGCCTTCGCTGCGCTGAAAATCGGCAAGGCCAGTCAGCTTGTGACGCCATTTGATGCCTGTGCGCTCCAGATTAATCCCGGCGGTCAGGCCAGTGTTGCTGGAATTGCCGGTTGAGCGGAATGCGCCAATCTCGCCCGCACCGCTCCAATTATCAAGCAGTCCGGCATTGCGGATTGCCTCTTCCTCGGCGCGCGCCTCTGCCTCTGCTTGCGCGGCCAGTTGCGCTTCAAACTCGGCGGTCATCGCCTCGACCTCGGCGCTGTCCTCTGGGTTCGTCTGCTTGGCAAGATCACTCACAGTTGCCACCGCATCGGCATCACCGCTGGCGATGGCTGCCTCGATCATGGCCCGAACAGATGCTGGCAATTCAGCAAGCGCGGCACTGGGCGCCATCAAGGCTGCCCCGGCCACCAGAGTAAAAGCGATACGTGTCATCAAAATCCCTCACATTGGTCTTAGCTGGCCAAGACGCGAGGGACCCCCATGTAGTCGCGCTTGCCCAAGGCAACGCCCTTCATTCGCAAAATATCGTAGAAGGTTGTCGCGTGAAAATAGAAATTGGGTTGGCTAAAGCTCAGCAGGAAATTCTGTCCGGTGAATTCCATCAGACGTTGGCCGCCAAGCACAAACCCGATTGTGGTCCCCTCAATCTCCTCCAACTGCTCCGGCGTTACGGCTGACAATTGCGTTTGTGCATCGTCAACCATTGCCCGCATGGCATCCCAATCCTGCGGCACATCTGTAAAGTCTGGTGAGAATTCGCCGCTCGGAAGCAGCGAAATGACGAAGGCGGAATGAACCCAGCATGACCGCACATGCCACGGCAAATTCCACATATCATCGGTCAATTTCGCCTCGATCAGCTCGGCATCATCAAGCCCATTGTCGCGCACATGGGCTTCGCCCTTATCTATCAGACCTTTAAGTCCGATGAGGCCTTGCTGACAATTGGGGACGAAAGCGTCGTAAAGCGAAAGTGCCATGGGTTTTCTCCTGATGAAAATAGTCGTGCAGAAACAAGCATTGCGTCATGTTGGGGTCGGTCTTCTGACGTTTTAGACGCTTTATGGCGCCATAAGGGCCGCAGCGCAGGCAGGTCGAGAGGGGCTCTGTGCAAAACCGCAAAAATAAGGCCTGCCAGCACAAGACTGACAGGCCTCCGTTTAACTAGGCGGGTATTCCAAAATCGCGGAATTGCGCAAAATCCCAGAACGGCCCAAAAACTTAGACCGGCCCAAAAACTTAGAACGGCCCAAAAACTTAGCCCAGCAGGGCTGCGTGCCCGTCAATCCGCTCAGCGAACGCGCGGACCGCCAAACGGCAAAGGTGGAGGGGGGCGGCGCGCACCGCGCGGCAATTGTGCCTGATAGGCCCGCCCGCAATGTTCGACGCAATAGGGAAAGCCCGGATTGACCTCTCCGCCGCAGAAATGGAAGTCCGGTTCGCCTGGATGGCCCATCGGCCAGCGGCAGACCTTGTCTGACAAATCCAGCAGGCTGGTCTTGTCCGCAATCTCGGGACTGGGTTTGGCCGGAACAAGGCGGCGCGGCGGGGCTGGCGGGATCGGCGGTTGCTGATCGCCCGGACCTTGACGCAAAAATCCGCCCGGACCGACAGAGACGATCTTGGGCAAATCGGGCGCTTTGTTCGGCACTGGCTGCGAAGGAATGCTGGCGTCCTGCGTATGCGATGCAGGGATTTGCGGACGCCCGCCAGGCGGCCTTGCGCCGGGCTTTGCAGCGGTTTTCGCCGGAGCCTTCTTCGCCGCTGGTTTGCGCGCTGGCGCAGCCTTCTTCGCCGCCGCAGCTTTCTTTTTCTTCTCCGATGCTTTGACCGGGGATGGGCGGGCTTTCAAACCCAAGCGGTGCGCCTTGCCGATCACTGCATTGCGGCTGACCCCGCCAAGCTCTTCGGCGATTTGGCTGGCAGTCGATCCGCCTTCCCACATTTTCTTTAGCGTTCCGATACGCTCGTCAGTCCAACTCATCGAATTCCCATTTTCACTTCCAGACGCTGTCACGTAAGCGTCGCTGATTTTCTAGCCAAGCGGCACGCATTCTTGCGCACCTCCATGCCTGCAGGACGGGGCCCTGCGCTCTTGCCAGACTTCGCGCCAAGCCGTAGGCGCGCTTTCATGGCCAAGCAAGTCCAACCTTCCACGAAGAGCATGAACGCGGCGCAGGTGCCGGGTGCAGATGCCGCGACCGGTGTTTCGGCACCGACCATTTCGCCCACCGGCTCAACCCAATTTGCCCCTTACGGACAGCCCGTGATAGCAGGCATCAATCGGATCGGCTTGTGGAGTCTCTATATTAAGGAGGTTCGCCGTTTTCTCAAGGTGCAAACGCAGACGATTTGGGCGCCTGCGGTCACAACCTTGCTGTTTCTGGTCATCTTTTCCGTGGCGCTGGGCCGGGGCGGGCGCGAGGTTCTGGGCGTTCCGTTTGCCAGCTTTGTCGCGCCGGGCCTGATTATGATGGGTATGATGCAAAATGCCTTCGCCAACTCGTCCTTTTCGCTGCTTTCGGGCAAGATCCAGGGAACGATCATCGATCTGCTGATGCCGCCTCTTTCCGAAGGGGAATTGATGGCGGGTATCTTGGGCGCCGCAATAACAAGGGCATTTTTGGTTGGTTTGGCGGTGGCGACCGCGATGCTGTTTTATCCCGGAGTCTCGCTTTCGATTGCGCATCTGTGGGCGGTGATCTGGTTCGCCATTATGGGCGCCAGCCTGCTCGCGCTGCTTGGGCTGATGACCTCGATCTGGTCAGAAAAATTTGATCACAATTCAGCGATCAGCAATTTCGTCATCGCCCCGCTAAGCCTGCTTTCGGGCACATTCTATGTGATTGATAATCTTGCCCCGGCGTTCCAGCTCATCAGCCGCGCCAACCCGTTTTTCTATGTGATTTCGGGCTTTCGCTATGGCTTCCTTGGGGAAAGCGACATTGGCGCAGGCGCGCAGCCTGTGATGATCGCTGCGGCCGGCTTGCTGGCGCTTAACCTGCTTTTGGGCGTGATTGTCTACCGCGTGCTTAAGTCAGGATGGAAAATCAAGCACTGAGCCTCTTTGTCGTAAGGCGTTGGTTTTCGCGCCTAAATCGGCGACCGCGTCATGTGCGTCCAAAATATCGGATACCTCGCCCAGCTCGAAATATTCCGTGGTTCGGTCGCCATCGCTATCGGTTGTAACACCAACTGCGATTTTCAGGGAACCTGAGCCATCACGCTGTTCAATGCGCTCAACCTGTCCGATCCGATAGGCGGGCAGGGATTTCACGTCGATTGAGCGGCCTACTGAAACTTTTAACAAGCGTTCGCTGGTCACCGCGTAGATCACTTTCCCGCGCTGAAACAGCGGCGCAAAAGGCTGAGAGAGCATCCACAAGCCGATAAGGATGAAGGGCACGCCAAACAGGGGGAATGCCCAGCCCAGCAGGCCGGGCCCTTCCTCAGCGAAGCTCGCGACGCCAGCAGCGGCCAACCCCGTCCAGAACAGCGAGAAGACAGTCCAGGGAATAGCAAAGAAATATATCGCGAAAGAGCGCGCCGACAATCTTGCCAATTGCAGGCCTTGCCATTGCAGGCGCTCGCCAGCGCGCATTTCACGCGAAACCGCGAGCTTCAGCCGGTCAGAAGCAGCAAGCTGTGCGGGATCTGTCGCATAAGCCATGCGCTGCGGGATAGCAGGCAATCGTTAATGAGGTGTTCTCGGCTCATCACCGCGAGCCGCGATAACGCGTTACAGATTAGTGTGTTAGCACCCTTCGCAAGCGGTACTGACCATCCTCGAAGCTTTCAAACATGTCCGAAACATCCGGGTGATCAACTGGACCGCCAATGGCATCGGCAACCAGGTTTTGCTGGCTTACATAGGCGACATAGGAATTGTCATCGCTCTCGGCGAAAAGATGATAAAATGGCTGTTCGCGGTGAGGACGGATTTCCTCAGGGATTGCAGCGTACCATTCCTCGCTATTGGCAAAGACCGGATCGATATCAAAGATAACGCCGCGAAAATCGAAGATCCGGTGACGCACGATGGCCCCAATTCCGAAATTGGCGGTGGCGCGTGCGGGCGCATCAAGCGTGCGGCCTGCCTGAGCGGAGAAAAAGACTGAACGTTCCATAGATGCTAGATGGGACGCTCAGCCGCAGATCACAACCGCAATTTGGTTAACTTCCCCATTTTGGACAGCATGGACGGCGCGCCAAGCGGTTGGGGTTCCTTTTCAGCGCCGCAATTTGGGCTTGGCAAGCGTCAGGAGCTAAGCTAACCGGCCCCCTTCTTGCTCCAATAGTGAATTTTGAGCCGAACTGCTTGTTGCGGCGACAGATTGGCAAGATGCGGAGAGATGCCGGAGTGGTCGAACGGGGTAGTCTCGAAAACTACTGTGCTCTTACGGGTACCCAGGGTTCGAATCCCTGTCTCTCCGCCACTTACCCTTTTCCAGCCGAACC
>CAZDHB010000108.1:0-4205 GCA_964505255.1 uncultured Porphyrobacter sp.
CGATCCACCCCAAATATCGCAAGCTGACGCAAGACTGGTTCATGCCGCGCAATCTGGCGAAAATCGAAGGCGAAATACGCGCTTTGGCGGATCGCCGGGTCGAGGCAATGATCGAGGCTGGTCCAACGGCCGATTTTGTAAAGCTGGTGGCGGCACCTATGCCGCTGCATGTGATCATGCAAATCCTTGGCATTCCCGAGGAGGACGAGCCGCGCATGCTGATGCTAACCCAGCAAATGTTTGGCGGGCAGGATGCGGATCTCTCCGGTTCAGGCATGGCGAATATGACGCCCGAGCAAGTGCTCGCGCTGGTGTCGGGAGCGGTCAAAAATTTCGAGGATTATTTCGCCGGGATTGCGGCTGCAAGGCGGGCCAATCCGACCGATGATGTGGCCAGCGTGATCGCCAATGCAACCGTTGATGGCAAGCCATTGCCCGACCGCGATATGGCGGGATACTACATCATCATGGCCGCCGCTGGCCATGACACAACCTCGGCCACGATGTCGGGCGCGATGCTGGCTCTGGCGCGTGATCCCAAGCAATTTGCAAAAGTGAAAGCGGATCGTTCGCTTTTGCCGGGCCTTGTGGAGGAGGCAATCCGCTGGACCACGGCAGTGCAACATTTCATGCGGACCGCAGCTGAAGATGTCGAGATTGGCGGGCAGCAGATCAAGGCGGGCGACTGGATGATGCTGAATTATGTGGCGGCCAATCATGATCCGGCCCAGTTTGAAAACCCGCGTGCATTTGATGCAAGCCGTTCGCCCAATCGGCATGCGGCCTTTGGCGCTGGCGCGCATCAATGCCTCGGCCTTCATTTGGCGCGGCTTCAGATTAAAGTGCTGTTCGATGCCTTGCTTGACCGGATTGAAGCGGTCGAATTGGCCGGCGAACCCGCCCGGGCCAGCACCACCTTTGTCGGCGGACTGAAGACCCTGCCGATCCGGTTTACGGCCAGCTAAGCCGCTTTAAGAATTGCTCAAACCAGACCAGCTAAAACTATGCCTTCATAAAGGAGGCGATCATGGGTGCTTGGGGTGCAGGGTCTTTTGACAATGACAGCGCGCTCGACTTTGCGGGCGAAATCGCCAGCATTGCCGATTTGGAAGCGATCTTTGTGCCCGAAGGGACCGTCGAGATTGACGCTGACCTTGCTTGCCAGCTGATTGTGGCAGGCGAATGCGTGGCGGCGATGCGCGGCCATCCCAATCCCGATATGCCGGAGGATTTGGCCGAGACGGTTGGCGCATTTGGCAAACCCTCGATCAAACTGTTCGATGATGCACGCAACAATGTCTCGGCCGTGTTGAGCGGGGGCGAGCTGCTCGAATTATGGGCGGATGCAGGCCAGGATGAGCGCGGGGCATTCAACCGCGCGATGACCGATCTGATTGCGCGGCTCAACCGACCGCAAGCCAAAGTCAAAAAGACCATAGCAGGCAAGGCCAAGACACCGGTAAAAAAGAAGGTCAATCCCAACCCTTCACCCTGTATGATTTGTAACAAGCCGATGGGGGACGGGGAATTCCATCAGATCGATATCACTCTAATGGCGGATGATTTCGGCGATATGAAACAAGGCGGCTGGGTCCATATGGGCTGCCTCAACGCAGCGCTGCATCCCAAGCATATGATCCAGAATTGGCAGTTTGACGATGACTTGCTCGAACTGGCCCGGCAGAAAATCCGCGCCGAGGACTGATCGCTAACCGAGCAGTCTTTGCGCCATCGCGCGCACTTCCGCGCCCATATCCTCGCGCTCCAATGCCAAGGCCAAAGTCGCCTCGACGAAGCCAACCTTGCTGCCGCAATCATAGCGGTTGCCGTCAAAGGTGACTGCATGGAAAGGCTGGTCGCCGATCATCTTCGCCATGGCGTCGGTCAGTTGAATTTCGCCGCCAGCGCCTTTGCCCTGATTTTCCAAAGTCCGCATCACTTCTGGTTGAAGGATATAACGACCGGAAATAATCTTGTTCGACGGCGCTTCTTCAACGGCAGGCTTTTCAACCAGGCCGGTCACTTCGGTTAAAGCGCCGTTTTCTGCGCCCGGTGCGATTACGCCGTAGCTGGAAACTTCTTCATGCGGGACTTCCAAAACGCTGATCAGATTGCCGCCGGTTTGCGCGTAAGCATCGACCATTTGTTTCATACAGCCGGTGCCGCCGGTCTTGCCGATCATAAGTTCGTCGGGAAGGAAGATCGCAAAAGGCTCATCCCCCACAATCGCGCGCGCGCACCAAATCGCATGACCAAGGCCCATCGGCACTTGCTGGCGCACAGTGATAATATCGCCGGGCGTGGCTTTGGTCGGCTCCAGCACAGACATATCCTTGCCGCGCGAACTCATCGTATCTTCCAGCTCATAGGCGACATCGAAATGTTCAACGATGGCGGTTTTACCCCGCCCCGTGACAAAGATCATCTGCTCGATACCCGCCTCGCGTGCCTCATCGACCGCATATTGAATGAGCGGGCGATCAACAATCGGCAGCAATTCTTTCGGAATAGCCTTGGTCGCGGGCAAAAAGCGCGTGCCGAGCCCTGCAACGGGGAAAACGGCTTTGCGAATGGGTTTGTGAGCTGTTTTTTCAATGGTCATGGTCTTGCCTTTTGGCGCATCATAGCTGAGCCAGCGATGAAGTGCGCAAGTTTCCGCGTCAATCCCATTTGCTGCTAAGCCGGAAAGGTTTAAGGCTCTTTACCATGGACAAACTTATCATTCGCGGCGGCCATCGTCTCGCCGGCACAATCCCTATTTCCGGTGCCAAAAATGCGGCACTCACGCTTATCCCATGCGCGCTGTTAACTGAGGAACCTCTCACCTTGCGCAATTTGCCAAGGCTCGCGGATATTGACGGGTTTCAGCATTTGATGGGCCAATTTGGCGTCGGGGTGAGCGTTCAAGGAAGCCGCCCTGAGGATTTTGGCCGAGTGGTGACTTATCAGGCCGCGCGCCTCACTTCGTCGGTCGCACCTTACGATCTGGTGCGCAAAATGCGGGCGTCCATTCTGGTGCTCGGGCCGCTGCTTGCGAGAGCAGGAGAGGCGACCGTTTCGATGCCGGGCGGCTGCGCGATTGGCAATCGTCCGATAGATTTGCATTTGAAAGCGCTTGAGGCGTTCGGGGCCGAGATTGAGCTTGCGCAAGGCTATGTCAAAGCCAGCGCGCCCGATGGCGGATTGCCCGGCGGCGATTTCGATTTTCCCGTGGTGTCGGTTGGCGCGACCGAGAATGCGCTGATGGCGGCGGTCTTGGCGAGTGGCACCAGCCGGCTCACCAATGCCGCGCGCGAGCCGGAGATTGTCGACCTGTGCAATTTGCTTGCCGCGATGGGAGCAGAGATTGAAGGGATCGGTTCAAGCGATCTTACCGTGCACGGGGTCAAACGTTTGAACGGTGCCACTTACAAGGTCATGCCTGACCGGATTGAGGCAGGCTCTTATGCGTGCGCGGCGGCGATTACCGGCGGCGAGGTTCGGCTGGAAGGGGCCAAGGCAGAGGATATGGGGGCGACCTTGCATGCCATGGAAGCGATCGGGATCACGATTGAGAGCGACAAGCGCGGCATCACGGTCAAAGCCGATGGGCCTTTGCAAGCAACTGATCTTACCACCGCGCCTTATCCCGGACTTGCCACCGATATGCAGGCGCAATTGATGAGCCTTTTGTGCAAGGCCGAAGGGGCGAGCGTCCTCACCGAGACGATTTTCGAGAACCGTTATATGCATGTCCCCGAACTCAGCCGCATGGGGGCGGACATCACGACCGAGGGGCGCACGGCGATTGTAAAGGGTCCGCAGGATTTGACCGGCGCAGAGGTGATGGCAACCGATTTGCGCGCCTCGATGAGCCTGGTGATTGCCGGGCTGGCAGCAGAGGGCGAAACGACCGTAAGGCGGCTCTATCACTTGGACCGCGGCTATGAACGGCTGGAAGAAAAGCTTGCATTGGTCGGCGCCGATATCGAGCGACTGGGTGACTAAGTTTCCCGCGTTACCAGCCAAACCCTGATCGCGCTGGCGAGGCCGGGCGGGGTGTCGGCTTTGATCCGCTCGGCATCAATGCGCGCAGCGATGGCGTTGATCGGCAGGCCCTCAGCCTCAGCGCGTGTCCGCAGCATATCCCAGAATATCGGCTCTAAAGAGATGCTGGTTTTGTGCCCTGCGATTTGGATCGAGCGTTTGATCGGCGGGTGATAGGG
>CAZDHB010000108.1:4305-6243 GCA_964505255.1 uncultured Porphyrobacter sp.
CCGCCTGTTACATAAAGGCATTGTCCCGTAACCCAGCTGGATGCAGGTGACGCCATATAGACCACTGCTGCTGCTATGTCTTCTGGCGTGCCGTAACGCTGTAAGGGAATGCCGATCATATCGAGCAATTTATCGCGCTGTTCGTCGGTCTCGGTGCCCATGCAATCGTTGAAGTTTTCCGTTGGCACGGGGCCGGGCGCGACCGCATTGACGCGGATGCTGGGGGCAAGTTCTACCGATAAAGTGCTGGTCAGGCTGTTCACCGCGGCTTTGGAGGCGCCGTAAGGGCCGTTCTTCACTTGCGGTCCAAAGGCAGAGCGAGAGGAGATGTTGACGATCGCTCCGCCATTTTCATTGCCGCTCATCGCCTTGGCAGCAATCGTCGCCCCCATCCAAACAGCCTTCAAATTAAGGTCAATTTGCGCGGTGAACTGGTCCTCGGAGGTGCGCGTCAAATAGCGCGGTGAACCGTCCGGTATGCCGCCTGCATTATTGACCCAGATGCTGAGCTTGCCAAGTTTTGCCACAGTCTGATCGGCAAGGTTTTGCAGCGCTGCCATATCGGTTGCATCCGTTGCCAAAGGCAGCGCGCGCCGGCCCAGCGCCTCGATCTCCTTGGCCACCGCGTCCAGATCGGCCTGCGTGCGCGAGGCAATCGCCACGTCTGCACCGGCCTCTGCCAGACCCAAGGCAATGGCGCGGCCAATGCCCTTGCCAGCGCCAGTCACCACGGCAACCTCGCCATCCAGTCTAAATGTATCGAGAATTCCCATCGCTTGCCCCTCTTTGCTCAGCTGTGCAAACATGGGTTGATTAAGGCTCGGTGGATACTGGCGCTTCCACTAGTGCGCCTATTTATAATGCTCCCGCCGGTCGCTGAAGCGGCGCACGCGTTTGCGCCAATTGCGATAGCTGGCGGGCTTCAAATTTTCCCGCATCAGCTCTTTCACTTGCTTTTCGGACAGGCCAAATTCCCGTTCAATATCGGCAAAACCGATATGATCGGAAAGCGCCATCTCTATGATCGCACTGATCTCAGCGTCTGAAAGGTCGGGCCTCGCCATGCCGCCTGCTGTTAGGCGGTTGGCTGGCTTGGCGCAAACCGCTCTAGTACATATGTTGGCCGCCATTAATGCTCATCGTCGAGCCTGTGACAAATTCGCCTTCCTCGGAGGTTAAAAAGGCCACGCCCCGCGCGATTTCCTGAGCCTGCCCCAGCCGGCCAACCGGTATTTTGGCGACGATCTTTTCGAGCACAGCTTCGGGCACGGCGGCGACCATATCGGTGTCGATATAGCCCGGCGCAATCGCGTTCACTGTCACCCCGGCGCGCGCGCCTTCTTGGGCCAAAGCCTTGGTAAAGCCGTGAATACCTGATTTGGCAGCGGCGTAATTGACCTGCCCATATTGGCCGGCTTGTCCATTGATCGAGCCAATATTGACGATCCGGCCCCAGCCGCGCTCCCGCATGCCGGGGAAACAGGCCTTGGCCATGTTGAAACATCCGCCCAAATTGACCCGCATAACCTCGTCCCAATCTTCATAGGACATTTTGTGCAAAGTGCCGTCGCGCGTGATGCCGGCATTGTTCACGACGATGTCAATATCGCCGAACTCTTCGGCGACGGCGGCGCACCCCTTTAAGCAGGCTTCGTGGTCACCCACGTCCCATTTCCGGGCCGCAATGCCGGTTCTTTCGGTAAATTCATCAGCCGCGCGGTCATTGCCCGCGTAATTTGCGATAACAGTCCGGTTCTGATCTTTGAGCGCCAGGCTGATCGCTTCGCCAATACCGCGGGTTCCGCCGGTAACAATCGATACACGTGTCATTGAGCTTACTTCCCTTTGCCAAAAGGCGTTGGAGTTTAGGTTCTAAGCTCTCCTCGGGGGCGTAAATAACCGCATCGCGGGTCAGGGCGCAAGCTCAAAGCGCGCTGT
>CAZDHB010000109.1:0-5782 GCA_964505255.1 uncultured Porphyrobacter sp.
AGATTTGGGAGTTGGGGTCTTCGCGTCAGTCTTTCTTGAGCTCGGCAAGCATTGCAAAAGGTCCGCTCGCCTCAGCGCTGCTAACGAGGCCCGACTTGCGCGCGTCTTCTGCGCCGGGCCCCTCTGCATAAGGGTCAATTGCGAGGCCAAGGCTTTGCGCGATTGCCTCGCCAAGATCAAACGCTTTGCCGGTAAAATCGATCTGGTCGAGGTCGCTTTCCTCGAGCTCAATCTCTTCGTCCGGCGTGCCTAAGGCGCTTCGTTTCGGACAAAACCGCAAGCCAATCTGGTCTTCTATGGTGTTGGCGAAAGCCTCACCTGAAATGGCGCAAATTTGCTGAACTTTTGCGGTGAGTTTTCCGGCGGCGAGGATGGTCTCTCCGTCTCGCTCTAACGTGACCTCGGCGATCAAATGTTCAATCGCATCAAGCCCGAAACGCCCCGCCAAAGCAGCGCATTCTTTGTCCGAGGCGGTGATGTGCAATGGCGTGTCCGGCACCGCCTCCAGCTTGATTACGCGCGACAATTCCAAGCCCGCATGATCGTCTGAGTGCGGCCCATCGGGCACCGCGCCGCTCACCCGGCCTCTCCGGCAAGCATTTGCTCCGCCGTGCTCTGCCCGAGCCGTTGTTCCAGCTCAACCAGACGCCTCGCCAAATCCTGCGCCAGCGCTGTATCGGCAAGTTCCACATTGCGTGTTGCGGCCTCGGCGAGGGCGGCGACCGGATCATCAGCGGCGGCCGCGCTGCGATATGCGCCGATGCGTCCGCCCAAAGTGCTCATCAAATTTCCGATGTTTTTGCCAACCATCAAATCGCCAACGCCCGACTGGCGCAATTGACCGTCCATATCCTCAACGAAAAACTCGGTAAGAAGGCCGGTTTTCTTGGCCAGCTGTTCATCGCCTTCCATCCGCACCAAGGCGAAGGAAAGAACGGCGCAAACCATGTCAAAGCGCCCCTCGATCGTGTCAGCAACGCCGCAATCGGCATACCACTGCGTCTCGCGCGCAATGCCGATGATCCGGTGCCAGAGCGGTTGCAATTCCTCGCGCGGGTCGGCCTCCATGCCAAAAAACCTTGATAAAAAAGACATGTGCACTCCTGCTCAATCAGCAAAATTCCGCCGCATCGGCGATATGACCACAAACATTCATCGGCAATTCAAATCACCATCCCCAATGAGACGGCATTCGGCGATTGCATGCCATGGGAACCGCGCCTAAGGTTTTGCAATAGGATTTGAGCTTCATATAGGCGGAGCTTGCGAGAATTCCAGTTGCACAAATTGCCACGGATCATGACTGCAAGTATGCACCAAGAGGCTCAATTCGGAACAGACCGAATTTGAAACGAAACCTGGGCCGAAATGCTTGAAGGTTGAAATGGCCAAGGCAAGAAACGAAAGCTATGAATAGACCCATGCATGACATGACACTTGCCCAAAACCAAACACCCAGCAGCAAGGCCCACAGCGACCAGCTAGCAGCGCTCTCATCCGGCTCGTCCGGGACGGCGCGCATCGTCTCTGGCCGGTTTTGGGCCGGGGCAGTTTTGGCGGCCGCGCTGCTTGGTACCTCGGCCTGTTCCTCTATTCGTGAGACGCGCGGCTTCGTGGTTGATCCGGTTTTGGTCAATGCGGTTCAGCCGGGTCTCGATAACAAGCGTTCGGTTGAGGCGACTTTGGGCCGCCCGACCTTCAGCAGCCAGTTTGGCGAGCCAACCTGGTATTACATTTCCTCGACTACCGGTCGGCGACCTTTTGTGCGCCCGAAAATCTCAACGCATTCGGTCCTTGCGGTTAAATTTGATGGCGCAGGCAATGTCATTTCGGCTGAACGCACGGGAGTGGATCAAGTCGTCTATCTGCAGCCAGAGGGTGATAAGACGCAAACCTTGGGCCGTGAGCGGACCTTCCTCGAAGATCTGTTCGGCAATATTGGTGCAGTTGGCGCAGGCGCGCCGGGCGGCGCGGCCGGGCAATAGGCTGTGTGCGGCCCTGTTTCAGTGGCCCTTCAGCAGCCCTGTTTGAGCAGAGTGTTCGGGGCAGGCCGCTCTCGCCGCGTGGTTTGAGGCCAGCCTGACCCGCCAGCAAAGCCATTGCGTCTTGAACGGTGCATCTGTCTCCCCATATTTGCTGCATGGATAATAACGCGGCCAGCCACGGCCTAACCCAGTGGCATTCCACCACCATCATCGGTGTCAAACGCGGTGATACGATTGTCATCGCTGGCGATGGTCAGGTCTCGATGGGCAACACCGTCATGAAACCCAATGCCCGCAAGGTTCGGCGCATTGGCGAAGAGGGCAAGGTTGTCGCAGGGTTTGCCGGCGCAACAGCCGATGCCTTCACCCTGTTCGAACGGCTGGAACGCAAGCTTGAGGAATATCGCGGCCAATTGCTGCGCGCAGCGGTGGAACTGACCAAGGATTGGCGGACGGACAAATATCTGCGCAATCTCGAGGCCTTGATGATCGTGGCCGATAAGGAAAACCTGCTGGTCCTGACCGGCAATGGCGATGTGCTCGAACCCGATGGCGGTATCGCTGCGATTGGTTCAGGCGGGAATTATGCTCTGGCGGCGGCAAAGGCCTTGTCCGAATATGAGGATGATCCTGAAAAGATCGCGCGCAAGGCCATGGCGGTCGCCGCGGACGTCTGTGTCTTCACCAATGGCAATGTAACTCTGGAAACGGTTTAAACCCTTCGGCTCGAACGGTTCACAGCCGCTGTTTCTCGCTTACCCAAACGGATAAAACTCCTCATGATCGAAAATCTCACCCCCAAAGCGATTGTGGCCGCTCTGGACGAGCATATCATTGGCCAAAAAGACGCCAAGCGCGCGGTTGCAGTCGCTTTGCGCAATCGCTGGCGGCGCCAACGGCTTGGCCCTGAACTGCGCGATGAGGTCACACCTAAGAACATTTTGATGATTGGCCCAACCGGCTGCGGCAAGACCGAGATAAGCCGCCGTCTGGCGAAATTGGCCGAGGCTCCTTTCGTCAAGATCGAAGCGACCAAATTCACCGAAGTTGGCTATGTCGGGCGTGATGTCGAACAGATTGCCCGTGATCTGGTGGAGGAGGCCATTCGCCTCGAAAAAGATCGCCGCCGCGAAGCTGTGCGAGAGGCCGCGAGCGAGGCTGCGATGGACCGGCTGCTCACTGCGCTGGTGGGTGACAATGCGAGCGAGGCCACGCGCGAGGCTTTCCGCGAACGGATCGTCGAAAATGCGATGAACGATACCGAGGTGGAGGTCGAGGTGACCGATGCGCCAAGCTCGCCGATGGATATTCCCGGCATGGGCGGCAATGTCGGCATGATCGATTTGTCCGATATGCTGGGCAAAGCCATGGGCAAAGGCAACACCAAGCGGCGCAAATTGAAAGTGCCTGATGCGTGGGACAAATTGGTCGAGGAAGAATCCGACAAGCGCATGGACCAGGATGATGTCGCAAGGGTTGCGCTGGAAAATGCGGAGACCAATGGCATCGTGTTCCTCGATGAAATTGACAAAATCGCGGTCAGTGACGTGCGCGGGGGTTCGGTCAGCCGCGAGGGGGTCCAGCGCGATCTTTTGCCGCTGATCGAGGGGACTACCGTGGCCACCAAATATGGGCCGATGAAGACCGATCATGTGCTGTTTATTGCAAGCGGCGCGTTTCACGTATCCAAGCCTTCTGACATGCTGCCCGAGCTGCAAGGGCGGCTGCCAATCCGGGTCGAGCTGCGCGCTTTGACCGAGGAGGATTTTGTCCGCATCCTGTCCGAGACAAGAGCCAATCTGGTTGACCAATATATTGCCTTGATCGGGACGGAGGATGTGACCCTCGATATCGCCGAGGATGCCGTCGGCGAGGTTGCCAAGATCGCTGCCAGCGTCAATGAAAGCGTCGAAAACATCGGCGCGCGGCGTTTGCAAACGGTGATGGAGCGTTTGCTTGAAGATATCAGTTTCGAAGCGGAAGAGCACACGGGCGAAACGGTGAAGATCGACGCGGCCTATGTGCGCGAACGGCTGAGCGAATTGGCGGGCGATACAGACCTTAGCAAATATATTTTGTGATGGGTGAGGGGACACCTTCGCCTGATCGGGACGGCGGGCCTCAAACGGTTGCGGGTTTGGATCAGATGCTTGCAGCGATGGACCCGGTACTGGACGAAACGCGCTATCAATTCATCAGTGTCACACCGCAAATTGCGCCGCGCGCTTTGGCCGCTGCGATTGCCACATTTCGCGAAGCAGAAGGGATGAGCGCGGTCGTGGCGCAGCCCGAGGCAAGCGATCTTGGTGCCAATGGTCCGGTGTTTGCGCGGATTACCTTGCAAGTGTTCTCAGACCTTGAGGCGGCCGGCCTGACCGCTGCGGTTGCCTCTGCTTTGGCGGCTGAAGGCATCGCCTGCAATATGATCGCAGCCTTGCATCACGATCATGCCTTTGTGCCTCAGGAAAAGGCCGCAGATGCCATGGCAATCTTGCAGGACCTTGCCGCGCAGCATCAAGCGTGAGGCTCAGCGCTCCTGCTTAAGCCAAATTCGGCGCTCCTTTAGGGGTGCGGCGCAAGGCCGATTTCCACCCCGGTTTTGTCCGTTAGCGCAAATTTGTCGACCAAATCGGCGCTCGCCCGGTTGATCCCGACAACTTGCACGCTGCGGCCATTATGGCGCATCCGGTCGACCACCTTATCAAGCGCGCCGACCCCGGAAATGTCCCAGAAATGCGCGGCGCTGACGTCAATCACCACATGATCAGCCGGATCGTCCTGAGTGCTTTCCGGCCCGAGCGCAGCCTGAAAACGGTCAACGCTGGCAAAGAAGATCTGGCCGGTGACCTTGTAGATCGCTTGGTCGTTTTCGCGGGTGCGGGTCACATCGAACATCGTCATGACTTTGTGAGTGAAGAATATGCCCGAAAGCAGCACACCGATCAAAACGCCCAGCGCCAGATTATGTGTCGCCACCACGACGATGACCGTGGCCAGCATGACAACGCTGGATTGCCATGGATGCTTGGACAGATTGGGGATCGAATTCCAAGAGAACGTGCCGATCGAGACCATAATCATAATTGCGACCAAGGCCGGCATTGGGATTTGTCCAACCCAATCCCCGAGCACTGCGAGCGCAATCAGCAAAGAGACACCGGCGGTCAGTGATGACAAGCGTCCGCGGCCGCCGCTGGTGACATTGATCACCGACTGACCGATCATCGCGCAGCCGCCCATGCCGCCGAAAAAGCCGGTGAACATATTGGCCAGACCTTGGCCGCCGGCCTCTTGCCGTTTGTCGCTGGTTGTATGGGTCATGTCATCGACGATCTGCGCCGTAAGCAGCGATTCCAGCAGGCCAACCGCCGCCATGGTTGCTGAATAGGGTGCGATAATCGCCAGCGTCTCAAGCGTCATTGGCACGTCAGGGAACATAAAGAACGGCAGCCCGTCGGGCAGTTCGCCCATATCGCTGACGGTGTTGACCGGATTGCCGAGCCAGATTGACAGGATCGACAAGACGATAATCGCAATCAGCGGGCTGGGAATGGCTGTTGTCAGCCGCGGGATCAGGTAAATCATCGCAAGACCGCCAGCGACCATGGCATATGTCATCCAGCTCACGCCGTCAGCCATTGGGTCCAATTGCGGCAATTGAGCCATGAAAATCAGGATGGCGAGCGCGTTGACGAAGCCAGTGATGACCGAGCGCGAGACGAATTGCATCAAAAGGTCGAGGCGCAGCAAAGCCGCAATCGCTTGGAAAACGCCCATCAAAATGGTCGCGGCGAAAA
>CAZDHB010000110.1:0-5503 GCA_964505255.1 uncultured Porphyrobacter sp.
AGGATCGCCTGAGTAATCTGCGGCAAGATGACCAATCGAATCTGTCGGATCCATGTCCAATTCGGCCAAATCAACCGGCTTTACCGCGGCAGTTTCTCCGTAATCGGAGACATCCTCGTCATCGGCGATGATCGGCGCGACTTTGGCGCGCGGTTCGAATTTCCAAGTGCGTTTGCGAGCCAAAGCGTAGCGTTTGGCAATGGCCCACCCCAATCCGGCTCCGAAGAGGCCAGCGAACAAAGCGATCAGGGTCCGGGCGAAAAAGCCCAGCGGTGCCTGCGCGGCTGAGATATAGCGATCAATGCCTGTTGCGGCGACCGAGCTTTCGAGCATGCTGCCGGGCAGGACGAAAATGCATAGACAAAACAGCGCTGCGCACCACAAGGCTATCGCCCCTGGAAAATAGGGGTGACTGCTTAGCTGTGGGCGTGACCGAGTGTCACTCATAGCCTTCGAATTCCTGTCCAAAAATGGCGCATGCATGCGGCGAGGCCCCTTACGCAGCCCGAGACGCGGTTGATTTCAATGGAGCACCTATCAGCTTTTGGTAAACGGCTTGATAACGCGCCACATTCTGCGCCCAGTCATGAGCGGTTTCGACATGGGCGCGGGCCGCGGCGCGCATCGCATCCCAATTCTCACGCGCTTCGATCAGGTCACTCAGCGCGAATGCACACTCATCAGGGTTATCCGGTGTGAACAAGGTACCCGTTACACCATCCTTCATTAACTCGCGGTGACCCCCGACATCCGAGGCGGCGACCAAGCGGCCCTGCGCCATGGCTTCAAGCGGTTTGAGCGGGGTGACCAATTCAGTTAGGCGGCTTGCCTTGCGCGGATAGGCGAGGACATCGACGAGCGAATAATAGCGTTCGACTTCACTGTGCGGGACCCGGCCCGTGAAGTGAATCGCACCGGCCGAGGCGCTGCTGGCTGCTTGGGCGTGCAAGGCCTCTTCCATCGGGCCTCCGCCAACCAGCAGCAATTGCGCGCCCGGCTGCGTTTCGCGCAATCTCGGAAGCGCCGCGATCAGGTCATCGAGCCCTTCGTAATCGTAAAAGCTGCCAATGAAGCCGATCACCGGGCCGTCTTTAAGGCCAATGTCCTTGGCCAAGCCGGTGTCGCGCGGGGGCGGATCGCCAAACAGGGCCATGTCGACCCCATTAGGCGAAAGACCGATTTTTTGAGCATCATGTCCGCGCGCGGTCAGATCATCGCGCATCGCCTCGCTGATTGTGAAAACAGCATCAGCGCCGGCAACCACGCGGTTCTCAAGCGCCCGGGTCATTTTGTATTTCAGCGAATTTTCGCTGCCGGTACCATTGCCGACCGCCGCATCTTCCCAAAAGGCGCGGATTTCATAAACCAATGGGATATCCAGCCTGCGCGCCGCCCGCAAACCGGCCATGCCGCAAAGCGCCGGTGAATGCGCATGCAGAACATCGGGTCGCCAGCGTTTGACCGCTTGCTCGATCCCTTCGCGCAGCATTTCAATCTCGCGCCATTCGCGCAGGCCCGGCGGGCCGCTCGGCTGGCCTCGAACACGGAAAAACCGCAAGCCTTCGACTTCTTCCTCGTCGGGAGTGCGTTCGTCCGGACTATCTTCCTCGGGGCTTTCCCATTCCGCGCCAGCGGCCAAATGGCGCAGGCTGGTGACGCCGCGCACATCCATCCCGGAGGCAATCTGACTTTTCAGAATAGCTCTTGTGCGAAAGGTGTAACCGCTGTGAAGCGGCAAGGAATGGTCCAAAATGTGTAAAACACGCGTCATATTGTCATCCCTAGGCGGGTCATGCTTAACGCCGCGTCAACACTGCACTGATATGTCGACGAAAATAGGTTTTTCAAAGGCTCTTTCAAAGGCTCGGGGCGTTCCTTGATCGATTATTTCTCTCTTGCTCTCACACATGCATTGCTGATCATCGCTTTGTTGCGGCTGATCAAGCGTGCCGAAATTGACCGTGAAGAGCCCTATACTCCGATGAGCGAGGCCGAGCTTGCGCGCCATCGGCAGGCGCAGGAGGAAGAAGCCTTTGCCAAGACCCCTGCCGGTCGCCGCAAAAGGCATCAGGAACGCCAAGCCGGATCTGTGGGCCCTCATTCCCGCGACCCATCCCAAAGCCCGCGCAATGCGCGCAAAAGGGGAGGGCGCAGCGGTGCTTGACATCATTCTCTTCGCCTTTGTCATGGCGTTTCTGGCGCTGGGTTTTGCCCGCCCGTTCCTATGGGTTCTGGCCTATGTTTATATTGACATCCTCGCGCCGCAAAAGATCGGCTGGGGTCTTACTCAGGCGATACCCTTGTCGCTGACGGCTTTTTGCCTCGCCTTTGCCGGCTGGGCGCTGACCGATACCAAAAAGGATACGCGCTTTAGTTATCGGCAGGGCCTGATGATAGCGCTGCTGCTTTATTGCTGGTTCACGACCACTTTCCATGCCGATTTTCCGGAATTTGCGCTCGAGAAATGGAGCTGGGTCTGGAAAGCCTTGGTGTTTGCGATTTTCCTGCCCTTCACGCTGACGACCAGAGCGCGGATGGAGGGGCTGCTCTTGGTAATCGTGTTTGCGCTGGGCGCGATTGTTATTTCGACCGGACTTAAAACAGTCTTGGGCGGCGGCGGATATGAACAGCTCAAATTCTTCGTCAATGACAATTCGAACATTTACGAAAGCTCGACCTTAGCAACCGTTGCCATCGGCAGCGTGCCCTTGGTCTTGTGGCTGATGAAATATGGCACCGTGTTTAAGCCCGATTGGCGCGTTAAACTGTTTGGTGCAGGAGTGATCTTCTCGTCCTTGCTGATCCCGATCGGGACCGAGGCGCGCACGGGTCTCTTGTGTATCGCGGCGCTGGCCATTTTGTCGCTGCGTGATGTCAAAAACCGTTTCGCCTTTATTGCGGCGGCCGGGGTGCTTGGCCTATGCGCTTTGCCGTTCCTGCCGCAAAGTTATTACGAGCGTATGGCCACGATTGCGCAGCCGGGCGGGGATGAAAGCGCCTCGACCCGTGTCGCCGTCTGGAAATGGACGATTGATTATGTCGAGGACCGTCCGCTGGGCGGCGGGTTCGATTCCTTCAGAGGCAATAAATTCACTTACAATCTGCCGCGTAAGACCGAGGAAGGCAGCTCCACCGCAATCGAGATCGTCGAAGTGGTTGACGAGGGCCGCGCTTTTCACTCGTCCTTTTTCGAACTGCTTGGCGAGCAGGGGTGGCCGGGTTTCCTGATCTGGATATTGCTTCAGATAACCGGTCTCACTCAGATGGAGCGATTGCGCCGGCGCTATCGCAAGCGTGACGGCCCGGATGATGCTTGGATCAGCCCGCTAGCCGGAGGGCTGCAGCATACCCATTTGATTTATCTGGTCGGGGCAACCTTCCAGGGGATCGGCTATCAGCCCGTGATTTTCCTCTTTATCGGCTTGCAATGCGCCTTGTGGACCTATTGCAAACGCCGCGAGGCCGAGGCTGAAGAGCACGCAAATCCGAGCAAAAGCCTCAAGCAAAAAGCCGCGCGGCGCAGCGCAGGAGCGGCCAAGCCCCTTATGCCGTAACGGCAGGACCTTTGATGCCGTAGCGGCAGGGGCTGCGGGCCTCGCAAAACAGACCAGATTTGCGCGAAGAAACATTGCGCTCGCCCCGGCTATGGGCCAAAAAGCATGCGCTGGGCGCGGGGCAAAAGATTCGCGCCTATTGTATGAATTTCCCCGACTTCGGATGCGGCCCGGATGCGCAAACAGTGCAGGCCTCCCCGAAACGGGACTTTAGGAGAGGCAGATGACGACCGCACAAGAGATCGCAGAAAAAGTAGGCGAAAACATTGGGACCAGCGATTGGGTCGAAATGACTCAGGAAAAGATCAATATGTTCGCTGACGCCACGGGCGATCACCAGTTCATTCATGTTGATGAAGCAGCGGCCAAGATGACGCCTTTTGGCGGCACGATTGCGCATGGCTTTATGACGCTATCGATGATCCCTCATCTGACCGCTGAAAGCAATGTACCGCGTCTTGATGGGATTAAAATGGCGGTCAATTACGGCGGCAACAAAACCCGTTTTATTGCGCCGGTCCGCTCTGGCAAACGCATTCGCGGCCATTGGAAACTGCTGGAGATGACCGAAAAACGCCCCGGTCAATGGCAGCAGACGATGGAGATCACTATCGAGATTGAGGGCGAGGATAAGCCTGCGCTGATCTGCGAATGGATGACGCTTTATTTTCTCTAAGGCCAGAAGCTCTGAGGCCAGAATCTTTCTGAGGCCCGAACCTTTCTAAGGTCCAAATTTCATTCTTTTCTCCCCGAGAGAACTCGCAATAACTAACCCCTAGATTTTATCAAAAGGAGCTTCGCCATGCGCGATGCAGTCATCGTTTCCACCGCCCGTACGCCAATCGGCCGGGCCTATAAGGGCGGTTTTAACGCCACCCCCGGCGCCACTTTGGGCGCGCTTTCCATTGCCCCTGCGGTTGAGCGGGCTGGGATTGATCCAGCCGAGATTGACGATGTGGTGTGGGGCGCAGTCCTCACGCAAGGCACCCAAGCGGGCAATGTCGGGCGCAACGCGGCTCTACGTGCGGGCCTGCCGGTGTCCGTTTCGGCGCAAACCATTGACCGTCAATGCTCCTCGGGACTGATGGCGATTGCGACCGCAGCGAAGCAAATCATCGTCGACAATATGGATGTCGTTGTGGGCGGCGGACAGGATTCCATCTCACTTGTGCAGACCCCTGAGATGCGGGTCGCGCCGGATCCCTCGCTGATCGCGATGCACAAGGATGTCTATATGCCGATGCTCGGCACGGCGGAAACGGTCGCTGCGCGTTACGGCATCAGCCGCGAGGTTCAGGACGAGTATGCTTTGCAATCCCAGCAACGCACTGCTGCCGGCCAAGAGGCAGGCAAATTTGATGATGAAATCGTTCCTGTCACCACCACCATGATGGTGAAAGACAAGGAAAGCGGCGAAGTCAGCCAAGTTGAAACCACCATCACCAAGGACGAGGGCAACCGTCCATCGACAACGCTTGAAGGCTTGCAAGGGCTGGGGCCCGTGATGGGGCCGGACAAGGTGATTACGGCGGGCAATGCCTCGCAATTGTCGGATGGTTCATCGGCCAGCGTTTTGATGGAAGCAAAACTGGCTGAGCAAAAAGGCCTGACCCCGCTTGGCCGCTATGTTGGCATGGCGGTGGCCGGGACAGAGCCTGATGAAATGGGTATCGGTCCGGTCTTTGCGATCCCCAAGCTGCTTGAGCAAACGGGTGTCAAAATGAACGAGGTTGGCTTGTGGGAACTGAACGAAGCATTCGCCGTGCAAGTGCTTTATTGCCGCGACAAGCTGGGGATTGATAATGACATCCTCAACGTCAATGGCGGCTCGATCTCAATCGGTCACCCTTACGGCATGACCGGCGCGCGCTGTGTCGGCCACGCGCTGATCGAGGGCAAGCGTCGCGGCGCGAAATATGTCGTTGTGACCATGTGTGTTGGCGGCGGCA
>CAZDHB010000111.1:0-5502 GCA_964505255.1 uncultured Porphyrobacter sp.
CGCAGCAAAGCCGCAATCGCTTGGAAAACGCCCATCAAAATGGTCGCGGCGAAAAGATAAGCCTCGCCATATTGATCGACCAGCGGCACCACCACCACTGCAACGGCCGCTGTTGCTGCTGAGATCATGCCGGGTCGCCCACCGGTAAACGCGATCACCATCGCAATGGAAATCGACGCGTAGAGACCCACGCGCGGATCGACCCCTGCGATAATCGAAAAACCAATCGCCTCGGGAATGAGCGCCAGTGCCACGACCAATCCGGCCAGCATGTCGGCGCGGATATTGGAGAACCAGCCATTAGGCTCACCCATTGAAGTCGAAGCGGTTGCACTTGCGGTCATAGAAACGGCCTTAAAAGGAGGGGCGTGGTCATGGTGGATAATGCGCCAACAGCGGCGGCTACAAAGCGCGCCTATGACCGTTTGTGCATTGCAGCACAAGGGAGCCGGCGTGCTTTTCGGGAATTTGGGCCTGAGATAAGGGTTCAGCCCATAGGGGATTTTGTGGCCAGCGCAGGCGTGATGGGCGCGCTTTTAATGCGCAGTCTGATCCTCGTTTTCAGGCCCGCTTTCATCGGCCTGTCTTGCCCACATCTGCGCATAAAGGCCCCCTTTTGCGAGGAGCTCACTATGCCGTCCGCTCTCGGTTAGACGGCCATTGTCGAGCACAAGGATTTTGTCTGCATCGGCAATCGTCGACAAACGGTGTGCAATGCTGAGCGTTGTGCGATCCTCGCTGACCCGGCGCAATGTCGCCAGAATGTCCTGCTCGGTGCGGGTGTCGAGCGCGCTGGTCGCCTCATCGAGCATCAAGATTGGCGGGTTTTTGACCAGCGTGCGCGCAATTGCGACGCGCTGTTTCTCTCCGCCCGACAGTTTCAAGCCTCGCTCGCCAACCTCGGTGTCCATCCCTTGCGGCAGCTTGTCGATAAAGGGCAATATCGCGGCATCACGCGCTGCCTTGAGGATGTCGGCCTCGCTCGCATCGCCGCGGCCATAGGCAAGATTATAGCCAATCGTATCATTGAACAGCACGCTGTCCTGCGGAACGATCCCGATATTCTCGCGCAGGCTGGCCTGAGTGACCTTGGCGATATCTTCGCCGCCGACCAAAATGCGCCCCGCTTGAGGATCGTAAAAGCGAAACAGGAGCCGGGCGATGGTGCTTTTGCCTGCGCCTGAGGGGCCGACGATCGCGTAATGCTCGCCTGCCGGAACGTCAAACGACAAGCCATGCAGGATTGTGCGCTCTTTCTCATAACCGAAATGCACATTGTCAAAAGTCACAGACGGGCGCTCGACGGCAATCGCAGGGGCACCCGGCACATCCTCCACCTCGATATTGGCATCAATCAGATCGAACATCTGCGCCATATCCACCAGGCCCTGACGAATGGTCCGGTAAACCCAGCCCAGCAGATCGAGCGGGCGGAAAAGCTGCATCAGATAACTGTTCACAAAGACCAGATCGCCAACCGTTAAATCGCCCTTGCTCCAGCCCCAAACCGTATAAGCCATCGCCCCTGCCATCAGCAGATTGGTGATCAGGGCCTGCGTAATATTGAGCAAGCCAAGCGAGTTCTCAGACCGTATCGCAGCTTCTGCATAAGCGCTCGCAGCCTCGGAATAGCGCGCCTCTTCGCGTTTTTCGGCACCGAAATATTTGACCGTCTCGTAATTTAGCAAGCTATCGACGGCGCGCGACAAGGCCGTGCCATCCAGATCGTTCATCTCGCGCCGCAATCGGCTGCGCCATTCGGTGATCTGGCGGGTTACGATCACATAGGCCGCTACGGTGACCCCGGTTGCCGCCACCAGCCCGAAGCCAAAATTGATCCAGAAGATCACCGCCACTGCGATCAATTCGATGAGCGTTGGGGCGATGTTGAACAGTAGGAAATAGAGCATGGAATCGATGCTCTTAGTGCCGCGCTCAATCACCTTGGTCACCTCGCCAGTGCGGCGCGACAAATGAAAGCGCAGTGACAATTGATGCAATCGCTCGAACACATCCTCGGCCAAATTGCGGGTCGCTTCCTGCCCCACACGTTCGAAAATGATGTTGCGAATATTGTCGAAAGCCGTGCCTGCGAAACGGCCAAGGCCATAAGCGAGGACAAGCGCAAGGGCGGCCATCGTCGCTTCATTGCTGGGCGTGGTCATTGTATCGACCGCGTATTTATACGCGAACGGTAGCGATAAAACGATTGCCTTTGTGACCAGCACCAGCGCCAAGGCAATCACAATCCGGCGTTTCAGCGCCGGGTTATGCTTCGGCCATAAATAGGGCAGGAACCGTTTTAATGTTGACCAGCTCTCCGCATCCTTGGGGGTGTCGGAGGTGGCGGTATCAGGCGGCATGGTAGCGCATGTGGGGAAGCCGCGCGCGGCTTACAAGGGTGCGTTAAACGCGCGGCAGGTGATGCTGATGCAGGGCGAGGAGAGGTCTACAAATTCCAGCCATAGGGGCGATTGCGGCGCAATTCGCGTTGCACAGCGCGCGGCACATCGAACAGGACCCGGCGGCGCGAGAAATCAATCGCAACCCGGTCAAACATGCGCAAATGCCGCATGCCGAGCGAGAGCACCGGCTTGTCCTTAAGGCCCAGCGCTTCAAAAGCAGGAGCATCGGCAAAGGTCAGCGGCACATTGCTGAGTTCCAGCCCTTCGATCTGGAGGCTTCTGACATAAGTCAGCGCGCCCAGCATTTGCACCCCGTTGACATCGGTGGTGATGATATCATGCGCTCGCTTTGTGCGGATCCGGTCGCGCAGCGCCAGATTGGCCATGCTGGTTTGCGCGCCTGTGTCGATGATAACGATCGCTTTCACCCCCTCGACCTTGGCGTCGGTGATCAGCAATTGCCCGCGATTATGGCGCGCCCGCACAATAATATCGAACCCGCTTTGGCTGGCTTTGTCTCGGGTCACGTCTTGGACTGCAATCGTCTCGTTGCGGAAATCGAGCAGAACGCGAAAATCCTGCAATGTGTCGAGGCCCAAAATACCATCAGCGCCGACATGCGTTCGGTTCAGCACGGGCGCTGCGAGGTTATGGATCACATTGCTGCCAAATTCGAGCCGGTCGAGCTCGACCACCTCAACCGGACGGCGACTGGCCATGCCGACCAATGTTGCCATACCCAAAGATTCAAGTCCCAAGCTCTCATTGATGCCTTGCGTAACCGCAGTCGCCTGACTGCCGGTATCGATCATGAATTGATAAGGGCCGGAGCCGTCAATGGTTACCGGCAAGGTCAAACGTTCGTGCCGCTCCTGCGCAAGGTCAAGCACTTCGGTTTGCGGCTTGGTGAAATCGGGCGCGATATCATTAGCGGCAACAATCGGACTGGCTGGATCATCGGCCGTGACATCCGCTGGCGGCGTGGCCGCGCCAAGCAGACCAAACGCCATGATGGGAATGAGCCAGAATTTGCGCATGATAGTCTCTCTCCTTGATCGGGCGGAGCCTAACACGAAACGAGGAAGCCGCCTAATTCTTGAGCAATCAGGCGTAATGGAGGGCTATCACCGAGCTTTGCGCAAGATCAGCGAGCTTTGCGCAAGAAGGAATAGCTGTCCTTGACGATCTCGGGGAAGCCGATCAGCAGGATCGAGCCATAGCCTGCGGCACCGGTAGCCCCGAGCGCGAGCAATTTGCCCCAGGCGGGCCAGTCAGGCAGATATCCGCGCACGCCCAGAACCAGTGCAGCCATCGCTGCGCAGCCGATGAAGGCGGGGGCGAGGGCTGCCGCGAGGCGCATCAGGCTCAGCCCGACATGCGGCATGGTCAGCGCATAGGTGAAGATAAACAGCGCTGGCGCCGCAACCCACCATGCTTTCACAAGACCAATGGGGCCAAATTGCGCGCCCACCATGAAACACGAGAGAAACAGGACCGCACCGACCGCGCTGGTCGTCACATACACGCGGGGCCGGCCCATCGCATTGGTTGCCGGGCTGCAGACAATCTGGAGCGCGAACAGCGGCATGACAATCGCCAGACCTTGAACGATTGGCGACATGGGCACCCATTTCTCGCCAAATAGCGTTTCCACCGCTTCATATGCGGTGAGCGACAGCCCGATATAAATCGGTGCGGTGAGCAAAGCGACGCTGCGAATTGTCCGCTCGAAATAGGGGGCGAGGCTGCGGCCCGATTTATGCAATTCGGCATAGGCCGGAAAAGCGACTTCATTCAGCGGGGGCAGAAAACGGCCCGTCACGATCAAAGTGAGGAACAAAGCCTCGGCGTAAAGCCCGAGATCATAGGTTTCGAAACTGCGTCCAGCGATCAGGATATCGCTCTGGCTTTGAATGATCCAAAAGAACTGGCACAGCGTCAGGGCGCCGCCAAAAGTGACCAGCGCCCGCGCGCCGCGAAAATCGAACACCGGCATGACCAGCAATTTGGCCGCAATCGTGAGGACAATGGCGCGCGCGCCGAAAGCCACCAGCGGCGCATAGACCAGCGCCCAGACCCCATAACCAAACCATGCCAGGGCAAGCGCCGTTATCGCGCCCGAGATGGCCCCGACCATGCTGGCAAGGCCTTGCTGGCGAAAGGCAATTTGCCGGGCCAGCAAAGCGCTCGGCAAAGCAATGAATGGCGTCGTGATATATAGCAGCGCCTGAACCCGCAGCATATCCTCGACTTGCGGTTCACCAAAATAGCGCGCCGCATAGGGGGCCATCGCAATCTGCGAGATCCCCAGGATGACATTCATCAGCAGGAGCAAAGCGAAAACCTGACCAATCTCGCGCTTCGTCACCGTCTCCTGCTGGATCAGGGAGGTCGCAAAACTGTAGCCATTGATGAATGCGAGGGCCGCCAGCACCACTTGGGTCATGGCAAACAGGCCATAATCGCTCGGGTCAAGCAGGCGCACGACCATAATGGTCGAGCTCCACGTGATGATTTGAGCGACAATTTGACTGCCGTAACGCCACGCAAGGGCTGAGCGAACGCGCTCGCCGAAGCCCTCAGGAGCCTCGCTCGAATGCGCGCTCATCGCAGATTGTGGGTCATGAGGCTCAGCCATATTGCCCGCCTTAAGCACCATAGACCGTCAAAGCGAGGTTAAATCTGCTCAAAATTTTTGGTGTTTGATCCATCGCTTTGGCGCCCTCAGCGCATATTGCGTGAGCGGGGTTTGCATGCGTCACAGCAGTGCGTCGGCGGGGCATGTGTGAGGGAGGGCACGGGTTTCAAACGCAACTGATCGTTCATTATCGCCCATTTTACCCCCTTACTTGTCGGGTTCAGCGCAGACCTTTTGGCGGCGGCGCATGGCAAGGTTAACATACAGCCCCAGCGGACCCGATGATTGGCGGGTTTTCCGTTCCATGGAAGACGGCCAAATGCGCGGAAAACTGCCGTTTTTGAACTTTCTTGAAATAAAATTGCAAAAAGGCGTTGACCCGACTCAACACCACCCATATATGGCCTCTCACCGACGCGGCGCTGCCGGGTTTTACCTGGCTCGATCGCAACGGTCGCC
>CAZDHB010000112.1:0-5432 GCA_964505255.1 uncultured Porphyrobacter sp.
CGGTCTTGTCTGTCTTGTCGGAGGTGACAGTTCCGATCAGAATACGTTTCGGCATCGTCTACTCCTTAAGCCTTCTCAGCCGTAGCGGCTTTCGCACGCTCGGTCTGAAGGGTCTTGATTTTCGCAATCGTGCGGCGAACCTCGCGGATGCGCGCAGGCGCCTCAAGCTGGTTGGTCGCCGCCTGAAAGCGCAGATTGAACTGCTCACGCTTCAGCAGCGCCAGCTCTTCGCTGAGCTGATCATCGCTTTTCTGGCGCAGGTCTTCGGTTTTGGCCATTATTCGCCTCCCAGATGCGAGGTGTCGCCGAGGCGGGCCACGACTTTGGTTTTGATCGGCAGCTTCATCGCAGCACGCTCAAATGCTTCTGCAGCAAGCGGACCGGGCACACCGTCAAGCTCGAACAGGATCCGGCCTGGTTTCACCCGGGCAGCCCAATATTCAACCGAGCCTTTACCTTTACCCTGACGAACCTCAGCCGGTTTCTTCGACACGGGCACATCCGGGAACACGCGGATCCACAAGCGGCCCTGACGGCGCATGTGACGCGTAATCGCGCGGCGAGCCGCCTCGATCTGACGCGCGGTGATCCGCTCTGGCTCAAGCGCCTTCAGACCATAAGAGCCAAAATTCAAAGTCGTACCGCCCTTGGCGTCGCCTTTGATCTTGCCCTTGAAGGCCTTGCGATATTTCGTTTTCTTAGGTTGCAGCATTGTGTTTCACCTATTTCCAGCGTTCATCCACTCGCCTTAGCGAGCCGGACGCACACCCGAAGTCTGGGCCTCCATCATCAAACGATCTTGCGCGGTTGGATCATGCGCGAGAATTTCGCCCTTAAAGATCCAGCACTTGATCCCAATAATCCCGTAAGCGGTCAGCGCCTCAGCCTCGGCATAATCGACATTGGCCCGCAAAGTGTGCAGCGGAACGCGGCCTTCGCGGTACCATTCAACGCGGGCAATCTCTGCGCCGCCCAAACGGCCACCGCATACGATCTTGATGCCTTCTGCACCCAAACGCAGCGCCGATTGCACAGCGCGCTTCATCGCACGGCGGAAGGCAACCCGGCGGATCAGCTGATCAGCGATGCCTTGTGCGACCAATTTGGCGTCAATCTCTGGCTTGCGAATTTCAACGATGTTGAGCTTCACTTCGCTCTCGGTCATTGCGGCCAGCTTGCTGCGCAATTTCTCGATGTCGGCGCCCTTCTTGCCGATGATAACACCGGGACGCGCGGCATAGATTGAAATGCGGCAAAGTTTGGCAGGGCGCTCGATCACCACCTTCGAAATCGCCGCTTGCGGGACTTCATTGATGATGAACTTACGGATTTCGATGTCTTCCTTGAGGAGTGATGCATAATCACGCCCCTCGGCATACCACCGGCTATCCCATGTGCGGTTAATCTGCAGACGCAGACCGATCGGATTGCTCTTCTGACCCATCTTACGCGTCCTCGCTTTCACGGACCACAATGCGCAGCTTGCTGAACGGTTTCAAAATACGGGTCGATTTGCCGCGACCGCGCGTATGAAAACGCTTCATCGTGATTGACTTGCCAACCGATGCTTCTGCGACAATCAGCGCGTCCACATCGAGATTGTGATTGTTCTCTGCATTGGCGATTGCCGATGAAAGCACTTTGCTCGCATCGCGGGCCATCGCTCGCTTAGAGAAAGAGAGAATGTTGAGTGCATCCTCGACCTTCTTGCCGCGGATCAACTCTGCAACAAGGTTCAGCTTTTGCGCGCTACCCCGGATCGAGGTGCCCACAGCCAAAGCCTCATTATCAGCGACGCGGCGGGGAGATTTTGCCTTACCCATTAGCGTTTGCCCTTCTTGTCAGCCGCGTGACCGGGGAAAGTGCGCGTCGGGGCGAACTCACCAAGTTTGTGACCGACCATCTCTTCAGAAACGGAGACGGGAATGAATTTGTTGCCATTGTAGACATTGAACGTGAGCCCAACGAACTGAGGCAAAACTGTGCTGCGCCGCGACCATGTTTTGATCGGCTTTGCGTTACCCGCTTCTTGCGCTTCTTCCGCCTTCTTCAGCAGGCTGAGCTCAACAAACGGACCTTTCCAGACGGAACGTGCCATGCCCTAATTACCTCTTCTTCTTCGCGTGACGCGAACGGATGATCATCTTGTCCGTCTGCTTGTTCTTGCGAGTGCGTGCACCCTTGGTCGGCTTGCCCCATGGGGTAACCGGGTGACGGCCACCTGATGTACGGCCTTCGCCGCCGCCATGCGGGTGATCAACCGGGTTTTTCGCCACACCGCGAGTGAGCGGCTTAATGCCCATCCACCGGCGACGACCAGCCTTGCCCAGATTTTGGTTCTGATTGTCAGGATTGGATACCGCGCCAACCGAACCCATGCAGTCAGCACGCAGATAACGCTGCTCACCGCTGTTCAGGCGGACAATGACCATGCCGCGGTCACGGCCAACCAATTGCACGTATGAACCGGCTGCGCGGGCGATTTGACCGCCCTTGCCCGGCTTCATCTCGACATTGTGGCAAATGGTACCAACCGGCATCTGGCCCAAGAGCATAGCGTTGCCCGGCTTCGTATCAGTCTTTTCACCTGCGATGACTTTGTCGCCAACGCTGACCCGCTGCGGGCACAAAATATAGGCTTGCTCGCCATCGGTATATTTGACCAGAGCGATAAAAGCGGTGCGATTGGGATCATATTCAATCCGCTCAATCGTGCCTTCAACGTCCCACTTGCGCCGTTTAAAATCGACGAAGCGGTACTTCTGTTTGTGACCACCGCCAATGCCGCGCGATGTCACGTGACCCTTGTTGTTGCGGCCGCCGGTTTTACGCTTACCTTCGGTGAGCGCTTTCACCGGCTTGCCTTTATAGAGGCCGGATTTATCAACCAGGATCAGGCCGCGACGGGCCGGGCTGGTTGGTTTGTAATTCTTGAGTGCCATCAGACCACACCCTCCGTGATGTCAATCGACGATCCCTCTGCAAGAGTGACGATCGCCTTTTTCACATCATTGCGCTTGTAAGGCTTACCCTTCCAACGCTTGACCTTGCCCTTCACATTGATCGTGTTCACATTCGTGACCTTGACCTTTTGATCGGCATAAATCGCCTCGACCGCCTCTTTGATTTGCGGCTTGGTCGCATCACCGGCAACCTTGAAGACAACCGCGTTATATTCGGATGCCATCGTCGATTTCTCGGTGATATGCGGCGCGAGGATCACATCGTAATGACGCGAATCAATATCTTGCTTCTTAGCCATTATTTAGCCCCTCCCGCAGCTGCAAACCGCGCTTCAAGCTTCGCAACAGCATCCTTGGTCAAGACCAAAGTATCATGCTTCAGAATGTCATAAACATTCGCGCCGTTCGCTGGCATCACATTGACGCCGGGAAGATTGCCAGCGGCCTTTTTGAAGCCTTCGTCAACATTCTCGCCGTCAATGACCAGAACTTTGCCCGCCAGACCCGCCTTATCAAGCTGGCCTTTGAGAACTTTGGTCTTGGCATCTTTCAGCGAAAGATTGTCCACGACAACCAAGCCCTCTTTAGCGCGCGTCGACAAAGCCATTTTCAGGCCAAGACTGCGGATCTTCTTATTGAGCGATTGATTGAACTCGCGGCGCCGCGCACCATGAGCCTTACCGCCGCCAATAAAGATCGGCGCAGAGCGTGCACCATGACGCGCACCGCCCGAACCTTTTTGAGCGCCGAATTTTTTACCCGTGCGAGCAACATCAGAACGCTCACGCGTGGCGCGGGCAATGCCGCGGCGATTTTCAAGCTGCCACGTTACCACACGGTGCAAAATGTCAGCGCGCGGCTCAACACCGAAAACGGCATCATTAAGCTCGATATCGCCTGACGCTTTACCGTCGATTTTCTGGACCTTCACCTTCATCGGATCAGCCCTCCTTATTTTCTTCGCTGCCAGCAGCATCAGCAGGCGCATCATCGCCCGCGGCTGTGTCAGCTTTTGCCTCAGCCTCGGCTGGTGCAGTTTCTTGAGCCGGAGCGTCTGCCTCTGGTGCGGCCTCAGGCGCTGCCTCAGCAGGTGCTGCATCAGCAGGCGCAGGTGCCGACAAATCGATCACAACACCGGGAAACGGCAGCTCTTCCTTAGGCTCGAGCTTGACTGCGTCGCGCACCAGCAACCAGCCATTTTTCGAACCGGGCACAGAGCCTTTCACGAACAACAGACCGCGATCTGCATCAGTGCGGACGATTTCCAGATTTTGCTGAGTGCGTTGACGGTCACCCATGTGACCCGCCATCTTTTTGCCTTTAAACACACGGCCCGGATCCTGACGGTTACCGGTTGAACCATGCGAACGGTGCGAGATCGAGACACCGTGTGTCGCTCGCAAACCGCCGAAGCCCCAACGCTTCATCGCGCCAGCGAAGCCCTTACCTTGCGTGTGGCCGGTAATGTCGACTTTTTGCCCTGCAATGAAATGCTCGGCAGAAATGGTTGAGCCTACTGGCAAAAGCCCCTCTTCATTCTCGAGGCGGAATTCAGCAACCCGCATCTTGAGAGGAACCTCGGCTTTCGCGAAAACTTCGCGCTGAGGCTTGTTGACATTTTTTTGCTTCGCTTCGCCAGCACCCAGCTGAAGGCCGAAATAGCCATCACGCTCTGCTGTGCGTTGCAGAACCACCTGACAATCTTCCAAGGACAAAACGGTAACCGGCACGTGCCGGCCGTCATCCTGGAAGATGCGGGTCATCCCGATTTTCTTAGCGATCACGCCAGTGCGCATCGACAAACTCCTAATCCGAGCTGCGACGAAAGATAGCCTTCCGCACATGCTCTACAGAGGCACCCCGGCCCATCCGAGGTGCTTGCGAGACCGCTCTTTCATCAAGCGAACTCAAAGCCCAAATTTTATGCATCGCCCGTCCGGGCCAATTGCTCAATCATGCCTATGACAGGCCGTTTGAGCGAGACGGGAGACGCAGCCCGGATCAGGAACAAAGCCCTTACCGGCGGTATCTCTATGTCGTGCCGGAATTTCGCAACGCCGGCGGAGCTAACGCTCCAGAATTCCTCGATCGGTTTAACGTCCTGATCGCAGGGACGAGATCAAAACAGCCGATTAGGCCAGCTTGATCTCTACGTTGACGCCTGCTGCCAGATCGAGCTTCATCAACGCATCAACCGTTTGCGCATTAGGCTGAACAATGTCGAGCAACCGTTTATGCGTCCGAACCTCAAACTGCTCACGCGACTTTTTGTCGATGTGCGGACCGCGGTTCACGGTGAATTTCTCAATGCGCGTTGGCATGGGAATGGGACCACGGATCAATGCACCCGTACGCCGCGCCGTCTCTGCAATCTCACCAGTTGCCTGATCAAGAACGCGGTGGTCGAACGCCTTAAGGCGAATACGGATATTCTGTGCTTCCATTACCTAATACCAATGCGAAAGAGCC
>CAZDHB010000113.1:0-3371 GCA_964505255.1 uncultured Porphyrobacter sp.
CCCCAGACGCACGCCATAACCAGCAGGGCGCCAACCAATTGATGCGCGACACCCAGCCACAGGGCTACCCCGCTAAGCACAGTCGCGATCCCGAGCAGGATCTGGATGCCAAATGCGCTGTGAATGGCGATCGAGGCGGGCCTCGATAAAGGCTTTACCAGCCGCGCCATCCAAACCAGCGCGGCCACGGCGGCAAAGGCCCACCAGCGGTGCAGGAAGTGAAGCAGATATGGGTCATGGCTTGCGGCCCATAAAAAGCCCCGACTACGGTCAAACTCAGGCAAGAAGCGGCCCTGCATCAAAGGCCAAGTGTCGGAGGCGAGGCCGGCATTTAGCCCAGCCACCCAAGCCCCCAGCAGGATTTGGACAAACAGCACAGCTCCTGCGATCGCGGCCACCGGTCCGACGCGTGCTGGCGCGAGGCTGGGCTGCAAGCGCAGCGCCCGCATATCGAGCGCAGTCCACGTCAGCAGCGACAGGGTGATCAGCGCCGTCATCAAATGCAGTGACAATTTGAAATGGCTGACATCGGTCATCTCGCCGACAAGCCCCGAGGAAACCATCAGCCAGCCGAAAAATCCTTGCAGGCCGCCCAAACCCAGCATCAACACCAGCCGCAGCTTATAACCGGCGGGGATCATGCCCTTCACCCAGAACCACACAAGCGGCACGGCGTAGAGAGCCCCGACCATCCGGGCGAGCAAGCGGTGAAACCATTCCCAGAAATAGATGAATTTGAAATCGGCCATGGTCATGCCCGCTGGCCCCGCTTCCAGCCGGTATTCCGGCGTGGCGCGATATTCGGCAAATTCACTTTCCCAAACGGCCTCTGACAAGGGCGGCAAAATCCCCGAAATCGGTTGCCACTGCGTGATCGAAAGCCCGCTTTCAGTGAGGCGGGTAATGCCGCCCACCGCCACAATCACCAAAACCATCGCAGCGCAGAGCCACAGCCACAGCTCCAGCGCTCGCGCCGAGACCGGCTCGAGACCAGGGTTTTTCGCGTCATTTTGGGCGGTGTTGGACATGGGGGGCTATGTGATTGCGAGGCACTGCCAGCGCAAGTGCAAAAGGCTCAACAAAAACGCGGCCTCATGCATGAATTTGCCTGAGAAATTTGCCTGAGAAGTTTGCCCGCGCAATTTGGCCAAGTTCGGGCCTTGCCTTATGTTACACCATAACATATAGCGGTCCGCGCTATGATCAAGGCATCTTCATCTGCGATTCGCCAAGGGCTGGACCGGCTGGGCATCTCCCTGTCGGCCTTGTGCATTGTCCATTGCTTGCTCACCCTGCTGCTTGTTTCTGGGTTTGGGATCGGCGGACAATTGTTCCTCGCCCATTTTTGGCATGAGATCGGCCTTGCCGCGGCAATGCTGGTCGCGGCAGTGGCGATTGGCTGGGGCGCTTTGCGTCACCGGCAACCGGCGCCTTTCGTGATGGCCATGATGGGGCTCAGCTTTATGGGCGGCGCGCTTGCGGTTCCCCATGGGCCCAAGGAATTGATCCTGACGATTATTGGCGTTGCGCTGGTCGCGGCCGCACATTTGATCAATTTGCGCAAAGGTCACTTGCCCTCTCAGCCAAGCTGACTAGATGCTATGGGTTATGACAAACCCAACTGAAACGGCTGCCCGTATCTCGATCACTGTCAATGGCGAGCTGCGCCAAACCGCGGCGCGTACGATTGCTGATCTGGCGCGTGAGCTGGAGCTTGATCCCGCTAAAGTCGCGGTGGAAAGCAATGGGGTGATTGCCCCGCGCAGCACATTGGCGCAGGCAGCGCTGGAAGACGGCGATGTGCTGGAAATCGTCCATTTCGTGGGCGGCGGCGATCACTCAGCCACACAGGATGGGCCTCGCGCTGATGGCTGGAGCGTGGCGGGCCGCCATTTCACCTCGCGCCTGATTGTGGGCACTGGCAAATATAAGGATTTCGCCGAGAATGCTGCTGCGCTTGAGGCGAGCGGAGCTGAAATCGTCACTGTGGCCGTGCGGCGGGTCAACGTCAGCGATCCCAAAGCGCCGATGCTGACCGATTTTATCGATCCCAAAAAGGTCACATATTTGCCCAATACCGCTGGCTGTTTCACCGCAGAAGAGGCCATTCGCACGCTCAGGCTGGCGCGCGAGGCGGGCGGCTGGGATTTGGTCAAATTGGAAGTTTTGGGAGAGGCGCGCACGCTTTACCCTGATATGCGCGAAACCCTGCAAGCGACCGAAACCCTTGCCAAGGAAGGCTTCTTGCCGATGGTCTATTGCGTCGATGATCCGATTGCCGCCAAACAATTGGAAGAGGCTGGCGCGGTCGCAGTCATGCCGCTTGGCGCGCCGATTGGGTCGGGGCTTGGCATTCAAAACCAGGTCACGATCCGCTTGATTGTCGAGGGGGCCAGCGTGCCGGTGCTGGTGGATGCAGGGGTCGGCACGGCCAGCGATGCCGCGGTTGGAATGGAACTTGGCTGTGACGGGATTTTGATGAACACCGCCATTGCCGAGGCGAAAGACCCGGTCCGTATGGCACGCGCAATGCGCCTCGCGGTGGAAGGCGGACGCGAGGCCTATCTCGCGGGCCGCATGGGGCGGCGCAAATATGCCGATCCCTCCAGCCCGCTGGCTGGCCTTATCTAGACGGCCACTTTTGGGTGCTCACTTTGGACCTTAGCAAAGCATGCTTTTGGGCCTCAGTGTGGCTGCTTAGCGATCAGAAAAGCGCGGCCTGCCTTACGCGGTATTAACCAAATTGCGCGAAGACCTGCTGGCTCTTTGAGACAAGAGCGCCAACAGGGGAAGCCTCATCATGGCACTAGCAGGTGCAGCCACAGTTACGATCGCCGAAATGCGCGAATTTGCCAGCTTCTCAGCGGCAGAGCAGCGTTATATCCGCCGCAGCCTTGATATTGGCCTGGCGCGCTGTGACGCGTTTAAGCAATGGGGCCGCGGCCCGCGTGAAAACGCCGCTATCCGCAGTCAATATGTCGCTTATCAGGATTTGAAAGCCCTGCGTCTTGCCCTGCCAAGCAGCGATGGTCTCGACGATGCTTCGGAATTTGTCGGCCAGCTCACGCGGGTGGCGGCATTTGATTTGTCGCAGAACCGGATCGACAGTTTCAGCGCTTTTCGGTTCCTCTATGAACGGCTTTTGGGGGCCGAGGTGCGGCCATGGTTGCCGAGTGCTTTTTGTGCCTCTGCTGCCTTGCCGCAGATCGAGCCTGAGCGGCGCAAAATCCTGCTGCAATCGCTGAGCGAGGCGGCGGCGACCGCCCCCGGCTGGTCCGAGCGCGCGCCCAATTTCTTTCCGGAATTTATTGAGGAAGCGGCCTAAGTTCTCGGCCTAAACGGGCCCTTTATTCGGCTGCAAACCACGCGCC
>CAZDHB010000113.1:3471-5371 GCA_964505255.1 uncultured Porphyrobacter sp.
CGGCCTAAGTTCTCGGCCTAAACGGGCCCTTTATTCGGCTGCAAACCACGCGCCTTCAAAAACCACGCCGCGAATCTCGGTTTCGCGCAATTTGGCCGCGCCATGCGCGCGCGGATCGCGGTCCAGCACGACAAAATCGGCCTTTTTGCCCGCCGCAAGACTGCCGACCTGATCATCCATGCCGATGATTTGAGCCGCCTCGATCGTAATCGCGCGCAAGGCCTTGTCGAGGCTGAGCCGTTCAGCCGGTGCTTTGACATTGCCATCGAGCGTTATGCGGTTGCTGGCCACCCAAGCCAGATAAAGCGGATCAATCGGGGCCATGTTGAAATCGCTATGCAGACCCAGCGGCACGCCTTTGCGTTCGAGCGAGCCGAGCCGGTTCATTTGCGCGGCGCGGTCAGGGCCAAGGCCGGTTTTGGCATAGGCATCGCCCAGCACCCGGATGTAATTGGGCTGCGCCGAGACATAAAGACCCGCAGCGCCAATCCGCCGGTTTTGTGCCTCAGTTGAATAGCCCAAGTGCTCCAGCACAAAATCCTGGCCCCGGCGCGGGCTCAGCCCCTCGGCAATATCGAGCACGGCATCCAGCCCCTTGTCGCCATTGACATGGGTGTGAAGATGCCATCCCGCATCCCAAAAACGCGCCGCTTGGCCCAGCAAAACCTCCGGCTCGGTCAGCCATTTGCCCTCATGGCCATCGCTGTAACCGGGCGGGTTCATTTGCATATATTGTGCGAAAAATGCCCCGTCCGCGAATAGTTTTACGCGGTTGGAGAAGAAGAATTTATCGCTGTCATATTGCGCTTTAACCTCGGCCAGCCATGCGTTCGGGTCTTCGCCAATCAAGGGGGCAACGGGAATGGCGAGGATGCGCGAGGGGGTTGTGGGCGCATCATACAGCGATTTGAACAGCGGTGCCTCGACTTCAATGCCGCCAAAGCCGCCAAACGCCAGATCAGCGCTGGTGGTGATCCCGTTTTCGAGCATCATCTGCCGCATATCGGCGAGGCCAGCGGCTATTTTGGCGGGCGAGAAAAGATAGGGGCGAAGTTTCTCGATCCCGTTGAACAAGGCGGTTTCGTGAATAATCCCGCTGGCAAAATCGGCGTGCGTTGGATCAATTCCGGGTTTGGCGAATTCCTTCGCAAAATCATCCGCCGTACCGATGCCGAGCAATTGCAAGGCCTTGGTGTTGGCGACGATCTCGTGGAAACTGCGCTGCCAGATGACGACAGCCCGGTCTGGTGCAATCCGGTCGAGGGTGCTGCGGTCCATGTCCCCGTGGAACAATTGGTGATGGCCCCATGTGATAAAGAGCTCATCCTTGCTGGCCGAGAGGACTTCGCGCAGCCTTGCTTCATACGCGGCCTCTCCGCGAACGGCGGGATAGGTCTTGCCGGGCAAGTCCCACGCCTCCGGGCTGATAAACGGAATTGCCAGCATCATAATCGTTTGCATGGGGTGAATATGCGGCTCGATAAAACCGGGCATCAGCACCGCATCTTTGAACCGCCGATCGAGCGTGGTTTTGCGGCCCCTCGTCCATGCCTCAAGCTCGTCCTCGGTTTGCGCGAGGCCAAGGATGATCCCGTCCGAGGCGGCAATAAAGCGCGCCTCGGGATAGCCGGGCTCCATCGTGATGATCGAGCGCGCCTCGTAAATGGTGACCTCATTATAGGCTGGCGCTGGTTTGGCGGCGTCTTTGGCGGCGTTTTTGGCGGGGGCCGCCAGCACTCCATGAGCGGCGAGGAAAGCCGGTGCCAAAAGGCACACAGTCAGCAATCTCAAAAATGCCCTGCCCACCATCATTTTGCCCGCCATCATTTTGCCCGCCATCATTTTGCCCGCCATCATCTCATCTCCCCCATGATTGAGCGGTTATGGCCAATGCGCCTCA
>CAZDHB010000114.1:0-5308 GCA_964505255.1 uncultured Porphyrobacter sp.
TGCGCCATTACAGCAGGAGCCGCCACGAGCGAGGCGATTAAAGAACTTGTTAATAGTAACAGAGGTTTAGACAATTTTCTTCCCATCATATGCCAACCGCCTATGACGGAAAGTCGCGCAAAAACGCGCAGCTTTTCCTCCGTTGCAAATGGTACACCCCGCCCATCAGCTCAAGCGGCACGCACAGGCAGGTCTCCTGGCTCCCGGATCATAGGGTTGCTCTCGCCTTCCCATGCAGTCGCCTGCACAGTGGCTTTGGGAAAGAAACCCTCCCCGGTCACAGTTGCGGGGGCAGCCGAAGTCTTACACTTCGTTCCCTTTTCATGGAGCGGCAAACCCGGCGCTGGCTTTAGGCCGAACCCGATTTGACGCGCCAACCTGTGCCGCGGCGCACGCTCTAAAACCTTCGTGGCTTTCCTGCAAGAAGTTGATTGGCCTGCAAGAAGCTGATGGGCCTGCAAGAAGCCTGACTGGCCTGCAAGTATACTGAGTGACAAGTATCCTGAGTGACAAGGGGGATTGTCTCATAACGAGACAAATTTGAAATTCTTGGGAAAAACCCACGCAAGACTTGGCTTGTTTTGATTGCGTACAGGTTTAAACGATTAGGTCATCATTAGAGCGTAAATAGCGCCAATGGGGAATCCACTATTTCTTTGACCTATCCAGCCGATTTCGTGCCGGAAGACCGTGCACGCGCAGCGCATACCAATGGCGTCGGAGAAGCTGTGCGCGAGGCAGACATGCGTCAGCCGCAGGACGAGAATCCCGAGCGCACCGGTAAATGGGGCCGAAGACGCCGCAGCCGCTGGACAAAGCAGCGTCCGCCCTCCCGCCGGTCGAGCGCCTTGGTGCTGGGCACAGCTGCGGTTGCTTTGGCGCTGACGGTTCCGGCATTGGCGGAATCGGGCGATTGGAACGTGTTCACAGCGCTCGGCCTGTCGAAAGGTCTATCTAGCGATCAAAGCGAAAGCATCTCGCTTATGCCGTTTGAAACGGCGGGCGAAAGCTTCCCGGGATCGGCTTTCTATTACCTTGAGGAGACGCCGCGACTGGCGTTCGACCTCGAAGAATTGCGCAGCGAAGAAGTCGCCGCCACACAGGACATCGCGATTGACGAGGGCGGCAGCACAGAACTGCTGAATGTCGATCCAACAGAGGCAGCGATGAGCTTCCAAAGCGCGGGCACCGGCATCGACAAGGCGCGCGCTCTGCAATGCCTCTCGATGGCCGTCTATTACGAAGCGGCGAGCGAAAGCTACGCTGGACAAAGGGCGGTGGCGCAAGTGGTTTTGAACCGTGTCGCGCATCCGGCATATCCAGCCAGTGTTTGCGGGGTAGTTTTCCAAGGATCCGAGCGCCGCACCGGTTGCCAATTCACGTTCACATGTGACGGCAGTCTCAAAAGGCAGCCCGCCCGGCGTAGCTGGGCCGTTGCGCAATCGGTGGCTTTGGCCGCCTTGGCAGGCAGCGTTTTCACCGAGGTGGGAACAGCCACGCATTACCACACAACCTATGTGAACCCCTATTGGGCGCCAAGCCTCGATCATATTGGCACAATTGGCCTTCATCGGTTCTACAGATGGAAAGGACGCGCGGGCAAACCTGACGCATTCTCAATCACTTACCGAGGCGGCGAACCCGCGGCTGCGGCGAAAGCGCGCACGGCGGCCAGCGCCCCTGCGGTGATCACCGGCCCATCGTTCTTGCCTAAGGACGAATTTATACCTGCCGGACAAGAGGCGCCCTCGGCAAACGGCGGAGCACTCGCGGCAGATGCGGCAGGCGCCGCCGGGACCGCCAGCATTGACGCATTGCCGCCTGCCTCTGCGGCCGCACCGACGCCGCCTGCTACGCAGGATAATTTGCCTCAAAGCGGCACTGTGAAAGAGGAATACCGCCGTTCCGGACAATGGATCCGCGAACCCGGTAAATAGAGCCGGGCGAGCAGCGCTCAGCCCCCGCCCCTCCGGCGGCAATATTGCCCCAAAGGTTAACGCAAAACTCGTGATCGAGCGCCGTTTTGGCGGCGGCGATGCATGGGGTTTGCGCGGCTATCACTCGAAAATGGAAGCAGTTTTCGCAGCATCACGCACCCGAGCCCCTATACCGTGGTTAAAAGCGCAGTAACTTTGTTTCGGAACATCCTCTTAGCAACGCGCGGCTAGAACGCTGCTCACGCAATCTTGTCCAAAACATCTCTGCGCAGACAGCTAAGGAATTCCTCGCATGGCCGCGATCTTTGCCCTCGAAACCCCAACATTCCGGCCGCTCAACATCCGTTTGATCGTCCGCGATGTGTGTTTCGCAGCCGCTAACGACAATGTTAGCGAGACCGCAGGCAAGCACCCTGAATTAACCGAGGAGCAAGCGCAGGATCAGTTGGAAGACGCGCTGAGATGCTTTGCAAAACACGGCATTAAGGCCGCTGGTGTTGCAAGAGAGCACAGCAAACACGCCTTTTTCGAGGGCGATATGAAGGCTTACGAACATTGGCGCGGCGTCTGCAAAGTGCTCGACCGGCAAGTGGCTGCAACCATTGATCTCGGAACGCCCGCATAACGCATTGCGCAGCATGCCCGGCAATACATGCCCGGCAAAGCAGGGTCGCAATTGCACACGGAAATGACTTTCCCTGCGGGCCGGCAATACAACCGGCTACTTCCCTAAAAATCACCATTTTTCAACTAGGTAACACCATACTGCTGAGGCGGCTTGTGCGCCATTTTGCGCGCAGAGAACGCATTTACCTGTTCTTCACCGGGTTTTGATGGGTCAGAATTAACCAATTGATGACTTTGACTGACTAAGCGTCGAATCCAATGGCGCAGACGAGGGAACTTAAAGGACTACGCAAAGTTTTGCACCGTTTGGACGGGGGCGATGAGCTCACCGATCAGGCGCGGCATGTGCTCGTGCGCACGCTATACACTCAGCCCACAAGTATGGCCGTCGGAGCATTCAACGGCGCAATCACCAGCATGGCGGCCGCGTTCCTCAGCGGCATCCAGATCATGTTCATGCTGGCCACCTTGTTGGCCGTCATCGCAACAGGCCGTGTGGCCTTGTCGATCAGCCTGCCGATCAAGGAAGATGTCGAGAATACCAAGCAATTGGAAGTTCTCTATGAAATTGGGGCTTTCAGCTATTCCTTAGTGCTGTCAATCATCGCAGCGATGACGCTGGTCCTCGGCCTCCCGGCTGAGCTGGAGGTGTTAATGGTCGCCAATGCGCTGGGCTATGGCATTGGTATTTGCGCCAGAAACGCGGGTCGCCCGATCATTGCAATGGGACAATTATTGCTCGTTGCTGTGCCGATTATGGCCGCCTGCGCTTATGTCGGCGGCCTTGCCATGACTTTGCTGGCGATCACAATTTTCCTTCTGCTGCCCGCTATGGCCTCGATCACCAGCAATCTGGCCCAAGCCTTGCGCGAAGCGATTGCAGCAGCGCAAACCAGCCGCGAATTGGCGGATCGGATGCAAACCCTCGCCCGGACCGATGTTGTCACCGGACTGGCGAACCGAGCGGGTATGAATCACGCGCTGGCCGAATGCCTCGAAAAGGCTGCCAAAGATATGCAAATTGGTGTCTTTTGGCTCGATCTGGACCGTTTTAAAGAGGTCAATGATCTGTTCGGTCATCACATCGGTGACCGCGTTCTGACAGAAATCGCCAAGCGCATCACCGCCTCAATGCCGGCTCACAGCACCGTGGCAAGATTTGGCGGGGATGAATTCGTGATGTTCTGCGAAATCGACAGCCGGATCACTTGCGAGCGTATCGCCGCGCGCATTCAAGCAGAAATTACTCGCCCTTTGCGCATCGATGGCGAGCGTATCGAAATGCACGGCTCGATGGGGATTGCCACCATGCCGGACGATGGGACGACCGCTGACGCACTGCTTCAGGCGTCTGACCTCGCTTTGTATCAGGCCAAAACCAATGGCAAAAACCAGACCTGCTTCTTTACCCAATCGATGACCCGCGACCTGCTCAGAAGGCGCGAAATCGAAGAGGAATTGCGCGCCGCATTGCAGCGCGATGAATTGTCGATCTTCTTCCAGCCGATTGTCGATCTGGAGACGGGCCGGATCCGCACGTTTGAGGCTCTCGTTCGCTGGTTCCACCCGGAAAAGGGCGAACTCAAACCAGATGAATTTATCCCGGTTGCCGAGGAATGCGGCGCCATCGTCACGCTCGGCAATTGGATCACCGCTCAGGCCGCGAAAGCCGCGGTGCAATGGCCCGATGACGTTACGCTCGCGGTGAATTTGTCGCCCTTGCAAATTAAGGCACCAGGCGCAGCGCTTGGTATTCTGACCGCGCTGAAAGAGGCACGGCTTGATCCGCGCAGGCTTGAGCTGGAAGTCACCGAGAGCCTGTTCCTCGAAGACACGCACCATGTCGAAAGCTTCATTGAGGAATTGTCTGCGGTTGGGGTCAAATTCGCGCTGGACGATTTCGGCACGGGCTATTCCTCGCTGAGCTACATCAACCGCTGGCCCTTCTCGAAAATTAAAGTCGACCGCAGCTTCGTCTCCGGACCAGAAGCGGGCAAGAAGAGTGATGCGATCATCCGCGCTGTCTCGCAAATGGCATCAACGCTGGATATGGCGATTGTCGCAGAAGGCATCGAAACGGTCGAGCAAGTCGCCTGGACGCGTGACGCGGGCTGTACCTTGGGCCAAGGTTATTATTTCAGCCGCGCCGTGCCGGATTACCTTGCAGCGATGCTTTTGTCGAAAGAGCATGAAGAAGGCGGCTTGCTGGCCGTTGGCGGCTGAGCCTGTAAAGCCCGCCATGGCATCCTCGTTGAGCGAGGCCGTGAAACGCATAAACCAGTAAAAACGGACAGTGAAGATAGTCACAAATCCGTAAGGGAAACGGGCATTTAATGCTATTGCGAACTATTTGCAGAAATAGTTGCCGTAATCCTCCGTTTTGCGGTTGCAATCCGCCCCGGCCCGGCGTAGCGCGAAGGAGGAATAAACGTCGGAACTGCGACTAAAGGATAAAGGACTTTCCCAGCATGGCTCGCAAAAAGATTGCGCTTATTGGCTCTGGTATGATCGGGGGCACGCTAGCGCACCTCGCCGCGAAGAAAGAGATGGGCGATATCGTCCTGTTCGACATTGCCGAAGGGATGCCGCAAGGCAAGGCTTTGGATCTGAGCCAGTGCGGCCCTGTCGAAGGCTTCGACGCAAAAATCACCGGCTCCAATGACTATGCCGACATTGCCGGCGCTGATGTAGTGATCGTAACCGCTGGCGTGCCGCGCAAGCCGGGGATGAGCCGCGATGATCTT
>CAZDHB010000115.1:0-5278 GCA_964505255.1 uncultured Porphyrobacter sp.
TGAGCGGCAAACCCTGATGGCTTAGACCGATCTTGGGGAAGGCTATTTCTCGCTAATCAGCGACACATTGCAGTTCGTCTGACGCCGCCGCGCTGAGGCAAGACGCCCTTATTGCGCGGGCCCCGACGAAGACAGATCATCGCAAAACTCTTTGGTCCAGGCCTGCACATTATCTTCGCGGATCGTTTGGATCATTGTCTCATAGCGCGCTTTTCGTTCAGCAAGCGGCATATCGAGCGCGGTGAGGATCGCATGGCTCAAATCATCCGGGCTGTGCGGATTGACCATCACAGCGCCTTTGTCATCGCACTCCAATTGCTGCGCAGCACCGGCAAAGCGGGAAAGGATCAGAACGCCGGGATCGTCCGGGTCTTGCGCGGCGACATATTCTTTTGCGACCAAGTTCATTCCATCGCGCAAGGGGGTGACCAGGCCGATCTTTGATGCGCGAAAGAAACCGTACAGCTCTGCGTGAGAATATCCGCGGTTCACATAGCGGATCGGCACCAGATCGACCTCGCTGCGGGCGCCGTTGATTTGCCCCGTCTTCTGCTCAAGCACTTCGCGGATATGTTGATAGCTTTCGACATCTTCGCGGCTGGGCGGGGCGATCTGAATATAGACAAGATCGCGCACACGTTCAGGATGACGATCGAAAAAGCGCCCGATCCCGTCAATCCGTTCCGGCAGGCCTTTGGAATAGTCGAGCCTGTCTACACCGATCATCGCGGTCCGGTTGCGCGTCGAATTGTTCAGCCGCTGGGCCGCGCCGTGTGCGTCTTGGGTTTCGCCTTGTGATTGGAAGTGATCCCAATCAATGCCGATCGGATAGGCTTTAGCGCGCACAGTGCGGCCTTCAAAGCTGATCTGGCCGGTTGCTTCATCAACCTCGGCGTTCAGTTCCTTGCGGCAATAATGGAGAAAGCTCTCGAGCCACTCATTATTCTGGAAACCGATCAAATCATAATCCAGCATGGTTTGCACCAGCCGCTCATGAAATGGCAGTGACACAAACAACCGGGTGGGAGGCCATGGGATATGGAGGAAGAAACCGATCCTGTTCTTGACGCCTCTGCTGCGCAAACGCTCGCCCAGGGGCAGCAAATGATAATCATGGACCCAGATCAGGTCTTCATCTTCGATCAGCGGATGGACGCTTTCGGCAAAGCGTTCGTTGACCCTTTCATACCCTTTGCCCGTTTCACGCTCATATTCGGTGAGATCCAGGCGGTAATGGAACAGGGGCCACAGGGTCGAGTTGGCATAGCCATTGTAATATTCGTCAATGTCGCGGCTTGGCAGATCGATGGTCGCGGTTGTGACGCCGTCTGCGCGCTGCATTTTGATATTGCCGGCCGCCGATTGCGCGTCATCCTCGCTTTCCTGACCGGACCAGCCGAACCAGACCCCGCCGCGATCCTTCAAAGCGGAATTGAGCGCGCCTGCGAGCCCGCCTTGCGCGCCGGCCACGCCGCGCGCTTTGGGCACAGCCACTCTGTTCGAGATGACAACCAGTCTACTTATCGCACGTCACTCCACAATTTGGACAACAGTCCGGCACAGTTGATTACGCCGACCAGAGAGTAGGTTTGCGGGAAATTGCCCCACAATTCGCCCGTTTCGTAATCGAGATCCTCGCTGAGCATTCCCGACTGTGTCCGATGGCTTAGCATAGTCTGGAAAAGATTGCGCGCTTCGGCATCACGGCCGGCCAGGTGCAAGGCCTCGATCAGCCAGAATGTGCAGACATTGAACGCAGTTTCAGGCGCGCCGAAATCATCTTCGGCCGCATAACGCAGCATATGATCCCCGCGCCGCAGCTCTCTCTCAATCGCCGCAAAAGTGGATTGGAAGCGCGGATTGTCAGGCGAAAGAAAGCGCAGCTCAACCATTTGCAGCAGGCTCGCATCAAGATAGTCGCTTTCAAAGCTGGCCCCGTAATGCCCGCCTTCTGGTCCATTTTCGACCCATGCTTCGGTTTCGATTTTGGCGCGAATGATCTTGGCCCGCCCGCGCCAGAAGTCTGCCCGGTCTTGCTTGCCGATATGCGCTGCGACATTGGCGAGCCGGTCACAAGCCGCCCAGCACATGACCGCGGAATAGGTATGAACCTCTTGCCGGGTCCGGAATTCCCATAGGCCCGCGTCCGGTTGATCATGCATGGCAAAGGCCATTTCGCCGACCTGCTCCAGACTGTCGAAATCGTGATCGTCAGCGACGCGCAAAAGCCGGCTGTCGAGAAAGCCCTGCGTTGTTGGCAAGACGATTTGGCCATAGCAGTCATGTTGGATCTGCTTATAGGCTGCATTGCCGCGCCTCACCGGCGCCATACCGCGATAACCCGCCAGATGCGCCGCGGTGAGCTCATCGAGTTCGCTTTCCCCCATAACCGAATAAAGCGGCTGAATTTGCCCGCCCTTGGCATCATCGACAATGTTGCGCAGGTAAGCGAGGTATTTTTCCAGAACATCAAGCGCGCCAAGCCGGTTGAGCGCCTGAACCGTGTAATAGCTGTCCCTTATCCAGCAGTAGCGATAGTCCCAATTGCGCTCGGTATTGGCGGCTTCTGGAATGGATGTGGTGAGCGCGGCGACAATCGCGCCTGTCTCTTCATGCTGGCACAGCTTGAGCGCAATGGCGCAGCGAATGACTTCTTCTTGCCACTCGAACGGAATATGCAAACCGCGTGTCCAGATCTTCCAATATTTCGCCGTGAGCGCTTCCATCCGGCGCACTTCAGAGCGCAAATTGCCCGTAAACGGCTCGTCGGGACCGAGGAAGAAGTGCTGATCACTCTCGACCCGAAAAAACCGGCTTTCCAGAACATAACCAACCGGCGCATCGGTCGAGAGGCGCATGTCCTGCGATCCAATCAAATATCGTATGTGATTGGTGCCGTGGGTCGTCTCGGCGATTTGCGCGCCGTAATTGCTCATCGGACGCAAGGTGACTTTGAGACGCGGTGTACCAGCAACTGGACGCACAATCCGGGCGAATGCGACCGGACGGTGCATCCGGCCACTGCGCTCAAATCGAGGTGCAAAATCGATTATTTCGACTGCTGAACCGTCGTCTGCCGCTAGCTTAGTGATGAGGATCGGCGTGTTGTGAACATAGTGCTGGCTGGCGCTCACTTGCCCTTCCAACTCGAAGCGCCAAACCCCTGCATCCTTGGCATCACCATTAAGCAGCGAGCAAAACACCGGATCGCCATCGACCCGCGGCACGCATCCCCAAACCAGTGCGCCGGCCTGATCGATCAGCCCGCTCACCTGACAATTGCCGATCGGCCATAATTCGAGATTGGGCTGCGCCAAATCAGGCGGCTCAGCAGTAGAGAGATTGTTCATTCAAATTCCAGCCAATGATGGACAGCGGCAACGCTGGGTAACGCGCGGCGCGCGCAGCTGCTTTCTCTCTCCCCGACCAAAACTGCCTCACCGCCCAGCTTTATGCAAGCAGCAAAACCATCTTCATCAGTCACGTCGTCTCCGACGAACCATGGCACGGCTCCGCGAAACGGAGAGGCAGCCATGATCTGGTCTACGGCGCGGCCTTTGTTGACGCCCTTTTCCACCAGTTCGACGACACATTTCCCGCGCTTGGCCTCCAGGTCATAGCGGGCCGCCAGATCGTCAGCGAATGCCTGAGCATCGGGTTCCAATTCGGGAGCGGCGCGAAAATGGAGCGCTGCGCCATGGGTTTTCTCCTCTAGGTCGAGACCGGCTTTTGCGCTGAATTGGCGAAGCTGGTCCATTGCCTGATCGCCGATGCCGCGAGCCTGCTCTGCCATGGGTTTGCCTTCGCTGCATTCAATGGCGCCGCCGTGGCTGCCTGCCATCACGACCGATATTGGGCCGAGCCACGCGCGCAAATCGTCAATCGATCGCCCGCTTACCAAGGCCAAACGGCCTCCCAGCCGCTGCGACAGCGCGGCAAGCCGCTGCGCAAGATCATGTCTCGGGGCGATGGAATCCGGTGTCGGCGCGAGCTCCACCAGTGTGCCGTCAAAATCGAGGAAGAGCGCGGCCGGTCCGCCCTTGTCCAGCGTTGCGAGGGGAGGGGGAGCAGCTCTACGGGGCAAATCATTCATGTCGGTGAGGTGATATACGACAATAGCCACCGATCAAGGCTGAGCGGCAGAACCTTATCGTCAGGCCTTGGTTTGGCCTTGCCATTACGGAGCTTATCGGAGAGACTTTGCCGCCAATCTGATAATAGGCATGCGAGAGGCACAGTATGGTTCCCACTTTATGCATGGTTCAGGCCGGGCAGCTGGGTCATGGAAGGCGGTGAGGTGCTTCTTGAACCGGGCGAGGAAGCCCAATGGCTCGCCGCGCATGCGGCGAAACTGGCCGCCAGCTGAGCGCGGTGTTTAATCATGAGAATTGATTGTAAGCGATCACCGGGAAAAACTGGAAGAGGAAGCGGGCTATGAGGATTACCAAAACCGGCGGGCCTTGCGGCGCAGAGGTGGACGGGCTGGACCTGAGGCAGCCGCTTTCGCAAGATTGCATCGCAGAGCTGAGATCGCACTGGATTGAGCACAAATTGCTGATTTTCAAGAACCAAGATCTGAGCGGCGATGATCTTGAGCGCTTTACACTATGCTTCGGGGATTTCGGAGAGGACCCCTTCTTCAGCTCTATTGATGGACATGATCACATTGCGGCGATCAGACGCGATGCGGACGAGACAACGCCGATATTCGCAGAATTTTTCCACTCGGACTGGAGCTTTCTCGAAATTCCGCCAGCAGGGACGATCCTTTACGGGATCACCATCCCGCCCACAGGCGGCAATACATTGTTTGCGGATCAAACGGCGGCTTACCAATCATTGCCGCCTGCACTCAAAGCGCGAGCCGATCAGCTGACCGCGATCCATTCGGCCCAGCGCGGTTACGCGCCCTCCGGCCTATATGGTGACAATGACAAACAATCGGGACGCAGCATGGACATCGTCGTCAGCGAGAAGGCGATGGAGACCAGACAGCACCCGTTTGTCAGAACCCATCGGGAAACCGGCAAGAAGGCGCTTTACAGTTCGCCCGCTTATATTCTTGGCTTTGAGGGGATGAGCGAGGAGGAGAGCAATAGCCTGCTGGGGCAATTCTATCAGCACCAGATCGCGCCGGAGGTGACCTATTCCCACAAATGGGAAAAAGGCATGCTGGTTATGTGGGACAATCGCTCGTTACTTCACGCAGCGACCGGCGGATATGATGGGCATGAGCGGTTGCTGCACCGAACGACTGTGGGTGATATCGCATTCTAGA
>CAZDHB010000116.1:0-4900 GCA_964505255.1 uncultured Porphyrobacter sp.
GTGATAGCGCCCTAAGTCACCAGTTCCTCTGCCAACCTTTGCGCCGTTTTGTAATCCGGCTTGCCATTGTTGAGCCGCATCGGATCGCGGGTAAAGACGTAAGCGCGCGGAATTTTATAGCCGGCCATATTGTCTCTTGCATGGGCATCGAGAACACCGATCAGATCATCGGCTGCGCTGCCCGCTAATTCCGCCTCTTGCGGCATAACAACCGCGACCACTTTCTGTCCGAAACGCGCATCCGCTATGCCAACGACCCGCGCCTCTTTGACTTCGCTGCGCGCCAAAAGGACGGTTTCGACCTCCTCGGGAAAGACTTTCTCGCCGCCGGTGTTGATGCACATATTGTCGCGCCCGACAAATTCCAGCGTGCCCTCGCCAGTCCAGCGGGCCTGATCGCCGGTCATCAAATAGCGCTCGCCATCAATCACCGGGAAGGTCTGAGCATTCTTCTCATCCTCGCCCAGATAGCCAAGCGGCAAGGGCCCGGTGCGCGCCACCATGCCAACCCGGTCATCGCCCGGTTCAATCGGGGTCAGATCCTGCGCAAACAGTTTTGTATTGCGCCCCGGAAGCGCCGAAAATTTCCCCCCGCCGGTGGAGCCTTGTGCGGTTGTCACAACCACGGCTGTGCCGGAACTCTCGCTCGATCCCAAGGCATCGACAATCGTCAAATGCGGGACCAGTCTGAGAAGTTTTTGCTTGTTTTCCTCGCTCAGCGCAGCGCCGGTTGAAATCAGCACGCGCATCGAGGCAAATACGCTCGCCGGATCGCCGCAATCCTCGAGCGCAGCAATCAGCGGCAAGGCAAAGGCATCGCCCACAATAAAGGCCGAGCGCACTTTCAATCGGGCAATCTCAGCCAGCGCCATATCCGCATCGAATTTGGGGACCGGCAGCATCGTGACCGTCCCGCCTTTCAGCAAAGCGATCAGCGCATTGAACAGCCCCGCCCCATGCATCAGCGGGCTCAGCACGATCACCGGGGAGCCATTTGCGGGATGGTCCGGCGTTATCCGCTTTGCCTCGGCAATATGATCGGCCAAAAGTGCTGGCACAAATGGCGGCTCGGGCGGAGGTTTTTGCCAAACCCCGATACTATTCGCCGCCCAGGACGCGGAAAAAGGCCACATGACGGCTTTCGGCATGCCCGTGGTGCCGCCGGTGGCCACGTAAAACAGCGCCTCTGGGTCATCATGGGCTGTGAAATCGGCAGGAGCAGTTTCCGCACAAATCTTGCGCCATTCTGGCGTGCCGACATCAAGGATCAGCGCATCCTGAGGCATTGCCGCGAGGCCAGCGCTGGCAAAATCACTTTCGACAAACAGGCCTTTCAAACCAAAGCGGGTGCAAATATCCGTGAGCTCGCGCGCCTTGTAATGGTAATTGATATTGACCGGTATGACGCCCGCCTTGATACAGCCAAAAAACGCCAGCAAATAATCAGGCGTATTGCGCAGCATTTGTCCCGCCGCATCGCCCGCCTTAAGGCCGCGTGCGCGCAAGGCATGGGCAATCGCATCGCTCGCCCGGTCCAATTCACCCCAAGAGACTATCCGCTCGCCTTGGATCAAAGCAGGCCGGTCCGCCTCAATCGCCTTAGCCAGCTCTTTCAAGACAGAGCCGAAATTGACATTGCCGAAGCCGCTGCCGCGTTCCGCTTTGCCGGGGTTGCTCATGGTGTGCTCTCCTCACGCGCAAACCGTCCTGATAGCCGGCTTGCTGGTCAATGCTGTCTAAAGCCACCGTCTAAGCGGATCTTGCGAGGCCTGCGCCTCTGCAATTTGAGGAAGGTCAAGCGAGCGGAAAATTGAGCGCTGCCAAGGCAGGCTGGGGGGATGGTGCTGCTAGGGAGAATTGAACTCCCGACCTCGTCATTACCAATGACGCGCTCTACCACTGAGCTACAGCAGCGTAATCCCGAACGCCTTATTTGCCGCGTTCCAAACCGGAGCGCGCTATTGGACGGCGAGGGGTCAATGTCAAGACAAGCTTGAGCGAAAGCGGATTTAGCGGCAAGGTCTTGCTGATGAGTGAAGAAAGCAATCCCAAGCTATCGCGCCCCGATTTATCCCGCGAAGAGCGCCTCGCCGCCAAATTGCGCGAAAACCTGCGGCGGCGCAAAGTGCAATCGAAAAGCATGGCGTCGCTTGAGCAGACCGCAGACGATAGCCAAACTTCAGCGAATGCCTCCAAAACAAAAACCCCTGATGCCATGGGTTCAAACGGGGTTCCCAAAACCGGCCGCGATAGCTAGGCCTTTTTGCCAAATTCTGGAAGAAACCAAATTCTGCAAAAAAGTTGAGCCGGTGTGTATCGGCGAGACAACGCGCCAAGATTTCCATCACCCGCGTTTGCCGCGCCAAAGGACAAGACAATGCCAAAACTCATTCTTATTCGCCACGGACAAAGCGAATGGAACCTTGCCAATCGTTTCACCGGTTGGTGGGATGTGGACCTGACTGACAAGGGCGTCGAGGAAGCGCGCGCGGCAGGCGCCTTGCTGGCCGAAAAGGGCGTCTTGCCAACCGCCTGCTTCACCAGCTTTCAAACGCGCGCGATCAAAACGCTTAATCTCGCGCTGGAGGCATGCGGACGCCTGTGGCTGCCGGTGACCAAGGACTGGCGTTTGAACGAGCGGCATTATGGCGGGCTGACCGGCCTCAACAAGCAGGAAACGCGCGAGCGTCACGGCGATGAACAAGTGCACATTTGGCGGCGCAGCTTTGACGTGCCGCCGCCCGAAATGGAGCCGGGCAGCGAGTTCGATCTGTCCCAAGATCCGCGTTATGCAGGCATTGATATTCCGAGTACCGAAAGTCTGAAACTCACGATTGAGCGGGTGCTGCCCTATTGGGAAAGCGATATTTTGCCCGTTTTGAAAAGCGGTGAGACAGTGGTGATTTCAGCGCATGGCAATTCCTTGCGCGCCTTGGTCAAACATCTCTCGGGCATTTCCGATGACGAGATTACCGGCCTCGAAATTCCCACCGGCCAGCCAATCGTTTACGAATTTGGCGATGATGGAAAACCCAGCGCCGAACGCTATTATTTGAAGGACGCCTGACAATGAACGGCGAGGGGGAGAGCCAAGGCAAGGTGGCCGTTATCATGGGTAGCCAATCGGATTGGCCGACCATGCGCAAATCGGCAGAAATTTTAGAAGAGCTGGGCATTGCGCATGAGGCACGGATAGTCTCGGCGCACCGCACGCCTGACCGGATGAGCGCTTTTGCCAAATCGGCCGCCGATGAAGGTTTCTCGGTTATCATCGCGGGCGCAGGCGGCGCGGCGCATTTGCCGGGCATGGTTGCGGCCATGACGCATTTGCCGGTGCTTGGCGTGCCGGTGCAATCCCGGGCCTTATCGGGTGAGGACAGCCTGCTTTCGATTGTCCAAATGCCAGCCGGCGTACCGGTGGGCACTTTGGCCATTGGCGAGGCAGGGGCGACCAATGCCGCGCTGCTTGCGGCAAGCATTTTGGCTGGCAGTGACCCGCAATTGACCACGCGGCTGATTGCATGGCGCAAAGCGCGCAGCGAAGCGGTGGCCGAGGTGCCGACCGACTGATGCTAAAGCCTGGCGCGACAATTGGTATTCTGGGCGGCGGACAATTAGGCCGGATGATGGCCGCCGAGGCCGCAAAGCTGGGCTTTCGCGCAATAGGTTATGCACCCAAAGGCGATAATGTTGCCGCTCAGCTGAGCGATGATTTTTTCCAGAGGCCATGGACCGACAAGGCAGCGCTCGCAGCCTTTGCCAGCCAATGCGATTGCATCACATGGGAATTTGAGAACGTGCCTCTAAGCGTGCTCGATTCGCTTCCCAATGACCGTTTGCACCCGCCGCGCGCCGCTCTGGAAACCGCGCAGGATAGGCTCAATGAGAAACGCTTTGTCGAAGGGTTAGGGGGAAAAACCGCGCCGTATCGGCCGGTTGAAACCCGCGCTGATCTGGAAGCCGCTGCGGAAGAGATCGGCACCCCTGCCATTCTCAAAACGCGCCGCGATGGCTATGATGGCAAGGGCCAGTGGCGGATCACGGCGCAGCGCGATATCGAGGCGCTGAAATTGCCTGATGTGCCGACGCTTTACGAAGGCTTCGTCACTTTTGAGGCGGAATTTTCGGTCATTCTGGTGCGCAGCAAGGACGGCGAGATACGCTTCTGGGACAGTCCGCATAATGTTCATCAGGATGGCATTCTGGCAAGCTCAATGCTGCCCGCTGGCGCCCTCATCGAAGAGCAAGCCGAGGAAGCCCGCGGCCTCGCGCGCCAAGTGGCCGATGCGCTGAAATATGTCGGCGTCCTGACGCTGGAGTTTTTTGCGACCTCGGCGGGTCCGGTGTTCAACGAAATGGCCCCGCGCGTGCACAATTCGGGCCATTGGACAATCGAGGGCGCGGCCACCAGCCAGTTTGCCAATCATATCCGCGCGGTCGCAGGCTTGGCGCTGGGCGCGGTCGATACGGTGGCCGAGGAGGTGAGGATGGACAATCTGATCGGAGCCGATGCCAATGGCGCGCTGGACCGCTTGGCTGACGAGGATTGCCATGTGCATCTTTACGGCAAAGCCAAAGCGCTCAAAGGGCGCAAAATGGGTCACGTGACACAGCTTTCGCGCGGTGCAGAGAACGCGGCTGAGGAACAGTCAGAGTAATGGCGCAAAGCCTGTTTGCCATTTACGCGCGCGCGGCCAATGGCGTGATTGGCCGCGATGGCACATTGCCATGGCATATTCCGGCTGACCTTAAACGGTTCAAGGCGCTCACCCTGGGCAAGCCGATGATCATGGGCCGCAAAACCTTTGAGAGCCTGCCCGGCCTGTTGCCCGGTCGCCGCCATATTGTGCTCACCCGCCGCGACCAATGGCATGCCAGCGGGGCCGAGGTCGCGCGGTCC
>CAZDHB010000117.1:0-4895 GCA_964505255.1 uncultured Porphyrobacter sp.
GCGGTTCACCCCCGGGTGTGGGACGCCATGCGCGCGGCAGATGCCAGCGATGTGCCTTATGACGGGGACGCTTTGTCGGCTGCGCTCGATGCGCGCTTTTCTGACATGTTTGGCCGCCCTTGCGCCGGATTTTGGGTGGCCACTGGCACGGCGGCCAATTGCCTTGCGCTTAGCGCCATGGCCGAGCCGCATCAGGGCGTATTATGCCACAAGGAAGCCCATATCGAGATGGATGAGGCAGGCGCGCCGGGCTTTTACCTGCACGGGGCCAAATTGCTGTTGGCCGAAGGCGAGAGCGCCAAGGTCACACCATCAAGCCTGAGCGCTGTAACCGGTGCAATCCGCGCTGATGTGCATCAGGTGCAGCCAGCGGCTATCTCGGTCACGCAGGCCAGCGAATATGGCTGTGTCTACCGGCCAGCCGAGCTTACCGCACTCAGCAGTTTTGCGCGGGAACATGGGCTTGGTCTGCATATGGACGGCGCACGCTTTGCCAATGCCGCCGCCTTTCTGGGCGGGGATGCGAAAGCGGCTTTGGGCGAGGCGGATGCGCTCAGCTTTGGGTTTGTCAAAAATGGCGCGATGAGCGCCGAGGCGGTTGTGCTGTTTGATGAGGCACATGCGGATATCCTCAGATATCGCCGCAAACGGGCCGGTCATTTGCAAAGCAAGGGACGCTTTTTGGCAGCGCAAATCCATGCCATGCTCGAGGGGGATCTGTGGCTGGCCAATGCGCGCCATGCCAATGCCGCAGCACAGGAAATAGCCTCTGCCTGCAAGGACCGTTTGCTGCATCCGGCCGAGGCAAATGAGCTGTTTGTTGCTTTGCATGAGGATGAGCGCGAGGCATTGCGCGCCGCGGGCTTTGAGTTCTACGATTGGGGCCCGGATGCGGCGCGGTTTGTGACCGCATGGGATACAAAAGAGAGTGACGCACGCGCGCTCGCCGAGGCCATCCAAGGGCTGTGAGTGACCCCGCATCATCTGCCGCCCGGACCTTTGCTAATGGGCCTTCTGCCGGGCCGCTTTGGCTGGACCCGAAAATCGCACTGCCGTTCATTCTGGTTGCGCTGATCTGGGGCTCAACCTGGTATGTCATTACCGGACAAATCGGTGATGTCGCCCCCAGCTGGTCGATCGCTTTGCGGTTTGCTTTGGCCACACCGGCGATGTTTGCCGTGGCTCTGTTCATGGGCAAATCGCTCAGCCTTGGGCGCAGCGGCCATATGCTGGCGCTGTGGATCGGGATCACGCAGTTCTGTCTCAATTTCAACTTTGTGTACCGGGCTGAATTGCATCTGACCTCGGGCGTGGTGGCGGTGATGTTTGGCCTGCTCATTGTGCCCAACACGCTGTTCGGGCGGGCCTTGCTGGGGGAGCGGGTCAACGCTCGTTTTCTGCTCGGGAGCGCGGTCGCGATATCCGGCATTGTTTTGCTGCTTGTCCACGAGGCGCAGCTGGCCCGGCTGAGCGGCAATATCGGCCTTGGTGTGGCTTTGGCTGTGGGCGGTATTTTGTCAGCCTCAATCGCCAATGTCATTCAGGCCAACCCGGTCGGTAAAGGCCTGCCCATGGCGAGCTTGCTGGCGTGGTCGATGCTCTATGGCACCCTTGCTGATATAGTGCTGGCTTGGGTAACGGCAGGCCCCCCGGCCTTTCCCTCAGACACGGCCTATTGGCTGGGCGCAGCGTGGCTGGCGCTGGCCGGATCAGTGATCACTTTCCCGCTTTACTACACCATTGTCCGGCGCTTGGGGGCAAGCAAGGCTGCTTACAATTCAGCTTTGGTAATTTTGGTGGCGATGGCCATTTCAACCTTTGCCGAAGGCTATCGCTGGTCATGGCTTGCGGGTCTTGGGGCAAGCTTGACTTTGACCGGCATGCTGCTCGCCCTGAGGGCCAAAGAGGAAAGCTGAAGCTGCGGGCTAAGCGGTTTAGACTGGGCAGTTGGGCCTAAGAGCTGCGAATAGGCAGAGCCGCCGCTGCTCAGCAAGCCTATCGCCCGATCACCGCGCGCAAGCCTTGGCGGTAAGTGGGATATTGCGGCCTCCAGCCGAGCACGCGTTTGGCCTTGTGATTGGCAACGCGCCGGTTCTCGGCATAAAACCCGCGCGCCATGGCCGACAAATTGGCTTCTTCCAGCGTTTGCAGGGGCGGGGGCTGCTTACCAAGCAGACGGGCCGCTTCCTCGATCACAAGGTTTTGGTGGCAAGGCAAATCATCCGCCAGATTATACGCACCGGCAGGCGCCTCTAATGCGGCGCAAACCCCGCTGACAATATCATCGACATGCACCCGGCTGAACACTTGGCCGGGCAAATCAATCCGCCGCGCCTTACCTTCGCCAATCCGCTCTATCGCGCTTCTTGCCGGGCCATAAATGCCGGGCAGGCGAAACACGCGTGCCCCGCGCGCCAGCCATGCGCCATCGGCCTTAGAGCGGGCGCTGCGGCGGCCCCTTCCTGTTGGAGAAGCCTCATCCACAAAGGCTCCGCCAGCATCGCCGTAAACCCCGGTTGACGAGAGATAGCCGAGCCAGCGCCCGCCAAGCTCAGCGCCGTAATTTTCAAGCACCGGGTCTGCGCCGCTAACCTTGTCTGGGGGAACGGAGGAAACAATATGAGTGGCGTTTTTCATGGCCCTTTGCACTGTGTCCCGATCGGAAAAATCAAGATTGCCAGAGCTGCCTGTTGCATCGACATGCCAGCCCTTTTGACGCAGGTCTTGCGCCAATCGTCCTGCGGTGTAGCCAAGCCCGAAAATCAGCATCCTGTTCATGGGGCCCGCGCGCGCGCTCATTGGTCAAGATAGCCTTCGGGCGGTGAAATCATTTGCGCATCAGGCACATTATCCGCCTTCCATTGCATCGCGCGGCGCACGCGGTTTTCGCCAGAGGGGTGTGTGAAAAACAGAAATTCTTCCGCAGCCCCCGGCTCCAGCTTGCGATATTCGCTCAGCCGCATCGCCGCTCTGGCAAAGCCGTCTGGCTCCTTTGCGGCGTCCAGACCAAAGGCATCGGCCTCGTTCTCCTGAAGGCGGGTGATATTGTTAAAGGCCGGCGTTGCCAGCGCAAAATAGACCGCCAGCACAATGCCCAGAACCGGCAGGGACGCAGGATCGGCGATATCGCGGATCCCCCAATTCGCGCCGTATCGGGCAATCACCCAAGGCGCGATCCGGCTGATCAGAAATAGCCCCAGGCCGATCACCGCCAGCATCATCAGCACCCGGCTAATCCCGTGACCCAGCTTATAATGCCCCAGCTCGTGCCCCATGACTGCAACGATCTCTTCCTCGCTCGTGCGCTCCAGCAGATTGTCATTGAGCGAGATGCGGATCGTTGGGCCAAAGCCTGAAACATTGGCCGAGACCCGCTTATGCTGTTTGGACTGGTTGAAGACATAGATATTGTCCGCGGGCACATCATAGCGGTCTGCCATGGCCACAATCCTGTCGCGCAAGGGACCGGCCTCCATTTCGGTGTATTCATTGAACAAGGGCGCGATGAAAACCGGCGCAAGCATGACGGCCAGAAAAATAAACACACCGAAAACGCCGGTCCCCCATATCCACCAACTGCGCGGGGCACGCCGGATCACCGAATAGATCAGCGCATAAAGCAAGGGCCCCACGATCAGGCTGATCCCTGCTGCGGTGAGCATTTCCGAAAGCCATGCCGCAAAACTGGAATCGAGCAAATCATACTGCTTCTCGCGGATAAAATCGGTGTAGATTGTCCAAGGCAGGCTAAGGATAAATCCGGCGATGGTGTAAAACAGCGCAGTTGTCCAAGCGGCGCCAAAGGGGCGTTTGAACCATTTTTCGCCCAGCTCGCGAAATTTCACCGAGAACCGAAATTTGAGCAATAGACCATCGATCAGCACCGCGACCAACGCGCCCCAGCCGATCAGCCAATAGCCGCCTTCGAAATAAGCATCGGATTTTGCCCGCGCGGGCCCTTGCAGCGTGTCGAGGTAGATCCGCGTCGCGGTCTCGGCATCGAATGCTGCGCCGGCGGCCAAACTCTCGAGCATCATTGCAGCTTACCTCTCAATTATTGTGTCTTTGGTGCCAGATATTGTGTCTTTGGTGAACGCGCTTTTGCGCGGCGCGGCTCTGATCCCTTATCGCCCATCTTCCATGCCGCCCTAGGCACTTTACCGCCTAAGTTACTGTTCGCAATCCGCCAGCCTTTCTTAATCCGCCTTAATCCGCGGGACCGGCTTAATCCACTGGACCGGCGCGGCAAACTGATTAGACAGTGGCGCTATGGAAAATCTCAGCAACACCCCCGCAATCGCGCAGCCGCCGGTCATTTACCGAAAGGATTATACGCCCTTTGCATGGGAAGTGCCCGAAACGCATTTGGATTTCGCGCTTGGTCTCGATCAAACCAAGGTCACAGCGCGGCTTTTGCTGAACCGCAATCGCGCGGCAGCCAAAGAGCCAAGCATCCGCCTGAGCGGGGACGCAATCGCCGCATTGTCGGTGAAGGTGGATGGCACGCTGCGCGATGATTGGCAGATGGACGGGCCGGATTTGATTATCCCGCTTGAAGCTGACCGTCACGAGCTGGAAATTGTCACTCAGCTTGACCCCAGCGCTAACACGCAATTGATGGGCCTTTATGCATCGAACGGAATGCTGTGCACGCAGTGCGAGGCAGAGGGCTTTCGGCGGATCACTTTTTTCCCCGACCGGCCCGATGTGCTCTCCACGTACAGCGTGCGGATGAGCGGCAATAAGGCGGATTTCCCGATCCTTTTGTGCAATGGCAATGAAACTGCGACGGGCGACAATGATGACGGCACTCATTGGGCCCAGTGGCACGACCCTTGGCCAAAGCCGTCCTATCTGTTTGCGCTGGTCGCTGGCGATCTGGTCGCAAAGTCGGG
>CAZDHB010000118.1:0-4715 GCA_964505255.1 uncultured Porphyrobacter sp.
GTCTGGCACAATCAGCCAATGATCTTTACGGAAGCTCAAAACCTTGCTAATACTGTAGAAAGGAATCGCGCCCGAGCCAGGCGGCAAACCGCATGCTCGAATTTAGAATGACCATGTCATTATATCTAATCGGCTAGGGGGCCTAAACCATGAGAAAATTACTATTCGCAGCAACAAGCTGTGCCGCGTTACTGAGTGCAAGCCCTGCATTGGCCGCGACCATTATTGGTGACACAACTGGTGAAGAGACTTGGAACCGCGTCATAGGGTCCGGGCCAAACCTTTCAGGCGCCGGAACAGACGTCGCCTTCCAGACGACAAATTTCACTGTTGACGCAAACGGCATTTATGACTTCGCAACGAACGCCATTACGCCGGGCTTCGATACTTACCTCTTTCTTTATGAAGGCAGCTTCGATCCAACTGACCAATTGACCAATTTGCTCATTGGAAATGATGATAGTGGCCCTGGCCTCAACTCTGCCTTCAGCTTTGCGCTCGACAGCGGAACATCCTATTTCGCAATCGTATCGGGCTTCAATAATGCTGACTTTGGCCAATATGAGTTGACAATTAATGGTGTCGGCAACGTTGCAACCGGCGCTGTTCCAGAACCTGGCGCTTGGTTAATGATGATCCTTGGCTTTGGCGCAATTGGTGCGAGCCTGCGTCGCCGCAAGCAAGCAACCAAGCTATCGGTAAGCTACAGCTAAATCGCTATTCTCTCTGGCTTATAAACTTGAGCCAACAGAGCATAGCAGGGCCAGTCAGATGGGAGGCTAACTTCTGTCTTGCTGGCCCTTTTCTTTTGGGGCGTGATTGACCTAACGACAGACCCGCACAGCATGCGCTGCGAACGTCCGCAAATGGGTCGGGAGCAGTCAGTCTGCTTTCATACTTCTGCACGAACCACCAAATCCGCGCGGCGCACGCAGCCACCTTTCCCTAAAACGCGAAAGGTTTCGCCACTTCGCTCGGGCCCTTTTCGGTCGGATTGTCATTAAGGCATAGCTCAACCAGAGCGGTGTCGAACAGCTCGTGCATTTCGGTAATCAGGCCATCAGTGATCGTCATAATCTGGCAGTAGGTCTGGATATATTCGTGCCCGTTTTTGGCTTTACCGCCGCCCTTCATCAGGCCCACCACGCGGCTCTCATCGGCGCACATTATGCGCCATTCACGCGAAAACTGGATCGTTTCAGGCTCTAACTTGCCGACAACCATATCGGCAACCAAAGGCCCAAAGCATTCCGCCTTGCCTTCCCAGCGCCCCGATACAGGCGTTGAGCCGACAAGGTTGAACACCACATCATCGCTGTGCAGGGCGGCGAGCGCGTCAAAATCGCCATTTTCGAGAGCACGATAAAATGCCTCGCCAATGGCGATGTTGGCGTCTCGCAGCGCGCTCATGCGAGCTTATCCAAAAGCCTTAGCCGAACGCAGGGCGGAAATTGCTGTCGCCCCATTGCTGGTCGGCGGCCCATTCTTCCATATCCTGAAGCTCGCCCTCCAATTCGGGGAAGCGTTCAAAGACATGCTCCATATCCACTGCAAACGGCTTGGTTGGCGAGGTGTTATTATATTCGTAAAAGGCCGCGATACCCGCTGACATATCGGCGCGCGCTTCCTCTGGAATATCATCGCCGCCAGCCTTTACCAGCAGATCGCCAAACTCTGCCGGTGTGCAAGGGTCGTATTTCACGTCCTTATCAAGCACTTTGCTGAGTGTTTTTGCCACCTCTGCGCCCTTCATCCGCTTGGGGCCGCCAATGTTCAGCCACGCGCCTTCCATATCGGGGCGTTTCAAGCTGGCGAGCATAAATTTCGCCACATCGTCTAGGCTGATCCAATTGCACTCCAGATGCGGGGCATGCGGATAAACATAACGATCCTCGTTCATAATAAATGGCCGCGCCCAATTGGTCAGCAGATTGTCCATGAAAAGCACACTGCCGAACACTGTGCCCGGGCAACCAGAGCGCCACAGCGCATTGATGCCGTCTGTGTTCCCGCCATAGGTGAAGGGGTCGCCGGGCTTGTCCGGGATCCAGCTTGATGTGTTCCACACCAACCGTTTCACGCCCAATTCGGCTGCGGCCTTACCCAGACCGCCGACCAAATCCTTGCGCTCTGCACGCCCCTGTAGCGGGTGCGTATAGAAAATGTAATCGCTGCCCTCTAGCGCGTCTTTATAGGTGGATGGATCATACAAATCCATCGAGCGCACCTCGACATCTTCGACGCCTTCAATCGGAGCGCCGGCAAATGGGTCTGCTTGGCGCGAAATGGCGCGCACTTTATAACCCGCTTTCAAAGCTTGTCCGACTTGCGCCATTCCCTGACGGCCCGATGCGCCGATGACGGTGATGAGTTCCATGTCCGTTAATCCTCCTGCCAAACTGTGTCGCTCAGTAAGCTAGGCGAAACGGCCCAAGCTTTCCCCGCCCCTTTTTGATAGCAAAGCGCTTTTGCGGACTAGCGAAAAGGGCTGTTGCCGAAGGGCGCGAAGCGGCAAATAATAGCTCCCATGAAAAATCGTTTTTGGCGTATCGATAGCCGTCCTGTGGGCACTGATTTTGCAAATGCGCTGAGCTTGCAAGAAAGCGATCTGGGCGCAGCGCCTGATGGCCAGATCACAATCCGCAATTCCATGATTTCGATGGATGCTGGCACCCGAATGTGGCTGACCGATCGCACCGATGGCTATCAGCCGCCGCTTGACCTTGGCATCCCCATGACAGGGCTAGTCGTGGGCGAAATCATCGACAGCGCGCATCCCGATTTTGCCGTAGGCGAATGGGTGCGCACTTTTGGCGTTTGGGGCGATTACAGCCAAGTTGATCCCGTGATGACCGGCGCGGTCAAGCTGGATATGTCGGTCGCGGACAAGCGGGCATGGTTCGGCCCATTGGGTATGAACGGCTGGACTGCTTTATGGGGCATTGAGAAAACCGGCGCGGCCAAACCGGGTGAAACCGCCGTTATCTCCGCTGCTGCTGGGGCAACAGGCATATTGGCGGTGCAAATCGCCAAATTGCTGGGCTGCAAAACGGTGGCGATTGCAGGTGGGGCCGAGAAATGCGCGTTCCTGACCGAGACGATCGGGGCCGACTTCGCGCTCGACTACAAGGCCGCTGATTTTGCCGAAACGCTCGATACCGCGGCGCAAGAGACGAGCGGGTTTGATGTGTATTTCGACAATGTTGGCGGGCCGATCCTCGACCAGGTTTTGACCCGTATGAACCATTACGGGCGAATTGCGGTGTGCGGGCTTGTGTCGGATTATCATGGAGAGCGCACTGCACCGCGTGAATTTGATCAGGTGTTGATGCGCAGATTGCGGATAGAGGGGTTTTTCTCGCCCGATTTCATGGACAAAGGCCCCGAATTAACCGCAAGATTGAAAAATTGGCTGGATGCTGGCGCGCTGACCATGCCCTATGACATCACACATGGGCTTGAAAACACGCTTTCGGCCTATGAAAAGCTGTTTACCGGCGGCAACACCGGCAAAGTCATTGTGGAGCTGGAAAAATGACGATGAGGATTGAAGATCGCGAGGCCATTCGCGATATCATTAGCGCTTATGCCCATGCGATTGACCGGCGGCAGTGGGACATAATGCCCCATTTGTTCCACGAGGATGCGCAGTTTGCTTTTGGAACATTGGTTGGCGATTGGAAGAGCTTTGTCGAGCAAGCCCGCGCGGTGATTGATCCTTGCCTCTACACTCAGCATCAACTTGGCCAGATTGCGTTCGGTTTTGAAAGCGACACAGTGTGCCATACCGAAACCTATATGACCGCGATGCATGTGGTGCCGAAAGGATATCCTACGCCCGAAATTTTCCCTGATCGAGGAAAGCAATATCATGCTATCGTCGCAGGGCGCTATGTTGATCGCTTTGAAAAGCGGAACAATCAGGATGGTAAGGGCGAATGGCGCATAGCGCAGCGCACCGGCCTATATGATTGGCGCGAATGCAGAGATCCCGATACCGATGATCTGGCAGAAACGCCCGAGGGGTCATTCGGCTATCAAGATGACCGCGATCCCTCGGCGCCCGCCTTTGCGCGCTTTCGTCCCTAGGTTTAGGACTAAACCACCCGCTGCTTCCACTCCTCCACCCAGAGCCTGCCGGACACTATACCGGGCAAAAGGGCGGAGGGAACGTGTGACCAAGCAACAATTCAGGACCGCCGCATCAGTGTGAAAACGCCGCTCATGGTGGCCAGCATCGTCCTGCCGTCAAAAATCTTGCCGCTGACATGGGCTTGGCGTCCGCCAATCCGGTCGATCATCGCATCCGCAACCACCCACTGCCCAAGCTTGGCGGGCTGGAGATAATTGACCGTCATCGAACTGGTCACAACCGGCACAGGCGGCGCTTCGCTGGCGTAAGCCTGATAAGACAAGGCGACGTCCGCCAAAGTTGCCAGCACCCCGCCATGCGCGGCATCGCGGTAATTCATGTGATGGGCGGCAATCTCCACTCCGACCAAGGTTCGCCCCTCCACGCGCTTCAACAAATAGGGGCCGCCCGCATCGAGAAAACCGGGCGTGAAACCGGCTGGCTCGAAGCCTTGTCTAGCGGTGTAATCGGTCATCGCTCCCCTACCCCCTTTGAGTGCTGCATTTGCGGCGTAGATTTTTCGCCCTCGCTAGCCATTATGCCAATAGTCGGACACGATCTGCTGCCTAAACCGACAAGTACG
>CAZDHB010000119.1:0-1184 GCA_964505255.1 uncultured Porphyrobacter sp.
GAGGAGGTGATTGAGCCTTACCTCATCCAATTGGGTCTGATCGCCCGAACGGCGCGCGGCCGGTGCCTTAACGAGGGAGGCTGGAGTCATCTAGGATTAACTCCCCCACCTGCTATAAAGGGCGCGGAAGAGGCCAATTCGCCTCAAAACGGGCTTTTTGACCGCAAAAATTAAGTTCCGCGTAAGAATCGGGCCAGATGTGGTCCCATCGCGAGACAGGGTAAAGTCAGCACTGGCTTTTATGTCAGAATTGTACATTCTAAGGTCACAGAAGCAGAACCCAAGACGATTCTCGGCCATTTCATTGAGGATCGTTCAAAACGGGAAGGGGATTTGGCTGCAAGAGGGAAGGGCCCTTAAGTAGCCGGATCAGATAAGGAAACACTCGCGATGTCGGTAAAAGCAGCCCTCGCTAAACTTTCAGCTACAGCCGCAGGCGGAGCCATGCTCGCCGGTGGTGCGGTTCACGTGGCCGAAAAACCAGTCACAGACGCGCCTAGCTACAAATCAGCGCAGAAATCGGTGAAAGCACCGCGTCAGATCAAGCGGGCCGCGCCGACCAAGCGGGTTGCCCGCACTGCGCCGCGCGCTCAGCCAACGCAAGCGATTGCCTCGCGTTCGGTTCAAAAGGTTGAATGTGTCCCTGCGACATCGCCAGAAGCTGCGCTGAACCCAGATAATGTTTGTGCGCCGGTTTATCAGACAGCGCTTGCACCTGTCGCGGTTCCTGAATTGCCTGCAGCACGCCCCGTTTCGGGCGGCGGTGCATCGCGTTCGATCGGTAATGGCGGCTTTGGCGGCGGGGTTGGACCTGCACTTGGCGCATTGGGCGGCGGCTTTTTCGGCGGCTTCTTCGGCGGCGGCGGAGCAGGCGGCGGCGGTGATGTCATCGTCAACGTTCCAAACAGCACCGCCGGTACGGGCACCGATGCAACGTCTACTGGCGGCACTACCTCGGATGGCGGAACGACCTCGGATGGCGGCACCAGCGGTGATCCAACCACGTCGACCACTAGCGGTGCGGCGACTTCGGGCGAAACCTCGACCACGACAACAACTACGACCACTACCTCGACCACATCGGGCGGCCTGGATGAGCCGGTGAACATCGATATTGACATCGACAATTCATCGACCGGCAGCTCCACCAGCACGAGCACGGGTTCAATTTCCAGCTCAACTGG
>CAZDHB010000119.1:1284-4559 GCA_964505255.1 uncultured Porphyrobacter sp.
GGCGGGGTTTAGATAGGCGAAGAATCGCGGATAAGCCTTGCGGGCAGCGCCTTAATCGATCGCGCCTTAATCGGTGGCGCGCACCCCGGTGACGGGTTCGAAACCGACCCAATCGACATCCTTGGTCGAGACCAAATCAGCCAATTCCCAAATGTTGCGATAGCCATAGCCGTATAAATTGATGAACGTCGGAATATTCAGCGCAAGAGGGGGCTTCTTGCTCACCAGCGGAGCGATATTATCGCTGAAATTGTTATTGCAATAGATCAGTATTGGCCGGTCATAATTCTCACCGAGAACCGCCCGCAGTTTCACCTCGGTGAACTCGGAAAAAGGCAGGTTTACCGCGCCCGCGAGATGACCCACCGCGAAATCGGCGGCCGAACGCGTGTCGAGCAGGATTGCGCCTTGTTCTTGTGCCCGCCGGAAGAAGTCTGCCTTATCGATAAGGCGGGTTTTGCGGTAATCAGCAACCTCGAGGGTTAGCTGAGTGAAACCGGCATAGTCGATTTGCGGATTGGGAGGGAGGGCGGTTTGGCCCCGGGCGGCAGTGCCTGTCGCATCCGCAGGGTCTGCAAGGGTCGCGTCCATTTCTTGGGCCCAAACACCGCTGGTACAGGCCCAAAGCCCCAGCATTGCCAAACCGGTTTTGCACCCCAACGCGCGCGTTTTCCTTTGCAAAATCCTCATAAATGCCGCCTTTCGCCGCTAAAGCTGGCGTGAGAGATTTTTACTTGGGCTGAACAAGGCGCGTTCGGCTGCCGTTCCAATGCGGGGAAACTGCCCAGAAAAACGCAATTTTCGCGGATCAATTGCCGTTCGAGATTTACTGGATCTCAGGCAAGTCGGCCGCGCGCCACGCCAGAATGCCGCCTTCCAAATGACGCACTTTGGTGCCCCACTCCTGTGCCAGCATCTCGGCTGCGCGTTTGGAGCGGCCACTCGAGCGGCAATACAGGATTGTTTCGCGCAGGCCGTCCCGCGGGACAGCCGCTGCATTAAAGGTTTGGACCGGCATATTAAGCGCGCCGTCCAAACGCCCCTCGGCAAACTCAGCCGGGGTTCGCACATCAATCAGCACCACGCTGCCCTGCGCGATCAGGTTGGCAAGGTCGGCGGCGGGCAAGGTCTCTACCGAGGCCCCTTCGGCTGCCAATGCTGCGTTATAATTGTTGGTCGTCTCGACATGGGTGCATCCGCCCAGCGTCAGGCCCGCCAAAAGCAGACCCGCTGCGTTTAGCTGAGCCTTTGCGAACCGCATTAGCTCGCCGCCAATTTGCGCAGGACGTAATGGAGAATGCCGCCATTGCGGTAATATTCCATCTCGTTGGCGGTATCGATCCGGCAAAGCGCGGTGAAATTGGTTTTCGAACCGTCCGCGCGGGTCACTTCGACTTCGATGTCCTGACCGGGTTCCAATGTCGCGAGACCCTTGATCGAGAAGCTGTCGTCGCCTGTCAGGCCAAGGCTTTCGCGGCCTTCGCCTTCCTTGAATTGCAAGGGCAAGACGCCCATTCCAACCAGGTTTGAGCGGTGGATCCGTTCGAAGCTTTCTACAATCACGGCCCTTACGCCAAGCAGGATGGTGCCTTTCGCCGCCCAGTCACGGCTTGATCCGGTGCCATATTCCTTGCCGCCAATAACCACCAGCGGCGTGCCATCTTCGCGGTGTTTCATGGCCGCATCATAAATGGCCATTTGCTCGCCATTATAGGTCGTAACGCCGCCTTCGACGCCGGGTACCATCTCGTTTTTGATACGGATGTTGGCAAAGGTGCCGCGCATCATCACCTCGTGATTGCCGCGGCGCGAACCATAGGAATTGAAATCCGCCTTGGCGACCTGATTGCTCATCAGATATTCGCCGCCCGGGCTATCAGCCTTAATCGCGCCAGCAGGCGAGATATGGTCTGTCGTCACACTATCGCCGAGCACCGCCAATGGCTTCGCATCATTGATATCGGTGACCGGCGCCGGGGTCATTTCCATGCCTTCGAAGTAAGGCGGGCTGGCGACATAAGTCGAACCCGGACGCCATTGATAGGTGTCAGAGCCGACAACATCGATGGCCTGCCAATGGGCATCGCCTTCATAGACATTGGCATAGCGTGTTTCGAACATGGCCCGGTCAATCGCGCCCGAGCGCACTTCGGCAATCTCGTCATTGCTGGGCCAGATATCGGCCAGCATCACATCCGCGCCGTCCTGATCCTGACCGATGGCGGTTTTGGTGATGTCTTGGGTAACGGTGCCTTTGAGTGCATAGGCAACCACCAATGGCGGCGAGGCGAGGAAGTTGGCCCGCACGTCGGGCGAGACCCGGCCTTCGAAATTGCGATTTCCTGACAGAACGCTGGCGGCGACAATATCATTGCCATTGATCGCCTGACTGATCGGCGGGGCAAGCGGTCCGGAATTGCCGATGCAGGTGGTGCAGCCATAGCCGACCAGATCAAAACCGATCGCATCGAGATGATCTTGGAGGCCTGCTTTCTCGAGATAATCGGTAACCACCTGACTGCCCGGTGCAAGCGAGGTTTTCACCCAAGGCTTGGGTTTCAGACCCTTTTCGCCGGCCTTTTTCGCAACCAGTCCTGCCGCAATCAAAACGTCCGGGTTTGACGTATTGGTGCAGCTGGTAATCGCGGCAATAACGACGTCTCCATCGCCAATATCGTGATCCTTGCCATCAACCGCGGTGCGCACGGGTGCGTCTTTCTTGTAGGTCTTGGCGAGGTCGCCATTGAAGAGTTCGTCAACCTCGGGGAGGGCCACCTTGTCTTGCGGACGCTTGGGCCCTGCCAGACTGGCGACAACCGTGCTCATATCGAGCTCGAGTGTTTTGGTGAAAATTGGCTCATGCGCGGGATCGAACCACATGCCCTGCTCTTTCGAATAGGCTTCGACGAGCGCGATGGTTTCCTCGCTACGGCCGGTCAGGCGCATGTAATCAAGCGTCTTGTCATCAATCCCGAAGAACCCGCAAGTCGCGCCATATTCCGGGGCCATATTGGCAATCGTCGCGCGGTCCGCCAGCGTCAGATTGGCAACGCCGGGACCGTAGAATTCGACAAAGCGGCCAACCACGCCCACCTCGCGCAGCATTTGCACGCAGGTCAGCACCAGATCGGTCGCGGTGATGCCTTCGGCCATTGCGCCGGTCAGTTTAAACCCGACCACTTCGGGGATCAGCATCGAGATCGGCTGGCCCAGCATCGCTGCCTCTGCCTCGATCCCGCCAACGCCCCAGCCCAAAACGCCAAGGCCGTTGATCA
>CAZDHB010000120.1:0-4506 GCA_964505255.1 uncultured Porphyrobacter sp.
CCGCTGCTGATTATTCATGGCATGGCGGATGACAATGTGGTGTTTGAAAACGCCACGGAAATTATCGCCATTATGCAGGAAGGCAATGTCCCGTTCGAGATGATGCTCTATCCCGGCTATACGCACCGGGTGGCGGGCGAAAACATCTCGCCGCATCGTTACAACACCATGTTCCGCTTCTTGGAAAGCCATGGAATTGTGCCTCCTGAGAAAGACACGGGCGACGAATAAACCGACTTTCGCAAGATGGTCAGTTTGGGGCGCGGCGGTCTCTCACCTGCCTTTTAGGCCGCATTGATAGAGCCTGCCTTCAGCGCGTGAAAGCAAGGCTGTGCTTGCGGGCGCGGGCGATCACGCTATGGCGCGTAGAGATTTTTGAAATTGGAGAATAATCGTGGGTTACCGGGTGGCCATAGTCGGGGCGACTGGCAATGTTGGGCGCGAAGTCATGCAGGTCTTGGCAGAGCGCGCGTTTCCGTGTGACGAAATCGCAGCTGTCGCGAGCAGCCGTTCGCATGGCTCTGAGGTGGAATTTGGCGATACGGGCAAGATGCTCAAGTGCCAGAATATCGAGCATTTCGACTGGTCAGGCTGGGATATCGCCTTGTTCGCTGCGGGCTCTGGCCCGGCAAAGGAATACGCGCCAAAGGCCGCAAAAGCAGGCTGCGTTGTTATTGACAACAGCTCGCTTTACCGGATGGACCCTGATGTTCCGCTGATCGTGCCGGAGGTGAACCCGCAAGCGATCCATGATTATGCGAAGCGCAACATCATCGCCAATCCCAATTGCTCCACCGCGCAGTTGATGGTTGTTCTCAAGCCCTTGCATGATGCGGCTAAGATCAAGCGCGTGGTTGTTTCCACTTATCAATCGGTATCGGGCGCAGGCAAATCGGGCATGGACGAGCTGTTCAACCAGAGCCGCGCGATCTTCGTCGGCGATCCGGTGGAACCGGCCACTTTCACCAAGCAAATTGCCTTTAACGTGATCCCGCATATCGATGTTTTCCTCGATGACGGCTCCACCAAAGAAGAGTGGAAAATGGTGGTCGAGACTAAGAAAATCCTCGATCCCAAGATCAAATTGTCGGCAACCTGTGTCCGTGTGCCGGTCTTTGTCGGCCATTCCGAAGCGGTCAATATCGAGTTTGAAAACGAACTTTCGGCAGAGCAGGCTCAAGAAATTCTGCGCGAGGCGCCCGGCTGTATGCTGGTCGATAAGCGCGAGGATGAAGGCTATATCACCCCGGTTGAAAGCGCCGGTGATAGCGCGACTTACATCAGCCGCGTGCGCGAGGATGCGACGGTTGATAATGGTCTAGTGCTGTGGTGCGTATCGGACAATTTGCGCAAAGGCGCCGCGCTTAACGCGGTACAAATTGCCGAATTGCTCGGGCGGGAGTGCCTTAAGAAAGGTTGAGGAATTGGAACGGGTGCGGCAGGTAGGTGCCATGACACTATCTGCTGATCTCTTTTTCTCTTATCGCTCGCCTTATAGCTATCTGGCGGTTGGGCGTTACCGCGCGCTGACCCAAAGCCATAATGTGGATATCAATCTGCGTGTTGTCTGGCCGATTGCGATCCGCAATCCCGATTTGCTGTTCACCGGCAATCCGGCGGCCCCGCGCTATATCCTGATGGATTCCATGCGGGCTGCGCAAATGCAGGACATTCCCTTTCGCTGGCCGAGGCCCGACCCCGTGGTGCAGGATCTGGCAACGCGCGAGATTGCCAAAGAGCAGCCACTGATCCGCCGGATTTGCCGCTTGGGTCAGGCGGCTTCGCGCACGGGCAAGGGGCTGGCATTTGCCGATGAGGTTTCGCGGCTTATTTTCAATGGCGCAACCGATGATTGGCATGAGGGCGATCATCTGGCGAAGGCTGCGACGCGGGCGGGGCTTGATCTTGCCGTGCTCGAGGCCGAGACAAACAGCGATCCGGACGGTTTGGACGCAGAGATTGCGGCCAATCAGGATGCTCTGGAGCAAGCGGGCCATTGGGGCGTTCCGACTTTGGTGTTCGAGAACGAGCCGTTTTTTGGTCAGGACCGGATCGACATGGCCATTTGGCGGATGGAGCAAAAGGGGCTGAAAACGCGGTGAAAACCGAGAGATTTGCATCATTTGACGGGACCGAACTGGCCATCCACCGCTTCGGGGAAGGGCGGCCTTTCATCCTTCTGCATGGCCTGTTTTCATCCGCTCAGATGAATTGGATCAAATGGGGCCATCATGAGCGTTTGGCTGGCACTGGCCGCGAGGTCGTTATGCTCGATTTTCGGGTTCACGGCGAAAGCGAGGCACCCCAAGACCCGGCTCAATATCCAGAGAATGTGTTGGTGCGCGATGTCGCGGCTTTGGCCGAGCATTTAGGGGCTGATGATTTCGATCTGGGCGGATTTTCGCTGGGTGCGCGCACCTCGCTTCATCTGGTTGCGCAAGGCGTGCTGGAGCCTCGCCTGCTGATCGTGGGCGGTATGGGCACGGCGGGCCTTGGCGAATGGCAAAAGCGGGCCGCGCATTTCAAGCGGGTAATTGACGAATTTGATACGATCGAGCGCGGTGATCCGGCCTATTTCTCCGTTCAATTCCTGAAATCACAAGGCGTCGACCGGAAGGCAGCGCGGATGTTGCTGGATACTATGCCAGATATGGATGAAGCGGCGCTGGGGCGGGTAACAATGCCGACGCTGGTGATTTGCGGCGATGAAGACAGGGATAATGGCAGTGCAGAGGATTTGGCGCAGCTTCTGCCTGCGGCTGACTTCGTTGAAACGCCGGGGACCCATATGTCCAGCGTGACGAAGCCCGAATTGGGTGAAGCTATGGCTCGCTGGCTGATGGAACAGAACGCTTAGTTTTTGCTTGGTCGGATGGTCAGCTGGATGGTCTGTTTCGCGGGCGTGCTTGCAGGGCACGTTTTCGGGCGGCGGGCTCAGGCGTGATGACAAAGCAGGATGCTTGCATTCGCACGCCTGCGCGTTCATTTTGATAGCCTAAGCGACCTTTTATAACGCCGATAAGAACTGTTTTGGGATACTGAGGAAAACATATGACCATCAAATTTGGAACCGCATGCACAGCTGCGGCTTTGGCTGCAACTCTCGCGCTGGGCAGCTATTCGGCGAGCGCGCAAGAGGCCAGTGTCTCGGCCGCTGATCCTGAGGCTATGGTGACCGCGTTGAAGTTTGCCGGATACAAGGCAGAATTGATCACAGACAACACCGGCGATCCGCTCATCGAAACCAGTTTCGGCAGCTGGAATGGCAAAATCGTCTTTTACGGCTGCGATGCCGAGACCAAGGATGATTGCGATTCCATTATGCTGACCACCGGTTTTGACCGCGAGAAACCAACCCCGCCAGAATTGGTCAATCAGATCGTCTCGCGCAAACGTTTTGCCAGTGTGCGCCTCGATGATGAAGGCGATCCCTTTGTGGAATGGGACATCGTGATGAGCGATCCGATCCCGACCGGTGTGTTCCTGCGTTCGGTTCAGCTCTATTCGGCATCGCTCGATGATATTGCGGACATGATTTTCGCAGAAGAACGCTAGGGCAGGGCAAACAGCTTTGCCATCTAAGTTGCGCAAGGTTCGCAAAGCGTTGCGTGCCACAATGCTGTTATCAACGAAGATCACCTCACCTGTGATTAGTCGAAGCGCAGTGGGCCGAACATTCCCGAGTTCACCATAGACAGATATACCTTTTTTAGAGCAAGTCCGGTATCTTGATTCACAAACAGTGATGACCTGGCTCCGTGCGGAGTGCCGAGAATATAGGGTCTCATCGTTTCCCATTGTTCGGCAAATTTCGAGTTTTCCCAAGCCCTGAGTTGCTCTTCAATCATCAGAGGAACTGCGATTGGTTTGGGAATTTCGTTCGTGTAATCAAGATGGGACTTCCAATTGCACACAACCAAGACCGGAGTGGCTTCCTCCGAATAGAAGGCCGCGTCGATTGGTTCTGTTGATATGTACGCTGCATGGTGCCTTTTTAGCGAGGCTACAGAATTTTCGGTCTTTTGAGGATTGCCGCTCGCGGAATAAGGGCAGGAGATGAACGCATTGGTGAACATTACCAAGTGGTCGATGCCTCGAAATCCGGTTCGTTCATTTGGCATAGTCTCCGGATATTTGCCGTCAATTGACCTCACAAAAGGGTGCCAACTTGGGTACCGATCAACAACCGGTCCATATCGCTCCGTCAGATCTTGCAGGGCAGCCAAGCTGTTAGCGCGCATGTTTTGCGGCAAATTCCTGCCAATCAAGTATTCTGCTGCGCGGTTAAAATTTCGTTCTGCGGCCTCTTCGGTGCGAAATGTATGCGGCATAGTGCAGCCTCCTTATCATGCACTCTATATCAATATCATGCATGAAAATGCAATACTGTGCAAAAAAGTTGCTTTATGTGCCGGTTATCGCCATAGAAGGAAGACGCCAAAATGACTTTTTGATGGCCTGGCGATTGTCAGCAAAGGCTTTTTCGCGGAGTAACGCGGGGTTCCC
>CAZDHB010000121.1:0-4494 GCA_964505255.1 uncultured Porphyrobacter sp.
CGCTCGCCCTCTTCCACCACATAGGTGATGATGAAGTCTTTCTTGTCAGGCGTCAGTTCGGCAACGGCGGACACTACGCGGAAATCGGCATAGCCTTCGGTCAAGTAAAACTGGCGCAGTTTTTGTTGGTCAAACGCCAGGCGGTCGGGGTCATAGCTGGTGTTGGAGGAGAAAAAGCTGGTCAGGCGGGCCTGTTTTGTGACCATTTCTCCGCGCAATTCACCATCGGAAAACGCCTCATTGCCGATAATGTTGATCTGGCGGACCTTGGACTTTGGGCCTTCGCTGATTTCGAACACCACATCGACCCGGTTCTGCGCCAGTTGAACCATCTTCGGCTCAACTGTGGCCGCAAACCGCCCTTGACGTTTGTAAAGCTCGATAATCCGCGCAACATCGGCGCGTACTTTGGAACGGGTAAAGATCTGCCGCGGGGCAAGTTTGATTTCCGGCACGATCTTGTCGTTCTTGATCCGGTCATTCCCCTCCAGAATGATCCGGTTGATCACCGGGTTTTCCGTCAGCGTGATAACCACGTTGCCAGCGTCATTGCGGACAGAGAAACTTGCAAACAGTTCCGTCGCAGCCAGATCCTTGAGCACTTGATCGCCCACTTCAGGGCTCCATGTGTCGCCCGGACGCAGCCGAATGTAAGACAGGATCGTTTGCGCCTCGAGCCGTTCTGCGCCCGCGACCGCAATGGTCCGCACGGTGTCGCCGCGCTGAAGGATCGACGGGGTCGGCGCGGCATTGGCTGCGCCCGCCTCTTGCGCATGGGCGGCCGAAGGTGCGCCCGCCAGCAAGGTGCCCGCCATCATTGGAGCGGCCATCACCGTTCCAGCCAAAATCGTCCCAGCATGCAAACGCTGCGCGTAGCGCGCGGTGCGGCGTTCACCGCCTCCCGTGCTCAAACGGTTTTCAGGTTCAACTTCGTTGCAGTTCGACAAGGAATACCGTCCTATTCGTTCCATCAAAGCGCCCGCCCTAGGCTGCTCAAACGCAGCCGGCGTAACGCCTCATAAAATACCCCGTTTGCCCTTGCCCCATGCCAAAGGCGCAATCAAGGCGGGTTTTGGCCAAACCTTGCAAAGGCGTGGCCCTTTCCCCCGCTATTTCCCCTATTGGCTAGTTCCCGAAAAACGGCAGGCTGATCACGTCATTCAATGTGACAAAGACCATAAATGCCAAAACCATCGCCATTCCCGTCATATACGCCCATTGCTGAACCTGTTGCCCGACAGGTTTTCGGCGCACCGCCTCTGCGGCGTAGAAGGCCAGATGGCCTCCGTCGAGAGCGGGAATTGGCAGGAGATTTATGAACGCCAAATTAAGCGAGATCAGCGCTGCAAATTTGATAAAGGCGATCAGCCCCAAACTTAGCCACTCGCCAGAAAACTTTGCGATTTTTACCGGTCCGCCAAGCTCGCGGACCGAACGTTCTCCGGTGAGAATCTGACCAATACCGGTCAGCATCATGTCGAACATCTCCGCGGTGCTTTGCACCGACAGGCCCATTGCTGAAACCGGGCCTTGCGGCACAAAATCATATTCAATTTCGGCGGGGCGAACGCCTATCAGCCCGATTTTGGAGACATTGCCAAACTCGTCTTCCATTTCGGTGCTCGCCACGGTGACGGGTGTGGTGGCCTCTTGCCCGCCGCGTTCGTAAGTGATGTCGAGCGTTCGGCCGGGATAAATCAGAACGGCAGAGCGAAGGTCAGAAAAATCCTCCATAATTTTGCCGTCGACCGAGATAATGCGGTCGCCAACTTTTAAACCTGCCTCGCGCGCGGCGCTTTCTTCGGAAAATTCGCCAATGGTCAATTGCTGATCGGCATCAACCGGCTGCGGCTGCCCAATGGTCATGAAGAAAGCGGCAAATATAGCCAATGTTATCAGCAGGTTCGCCATCGGACCTGCGAGCACGATTAAGGCGCGTTTCCAAAGGTCTGCGTGGTGAAAGCTGCCCCCCTTAGGCCCGGCCTGCAATTCTTCTGGAGAGAGCGCCAACCCCTCTGGATCGGGGCCCTCTGAATCAGGGATAGAGGCGGGGTTCATATCGCCTTTAAATTGGACATAGCCGCCCAGCGGAATAGCCGATAATTTCCACCGCGTGCCGCGTTTGTCGGTCCATCCGGCCAATTCCTTGCCGAAGCCAATCGAAAACGCTTCTGCGCCAACACCAAACCAGCGCCCGACCAGATAATGGCCAAGCTCGTGCAAAGTGATCAGCGGCCCCAACAACAGGGGAAATCCGAGAATATAATAAACCCACAGGGGCAATGATGCTTCCACGTCAGGCGTGCTCCGCAAATTTCCGCATAGCAGCGCTGGTGCGCGCCCTAGCCTCTGCGTCTACACCAAGCACATCCTCAAGGCTAGCCGGTGCTTTTGCGCCGCCCGCATCGTTCATGGCTTCTTCCACCAATTGCGCAATATGCGTGAAACCGATCTCGCCTTTCAGAAATGCGGCCACGGCTATTTCATTGGCCGCGTTCAGCACCGCTGGCATCGCTCCGCCTGTCTCGGCCGCGGCCCTAGCCAGCCGGGTTGCAGGAAAGCGCTCTTCATCCGGCGCTTCGAAATCAAGACGGCCCAGCGCCACCAGATCGAGCGGCTCGCAAGGGGTTTTCATCCGCTTTGGCCACGCCATGCAAGAGGCAATCGGCACCCGCATGTCGGAGGGGCCAAGCTGAGCCAAGGTCGATCCATCGATATATTCAACCATCGAATGAATGACGCTTTGCGGATGGACAATAATGCGGATTTTATCGAGCCCGACCGGAAACAGGTGATGCGCCTCAATCAGCTCCAACCCCTTGTTGAACATCGTTGCGCTATCAACGCTGATCTTGGCCCCCATGCTCCAATTGGGATGCGCCACGGCCTCAGCCGGGGTCGCTTTGACGAGCTGCTCCCGGCTCCATTGACGCAAAGGGCCCCCGCTCGCCGTGAGCGTGATCCAGCGCACATCACGCGTCTGATTGCCGGCCAGACATTGAAAAATCGCGTTATGCTCCGAATCGACCGGCAGCAGCGTTGCGCCATATTTCTCGACCGCCGCAGTCATAACCTCGCCCGCGCTCACCAAAGCCTCTTTATTGGCCAAAGCAATCGCGCCGCCTTGCTCGATAGCGGCCATGACCGGGCCAAGGCCGGCACAGCCGACAATAGCAGCAATGGTTAAGTCGGCCCCGCGCGCCGCCGCCTCGGCCAAGGCCTTCCGGCCGCCAGCCGCCTCGATACAGGTGCCAGCCAGCGCCTCTCGCAAAGCAGGCAAAGCCGCCTCGTCGCTAACAACCGCGAGTTTAGCGCGGGTTTTGATCGCCATTTGAGCCAGCTTTGACGCGTCAGTATGCGCGGTCAGCGCCTCGACCTGCCAATCATCAGGACTGCGCAGAACCAGATCGAGTGTCTGCTCCCCCACCGAACCAGTGGCGCCCAAGATGGTGATCGAACGCATCACCCGACGCTGCCCCAGAAAATAACGCCGTAAAGGACAAAGCCAAGGATCATCGCCAGCAAGCCATCGATCCGGTCAAGCACACCGCCGTGCCCCGGGATAAGATTGCTGGAATCTTTCACACCCGCGCGCCGCTTCATCCAGCTTTCGAGGAAATCGCCCGCTTGCGCCACCGCAGCGGCCAAGGCGCCTGCGATCATCAAGAGGCCAGCGGCCGGAGGTTTTGTCCAAGCCGGTTGCCCAGTCAAGGCGATGGCGATTGTATTGCCATAGATCGCGAAGACAACGCCAATGATGCCCGCCAGAACCATGCCGCCAAACAGCCCTGCCCATGTTTTGCTCGGACTGAGCGCAGGAGCGATTTTAGGCCCGCCTATGGCTCTTCCCGCAAAATACGCCCCGACATCGGTCGCAATGACCAGCGCCAGAAGAACCGTAATGATCATGAAGCCGCGAAAAGCCTCGCGTCCGGCAATCAGGATAACGCAGCCAAGGCCGATATATCCAAGCCCGAGCGCAATGCCGAGGATGCGTTTCGCCGTGCTAGGGCTGATCTTGCGGATCAAGGCCTGCCATTCCCAGATCGCGATCACGCCGACGACCCCGACAAATATGCGCCACCACCAATCACCCAGCCATAAGGCCGCGCCTGCGACAATCGCCATCACAATCGCCGAGCCGAGCCTGACCGGTAGGTCTGACGGTTTCGAGGCCCCGGCTGATGGCTCGGAACTCTCCGGCTTAGTCTCGCTGCTTAAAGCGGCTTTTGCGCCTGCCGCACCATCAAAGGCCGCCTTTGCCTCGCCTTTTGCAGCCAGTAGCGCTTCCGGCTTGACCCGCTTTTTGGGCTGCGACTGATCAATCGGCTCAGGATTAGGCGCTTTATTGGGTTTTTCGATTGTCTGCGCATTGAGCTGCGCGGGCTTCTTGGCAGGCTTTTTGGCTGCGGGCTTTTTGGCTGCGGGTTTTTTGTTTGCGGGCTTTTTCGCTGGTGCCTTTTTTGTCCCGGTCTTCTTGCCTGCGGGCTTTTT
>CAZDHB010000122.1:0-4231 GCA_964505255.1 uncultured Porphyrobacter sp.
GCGCCCCAAAGTATTGACCGGAGAAGCCCGGCCAATAAAGCTCGCCTATCCGCGCCCTATCCCAAAAAATTCTAGCCCCGGCAGATTCTTTTTCTTAGAATATTTGATGCGCTGCGACGGGAACAAGATTCGCAGATGGGATTTATTTGAATAACTATGGCTTGCGAAGAAATATGAGACAAACTGTCAATCGCCGCTCGGCACTTTATGGTTTTGGGGCTGCTTTTACAGGCACGTTATTGAGCGCGCCGCTCCCTCAAGCGCTGTTGGCGCGGCGTGTTGCCGAGGGCGCGCTTGGCAGCTTTGACTTGCGCCGCATATTGGTGCGCGGCTTATCCGATGGGAAGGCCATTACGGTGATGCGCCAATGGCGCTGCGATATGGTGCCCGAAGGAGAGATCATCCGCGTCTCCGGCGAGCAGATCGATGTCTCGGTTGAAGCGCCAGAGCAATTGGCGCCGCTGGCCGCGATTGAGCGCCGCCGCAAAGTCACCGGCCTGTTTCCGGCCACGATCAATGCGGACGGCTTGCTCGATCAAGCCCATATCGGCACCGCGCCTGAAGATATTACCGCCGCCATCAATGCGGCAATGGATGTCTACGCCGCGCGCGGGGCCAGTGCCGAAACCCGGGCAAGCGCGGCCAGTTTCTTAAGCAGCCTGTCACAGCGCAGCGCAGAGATGATCAGCAATGTGCCGCCCAACCTGTTCTTCCCGACACCGGGGGAACAGCGTATAGAGCGTGAAATTGTCCTGCCGGATGGCAATATTGGCGGCTATTCGCTTGTTTTGCGCGCTCAGGCAGAGGATGAGACAGGCATGCTCAAAGAAAGCTCGCGCGAGGTTATCACGCGGGTGGAAGAGAGCGAGCGCAAGTCCCGCGAGAGCTGGGAGATGACGCGCGCCTGAGCGCCGGTGCGCGCCGGTGCGCGCCGGTGCGCGCTTTGCCAGGAACCTAGCTATTGGGAAACTAACTACGGCGGCCTAACTATGGCGGCCTGACTATGGCGGCCTACCTATAAGGGCCTCGCTAAGTGCCTGCCAAGTTCCGGTTTGGGGCCAGTTTTGAGCCAAGATTGATACAGAGGTATTATTTTACCTCCTCGCAAAGGCGCGGATTCGCTTGACTTAGCGCCGCTTTCGCGCCAATTGCGCCGCCTGCTGTTCCTCAAAACCGATGAGAAACAGACTTGCATTTTCACACATGCCTGAACGCAGCGGCTTTTGGCCCTGGCGGCATGTATCAACGATTGTTTGTCTTTGAATAAGGCAGGCACAAAACAAAGGTACGGCTCTCTTATGAAGGCGCTCACCAAAATGACACAGTCGGCCAAGCCGGCTGAGGTTGAGAAGAAATGGCATCTGATTGATGCGGATGGATTGGTTGTCGGCCGCTTGGCTGCAATCATCGCCAATATCCTGCGCGGCAAACACAAGCCGAGCTACACCCCGCATGTCGATTGCGGCGATCACGTGATCGTTATCAATGCTGACAAGGTGAAGTTCACCGGCAAGAAAATGGGCGACAAAACCTATTACAAGCACACCGGCTATCCCGGCGGCATTAAGGAAACCACTCCTGAGCGCGTTTTGGAAGGCCGCTTCCCGGAACGTGTTCTGGAAAAAGCTGTTCAGCGGATGATTCCGCGCGGCCCGCTAGGCCGTCAGCAAATGCGCGCCCTGCATCTGCATGCCGGGACCGAGCATCCACACGAGGCGCAAAAGCCCGAAACGCTCGATGTTGCTTCTATGAACCGCAAGAATAAGGCGACTGCCTGATGCCAGACAAAACTGAAACAGAAACACCGGAAACCGCTGCTGCGGAAACGCCAGTGGACGCAAAAGTGCCTGAAGAGAAAGTAGCCGAAGAGAAAGTAGCCGAAGAGAAAGCTGCTGAGGAAAAAGCGGGCTCTGAAACCGTATCAGATCTCGCTGACCTGAAAGACATCGCGGGCGATACGCCCAGCGCCGATGCCGCAGACATTGCCGCCACAGCCGAGGTTCCCTTGCGCGAGCAGGAATTGGACGCACAAGGCCGCGCTTATGCAACCGGTCGCCGGAAAGATGCCACAGCGCGCGTCTGGCTGAAGCCGGGCAAAGGCGTGGTGGTCGTCAATGGCAAAGAGCAAGAGACCTATTTTGCTCGCCCGACGCTGCGCCTCATCATCAATCAGCCTTTCGCGATCACTGACCGCGAAGGCCAATATGATGTGATCGCAACTGTACGCGGCGGCGGCCTCTCCGGTCAGGCTGGCGCGGTTAAGCATGGCATTAGCCAAGCGCTCACGAAATACGAACCGGCCTTGCGCTCAACTGTGAAAGCCGCTGGCTTCCTCACACGCGACAGCCGTGTTGTAGAACGGAAGAAATACGGCCGCGCGAAAGCCCGCCGCAGCTTCCAGTTCTCGAAGCGTTAAACCGGATCAGCGCTTACAAAACGTGCATCCAAATGGGGCGGCCTGGAAACGGGCCGCCTTTTTGTTTGCCTATCGCTTTTTGAATATTCGATTCCGGCACCAGCTTGCTTTGCCGGGCGAGGCAAGCTTGATCACAAAAGGGCCTAATCACAAAAGCGCGTCTCGCAGCTAAGCCCGGCGCCATCCCAGCGCAGCACATTATAACTTGGCGCCGTTTTTCGCAGCCGCTGAGACAAGGTGCCTGCCCCGATCATCCGCACAGCGCCGCTCGCCGTTGGCTCCTCGATGTCGAACGGGTCGTGCACATGGCCGCTCAAAACGGCTAAGACGCCGCGCTCCGCCAGCGCCTCTAACGCAGCCTTCCCGCCATGCGTTAAAGCTGTGCCGCGGGTGCCCACTTCGCGCAAAGGATGATGGGCTGTCACCAGAATACGCGCGCCCTCGCCATGAGCAGCCTTGTGCTTATCAACCTGCGCCAAGCAATCGGTCAGCGCGGCCTCCTTTATCCAGCCCTTAGACCAATTCATCCGCGGCTGCGCGGGCGGAGACGTATTGAGCGCGGCAATGCACCACTCATCGCTCAGCGCGTGCGGTGTTTCGACCTCCGCACGAAAAGCCTCGAATCGGCGGAAAGGGGCCAGATACCGCTCCGGCAAATGATAGCCCGCCAGATCATGATTGCCGATATCAACCCGCACAGGCACCGGCAATTGGCCAATCCAGTCCCGCGCCGCTGCAAATTCATGGCGCCGCGCCCGCATGGTGAGATCACCTGTCAGCACCGCCAGATCAGGGCGCTCTGCCACTATTGCGCTGCGCACAGTATCCAGCGCGGAGCGGTCCTCATTGCCGAAATGAAGGTCACTAAGGTGAAAAATACGCGCGGATGGCTGAGGCATGGGGGTCTTTAACGGCTAAATCCGGTGTGACACAATCGCCCAGGCCGTCGCTATCCCAAAGGCTGAATAGGCCAGATAGCCCCAGGCAAATCCCGAATAGCCATTGGCGGTCATCAGCATGGCCGCCAGCAAAACGACAAATTCGGCGACCAAAGGCATGCGTCCGTCAAAACTGCGGAACAGGGCCGGCAGCTCATCCAAAATCGGATGATCGCTTTCCAATACGGCCTTATTCATGGCGAAATTGGCCACGCCGAGAAAGAAAACAAGCAAAATGAGCATCGCTGAACAACTATCGCACAGCCTTTGCCGAGTGCCAAATGCCTTTCGTCGGGAATGGGCAGGCCCCGATCCAAATCCGCCCCCCTCTGTCGAGGCGTAGCAGCATTGCCGCGCGCAGTCGGCCATAACAATGATGCGGAGCGGGCCTTCCCCCAAAGTCCCCCCAAAAACGGCCCGTTTTCGCAGCTATGGAGGAAAAATCATGAAGCTCACTCAAAATTCCCGCATTGCCGCTGGCCTGATCGCGGCCAGCCTGGTTTTGGCACCATCAGCGGCCATCGCCGCTGAAACCGGCCCGGCCCCTCAGATCCAAGTGAAATACAGCGATCTTAACCTTGCCAGCGCCGATGGCGTGGCTGAACTGGAGCGCCGGATTGAGCGCGCAGCCAAAAAAGTATGCGGTGCCTCACGGCTTCCGACCGGATCGCGCATTGCCGACATTGATGCGCGTCAATGCGTCGCCAAAGCCAAGGCGAGTGCGGCGCAATCCTTTGCTGCTGCTCTTGAGCAACAGCGCCGGGGCGGCTGACTCACCCCCAGCCAAACCACTTAATTGCCCTGGCCGGATGCAGTCCCCCGGTCGGGGCAATTTTTTGCCGGAAAGCCGGCGGGGGCAATTTTTTGCCGGAAAGCC
>CAZDHB010000123.1:0-4195 GCA_964505255.1 uncultured Porphyrobacter sp.
ACCTACTAAATCGCGGCCAAAAGGAGCAAAGTTCTCCCAGTTCGATTTGGTGACCCACTAGCGCATTGGATGAGAAATGGCAGCCGACTGCCGCTTCTCAGCCTGCTTGGGTGCCCTGCTATTGCACGCAACAAGTCGTTCGCTGATGCTGGAGTTAACCTGTCCGGTCTCGTCGCCCCAATTGTCCAAAGAGGACATTCGGCTAACGACTCAATTTGCGACTATTGGCCAATACCATACTTCTGCTTCGAATTGAGTTCGATCCCTGTAGAAGTCCCGTAGCGATAACTTAACTGAAGTTAGAGGCCCAACCCAATATATCTTTCTCGCGCAGATTATCTAAATGGGCCTTCGGATGAGTTTTCATTTCCCTCCTGATAAGAGAATTCTAAGTCGAATTCGGGAATTCAATCATTCCTTGGATAAACTTATGCGTATTTATACGCAAAGTTCCATGCCAATCGGAGAATTCATCAAGCTTTTTACTGAGGAAGCATGCAGCCAATTAAAAGTCGAACGTGCCAGTGTGTGGGAATTGAGGGATGATCAGGCTCATATCGAATGCTCAGATATGTTTGATACCAGGCGTCAAGAACACAGCACCGGCGCAATTTTATATGCTTCGGACTTCCCAACATATTTCAACGCAGTTCTGACAGAGCGGGTGATCACCGCGGGGGATGCCAACGCAGATCCGCGCACCAAGGAATTCTCTGAAGTATATTTGAAGCCGAACGAAATCCTATCAATGCTGGACACTCAAATCCGGTCAGCAGCAGGCCCCCGAGGGGTTATCTGCCTTGAGAGCACATCTTCACTTCGCAATTGGTCACCCGATGAGGCCGCTTACGCAGCATCTCTCGCTGAGCTTTTGGGCTTCTTTATGGATCGGGAAGATCGCGCGGCAATCTATGCCGAATTGAAGCAGACAAACGCGAAACTTGAGGCTGCGGTAGTTGAAGCCGAACTCGCTCGTGAGCGGCATCAGTTTGCGCTCGATGCCGCATCGGACGGAATATGGGATTGGGATCTAGCCTCAAATGAGGCCCAGCATTCGGAGCAAAATTACAAATTGCTTGGTGAGGAAATTGTAGAGTCAGACAATAGCATAGCATGGTTCATCAGCCGCATTCACCCAGATGATCGCGATGCCGTAGCCGAGGGCTTCCAAAATCACTTGATCCGGGACACTCCGTACAGTGAGACCTATAGGATCAGACATCGCGATGGCACATGGCGATGGTGGAGGTCTCGCGGCCAAGCAATTCGGGATGAGCAAGGCAAAGCAATTCGCGCGGTGGGAACAAACTCCGATGTGACCGAACTTGTATCAATGCAAAGCGAATTGAAACGGCGCAACGCAGATCTAATGGTCGCCAAACAGGAAACCGAGGCAGCAGCCTTGCACGATGCGCTCACCGAGCTGCCCAATCGCAGACATCTGCAAAAGGTGTTTGCTGATATTGCGCTCAAAGCATCCGCGCGTGAATGCCAGCTTGCATTGCTTCACATTGATCTAGATTTCTTCAAAGATGTGAATGATCGGTTCGGTCATGCAATTGGCGATGCGACTTTGAAGAAGATCGCTGCGATTCTCGAAAACCTGCGAAACAATGACGAGATGGTCGCGAGGATTGGCGGGGATGAATTCATTGCGATATTGTTCGACACCGAAGACGCCACACGTGCGCGCCAATTTTGCGGCAAACTGTTTGAAGCTTTGGACCAAACAAACCAGATTGACGGGTGCAAGGTAGCATTGGCCGCCAGCGTCGGAGTGGCTCTCAATCAAGGCCAGAACAATGAGATTTGGAGCCTGCTGAGTGACGCTGATCTGGCTTTGTACGAAGCCAAGAACACCGGACGCAACAAACTTCAAATTTTTGACGAAGACTTGAGAGCTCGCTCTGCATTTGCGAGAAACACGAAAGAGGAACTGCGTAATGCTTTGTTACGCAATGGACAGATCATTCCTTTTTTCCAGCCTCAGTTTTGCGCCAAAACGATGGAACTTGTCGGTTTTGAAGTGCTGGCACGATGGGACCATCCCACGCGCGGCATATTAACACCGGACAAATTTCTCGACTATTGCGCCGAACTCAATTGCTTGGCCGAGATAGATCGGCAGATTTTGGCTCGCACAGTCGAATGCGCCGAGCAATGGGCCAAGGCCGGCTTTAACCCGGACCGGCTTTCCCTCAATGTTTCCAGCGATCGATTGGTCGATCCGGACCTTATCGCATCTGTTGAAGAGCTCGGTGACCGAGCGCCGTTCTTGTCATTCGAATTGCTTGAGTCCACTTTTCTGGATGATACGGATGATGAAGTTCGGGCCGTTTTGGATCGTTTGCGGGCGCTCAATGTTGAAGTCGAAATCGACGATTTTGGCAGCGGTTATGCCTCGATACTCAGTCTTGTGAATGTCAGACCTGCACGGCTCAAGATCGATGCCTCGCTAACGCGGAACGCAGAAACGGATCATACAATGCACAGTCTCATTGCCTCTATTGTGGGCATCGCGCGGGCCTTAAAAATCGAAGTGGTCGCAGAGGGCGTCGAGAACTCAGAACAATGCGGCACGCTCGTGGATATTGGCTGTGATATCCTGCAAGGATACTGGTTGGGCCGGCCAATTCATGCCGACCGTGTTCTCCAAAAGTATGGAAATTTGGGTTGAGAAAAGACCGAAAGCCCGTTCTCCGCCCCCAATTCCTGTCCTGAATGCATCATCGCCCCTGCTGGAACCCTTTGTGCATTGGCAGAGCTTGGCTGGTTTGGGCAGGGTAACTTGCCTATTGAGCAAGCGCCTCTTCAATAAGCGGTTGGAGCTGTTGTTGCAGCTCAACCGCAACATCAGCGCTGTTGCGCGCTCCGCGCCTCGCAATCAGGGCCCAATAGCCAGTCTGGCGATCAATCCACGGGGTCCAACCAAAAGAGCCCGGACTAGAATAGATAGCCCTCTCCATGCAGCTTGCATCAAAAACGGGCTCATCGCATTCCACAAAAGCCCCCAGCGCATAGTGCCAGTCACCAAATTGGGCCGAGGCACTTGGACGGAAAAGGATTGGCAGATTGCCGATCCGGTCTGCCAGAAAAGCATCGGTGTCTGCGACGAGCTCTTCCCGGAGCAAAGCCGCCAAGAAACGAGAATAGTCCGCCGCATTTGAGGCGCCGCCGCCAGATGCGAGGGGGTTCGTTTGGGTCGGTGTGATAAAGCCTGTGGCGGTGCTCATTCCCAGAGGCTCAGCAATCTCAGCTCTGAATATCTCGGCAAAGCTCATCCCGGTCGCGACCTCAGCCATCGCTGCGGCAATTTGCATATGCTCAGGGCCGTAGGAATAGCCTTCGCCTGGATTGGTATCGATCCCATCGGAATATATCTGCTCGGTGCATTCTTGAACCGTGACCGTGGCTGCGGGCACGCAATCGAGTGATCCGGGCGTTTGATTGAAGCCAGAGGTGAAGCTCAGCAATTGCTCCAGAGTAATCCTTGAACGCGGGTCCATCAAATCAGCCGTCCAAAAGCCCAGATAGTCTTGCGGTCGATCGTCTAGCGACATGACGCCTCGGTCAACCAAACGCATAATGGTTGCGCTTGTCAGCCATTTCGACGCGGAAGCGATTTGGACCTGCTGGTCAAGCCCGAATGAACCCTTGGTATGCGAATAGACCTGCCCGTCCGCCGTTCCAATCAGAACTGCAAAATTTGTGTCGCCGAAAGCATCAATCGCTTGTGTAACGGCATCAAATTCACTGCCCGTCGCAGGAGGTGTTGGCGTAGGGGTTGGCGACGGCGACGGTGAGGGGGAGGGAGACGGCGCTGGCGTAACTGTTGTCGGCGGATTTGTGCCATCCCCGCCACATGCAGAGATCGCCATCACAGCAAAGCCGCTCACCGCGCCCATGACCAAGTTTTGCATTACGCTTGCCATGCCGGCTGGGATAGCAAAATTAGCTTAACAGTCTTGTCGTGAATTGTAACGGTTTGTCGACAATCGGCCCGCGCCAAACCATTCGGGCCTCCGAGCAAAAAGGCGCCTCTGGAAGAGTGCTTACAAGAGCACAATCTGGGATCGGGCAAGCTAGATACTGAAGCTCAATCGCGCGCAGTCCCGGAGGTTCTCGCTTGAAAATCTGGCTCGGCCAACCGGCCGATTTCAGACGCAGACCGCATGGAAATGATGGTCAGCTAATG
>CAZDHB010000124.1:0-3741 GCA_964505255.1 uncultured Porphyrobacter sp.
TGATCCTTGAGATTGTGCCGGTCATCCCGCCAGAGCTGCGCCCGCTGGTGCCGCTCGATGGGGGCCGTTTCGCAACGTCGGATCTCAACGATCTGTATCGCCGCGTGATCAACCGCAACAACCGCCTGAAGCGCCTTATTGAGCTGCGCGCGCCGGACATCATCGTTCGCAACGAAAAGCGGATGCTGCAAGAAGCGGTCGATGCTCTGTTTGACAATGGCCGCCGTGGCCGCGTGATTACGGGTGCGAACAAACGCCCGCTCAAATCGCTGTCTGACATGCTGAAGGGTAAGCAGGGCCGCTTCCGCCAGAACTTGCTTGGTAAGCGCGTCGATTACTCTGGCCGTTCGGTCATCGTGACCGGCCCTGAGCTGAAACTGCATCAATGCGGCCTTCCGAAGAAAATGGCATTGGAGCTTTTCAAGCCGTTCATCTACGCCCGGCTCGATGCAAAAGGTCTTTCGATGACCTTGAAGCAGGCCAAGAAATGGGTCGAGAAAGAGCGCAAGGAAGTGTGGGATATCCTCGATGAGGTGATCCGCGAGCATCCCGTGCTCTTGAACCGAGCGCCAACGCTTCACCGACTTGGCATTCAGGCGTTCGAGCCAGTGCTGATCGAAGGCAAGGCGATCCAGCTTCACCCGCTGGTCTGCTCGGCCTTTAACGCTGACTTTGACGGCGACCAGATGGCGGTCCACGTGCCGCTTTCGCTTGAGGCGCAGCTTGAAGCGCGCGTCTTGATGATGTCAACGAACAACATCCTCTCGCCTGCCAATGGCAAGCCGATCATTGTGCCTTCGCAAGATATGGTCTTGGGTCTCTATTACCTCTCGATGGAGCGGCAGGAGAAGAAGCCTGAGTTCATCAAGGGCGATGATGGCGAGAGCCATGAACAATTGCCGCTGTTTGCCGATATGGCCGAAGTGCATCAGGCGCTGGAAAGCAAATCGGTAACGCTGCACACCAAGATCATGGCCCGCGTCCCGCAGGCTGATGAAAAAGGCAAGGTGGTGATGCGCCGGTTCGAGACGACGCCTGGCCGCATGCTAATCGGCGAATGTCTGCCCAAGAACCACAAGGTTCCTTTCGATATCGTCAACCGTTTGCTGACGAAGAAAGACATCGGCGACGTGATCGACGAGGTCTATCGTCATACGGGTCAGAAAGACACGGTTCTGTTTGCCGATGCGATTATGGTGTTGGGCTTCCGCCACGCATTTAAAGCCGGCATTTCCTTCGGCAAGGATGACATGATCATCCCTGACAGCAAGGACGGCATGATCGAGGAGACCAAGACGCTGGTTGCTGATTACGAGCAGCAATATCAGGACGGCCTCATCACTCAGCAGGAAAAATACAACAAGGTGATCGATGCCTGGAGCCGCTGCGGTGATCAGGTTGCTGATGCCATGATGGACGAGATTAAGGCTCAGCCGATCGACAAGGATGGCCGCGAGGCGCAGATCAACTCCATCTACATGATGAGCCACTCTGGTGCGCGTGGTTCGCCGGCTCAGATGAAACAGCTGGCCGGTATGCGCGGTCTGATGGCCAAGCCTTCGGGCGAGATCATCGAGACCCCGATTATCTCCAACTTTAAAGAAGGCCTGACCGTGCTTGAGTATTTCAACTCAACCCACGGCGCACGTAAGGGTCTGGCCGATACGGCGCTTAAGACGGCCAACTCTGGCTATCTGACAAGACGTCTGGTCGATGTGTCACAGGACTGTGTCATCGTTCAGGAAGATTGTAAGACGGACAACGCGCTCGAAATGCGCGCAATTGTTCAAGGCGGCAGTGTGATTGCCTCTTTGGGTGAGCGTATTTTGGGCCGCACATTGGCAGAGGATATTGTCAACGCCTCCACCGGTGAAGTGATCGTGAAAGCGGGCACTTTGGTGGATGAGGCGATGGTCAAGGACATCGAGGAAGCCGAAACGCAGTCTGCGAAAATCCGCTCACCGCTGGTGTGCGAAGCGGATCAGGGCGTTTGCGGCAAATGTTATGGCCGTGATTTGGCCCGCGGTACGCCGGTCAATATCGGCGAAGCGGTGGGCGTGATTGCGGCTCAGTCGATTGGCGAGCCCGGCACTCAGCTTACCATGCGGACCTTCCACATTGGCGGCGCGGCTCAGCTTAACGAAACCAGCCACCTCGAGGCGATTTCGGATGGTAAAGTCGTTTACCGCGACATGCCGACGATCAAGGATAAGAAGGGCCGGATCCTCTCGCTCGCACGCAATGGCGAGTTGGCCGTGATCGATGCCGAAGGGCGTGAACGTGAAATTCACAAAGTGCCTTACGGGACTGTCCTCATCAATAAGGACGGCGCCAAGGTGAAAACCGGTGACCGTCTGGCCGAGTGGGATCCCTTCACTCTGCCAATCATCACCGAGCAATCGGGTACGGTGCGCTATCAGGACGTCATCGATGGCACGACCATGGAAGAGCAAGTCGATGATGCGACCGGTATTGCGCAGCGGGTCATCACCGAAAACCGCGCCACTGGCCGCAAGAAGAAAGAGGACCTTCGTCCTCGTTTGACCTTGCTGGGCGAGGGGCAATCGCTCGATGATGATGGCGAGACCGAGGCACAGCGTTACATGCTCGCCCCGGGCACCACCATGTCGGTTGAGGACGGCCAAGAAGTCGAAGCGGGTGACATTCTCGCCCGTGCATCGCGCGAGGCGGCCAAGACCCGTGACATCACCGGCGGTCTGCCGCGCGTTGCGGAATTGTTCGAGGCGCGTATGCCGAAGGACGTGTCGATCATCGCCAAGATTTCGGGCAAGATCGAATTCGTTCGCGAATACAAGGCCAAGCGCAAAATCGCGATCATTCCAGAGGAAGGCGATCCGGTTGAGTATCTGATCCCGAAGACCAAGGTCATCGATGTTCAGGAAGGCGACTTTGTGAAGAAGGGCGACACGCTCATCTCCGGTTCGCCCAATCCGCATGACATCCTTGAGGTTTTGGGCGTTGAAGCGCTGGCCGAATATCTCGTTAACGAGATTCAGGAAGTCTACCGTTTGCAAGGCGTGAAGATCAACGACAAGCATATCGAAGTGATCGTTCGCCAAATGCTGCAAAAGGTCGAGATTACCGAAGGCGGTGACACGGTTCTGCTGCCCGGTGAACAGGTTGACCGCGAGGAAATGCTCGAGGCCAATGCCAAGCTCGGCAAGAATAAGAAGAAGGCTGAGGGCACACCGATCCTGCTTGGGATCACCAAAGCCTCTTTGCAGACCCGCAGCTTCATTTCGGCCGCATCGTTCCAGGAAACGACGCGGGTGCTGACCCAGGCCTCGGTTGAGGGCAAGAAGGACACGCTCATCGGGCTCAAAGAGAACGTGATCGTGGGCCGCTTGATCCCTGCAGGAACTGGTGCGGGCATGAACCGGATGCGGGTCACTGCCTCCAGCCGCGATGCTGCCTTGCGGGCCGCTTGGAAGAAACAGCAGGATGCACTTGCCGCTGCTGGCGAAAGCGAGCCGGAACCAGAAGCAGAGGTGATGGATGCGGACGCCATGGCCGCGGCGATGGGCGCTGCTAGCCCAGAACCAGCATCAGGCACCGATGCGGGCGATGCCGCGCCGGAAGAGCCTGCGGCAGAATAAGCGCGAGCGTTTTGCGCCTAATTAGGCTCGGCGATAGCTGTCATTGGTGCAGCGATGCCTAGCCCAACCAAGCCCCGCGAAGAGCAAATGCTCTTTCGCGGGGCTTTGCGTTTGCGCGATGCGC
>CAZDHB010000125.1:0-3635 GCA_964505255.1 uncultured Porphyrobacter sp.
CTCATCGGCATCCGCAGGCATATCGAGCAAGCCGCGCACCCGCGCATCCATCGGTGCCTGCCAGCCACCCGGTCCTTCCCAAAGCTCCATCTTATCAGCGCATTGAAACAGCCACCCGCGCGCGCCATCAGGTGATTTGCGCTCAGACAGCGTAGCCAAAGCCCCGAGAACCTGCTGGTCACCGGACCGCTCAGCGCTCAAAACCATCTCGCTCAGCACTTCCTCGCGCAGGCTATCACGCTCCCGATCTTCCATCGCTTTGGCACCGGGAACCACGCCCGCCTCAACCGGAAACGCGCTGAGAAGATATTGCGCAAAGGCGTGAATTGTCTCGATCCTGAGGCCGCCACCGGGACAATCGAGCACGCTGGCGAACAGCGCTCTTGCCCGCATGCGGGTTGGCTCGTCATCCTCCGCGCCCAGCGCTTTGAGTTCCGCGTTCAGCTTTTTGTCGCTCAGCCGGACCCAGCGGGCCAGCACATCATTGACCCTAAGCGCCATTTCCGCCGCCCCGGCCTTGGTAAAGGTGAGGCACAGCAGGCTGGCGGGTTCAACGCCTTTTGATAAGAGCAGCCGGATCACTCTGGCCGAGAGCACCTGCGTCTTGCCCGTACCCGCCGATGCCGACAGCCAGACGCTGTCAAGCGGCTGCGCGGCTGGCCGCTGCTGTCCGAAAAGGGGATAGACCTTGCCGCTCACGGCGCGTCACCCGATGCGCTGGTCTCGCCCGTATCCTCGGCCAGTTGCGGCAACCATTCCTCCAGCCGCATCAGATGGTCATATTCATTATATCCGGCGTAATCGGGGTTAAGTTTGGCGGTGAAGGGTTCCTCTCCGGTGATCCATCCGGCGAAAACCTCCGCTGTGACCGATGCCGCCTTGTCGATGACCTCCTCGAGCGGTTTCTTCGCTCCGCCGGGCGCACGATCATGGCCAAATTGCTGCGTCCCGCTCACCTTGCCGAGCGAGATATATCTCAAATCGCTGACTTCCTCCGCCGCATTGGTGAAACCCCCGTTTTGCGCGATCAAGGCCAGCAGCCCCAATTGCAAACGGAAACCCTCGTTCACCGAACCCACCGAAGGGAGACTGCTCAATTTGTAATCGATGATCGCCAAACTTCCGTCTGCCAAACGGTCAATCCGGTCCGCCTTGCCCGAAAAGGACACCCCTCCTAGCTTCATCTCACCGCTCTTTTCGGTTGCCATCACGCTTCGCTGAGCGTCTTCGGCAAGCTGCTGCTCAACCCAGCGCAGCGCCCTAAGCAAGCGCGGCTGCCACAAGGATCGCATGGCCGGCACAGCGTAATAACGGGCAAACACCTCTTCGCTGATCTCGGCCAAATCGCGCGGGTTTCCGGCCAGCTCCGCCTCGTGCCAAATCTCCAATATCTTATGCGCCACATTGCCTTGCCAAATGGCCGAGGGCGGCGCTTCTAACCCTTCCAGAACGCGCAATTGCAAGATCGACTTGGCATAAAATTCGTAAGGATCGCCGCGCAAGGTCTCGATTGCTGTCACCGCGAGCGAAACACCGCGCTGCTCTGCGCTGGGCAAAAGCGCCGGCCTTGGATAGGCGGGCAGCTGGCCATCCTTCATCCGCGAGGCACCAAAGGCGCGCGCCAGAAAAATCGCCCTTTGCTCGCGGTGCTGATCCAGTTTGTCACCCAGCAAGGCCCGCATCCGCAAGACAAAGCGCGAGGGAATGGTCGGCCCGCTCTCATCGCGCATAGCATAGGATAAAACCGCCTCTGGCGCGCCCAAAGCAGCAGCCAGATCGTGCGCGGCAAGACCAATACGAAAATCGCCAAAGGGCACGCCAAGCGCTCTTAATATTGGCGGCGCAAGCAGCGCATCCGCCGATCCGCGCACCGGCCACACGCCTTCACAAAGGCCGCCGCAGATCACCAGATCAGCCCGGCTCATCCGCGCCTCAAGGAGGCCGTAGACTGCCACTCTTGTATGGCCGCCATAGGGCGGGCGAACCGCGACACTGTCCATCGCATCGCTGAGGATGCTGGCCAGATCTTTGGGATTGATAAGCGTCTTTGCCGCCTCAGCAGACACGGTCAGATCATCTACAAATCGTGCCAGTTCCCGGCCATCCTCGCGCGCCCAGACCCGCTCTGCGCCAAGCCCTTCGGCCGTGCGCGTCAAAATGCCGACAAGATCAGACAGCCGGACCTCTTGCTCGTTTTCGATCGCGCTCGACACAGGTTCGAGAATGCTGCGAAAAAGCGCCCACCATTCGGCAAATCTCGGGTTCGCCTCGGCCGAGCGAGCGACCAAGGCATCAATCGCCTCAAACCCGGGAGCAGGTGCAGGTCCGCGCAGTTTACGCTCGAGCAAGCGGACCATCGACAGCCATTCGCCGCGCGCAAACACAGGCGGCTTTGCCGCAATCTTTGCGTTTTCCGGGTCTGGGCTTTCAGATTCTGGGCTTTCAGAGTCGGGGGCTGTTCCGCTTGGCAGATGCCCCTCCACCAAGGGATGCATGCCCACCGCCATCAGAGCAACCGGCGTAATCCCCCCGCTGATGAGTTCTGCGAGAAGCAAGAACAAGCGCCCCGCTGCGGTTTCCCTTAAAGAACGCCCGGCACTGTCATCCGCCTCTATCCCCCAGCGCCGCAAATGATGGATCACACGCCGTGCCAATGCGCGGTCAGGGGTCATCACCGCCACTCGCTTTTCCGGCTGCTCAAGCGCCTCGCGCACCAGAATGGCGATGGCCTGTGCCTCTTCCTCGGGCGTCGCTGCCTGCATCAGGCGCACGCCGTCCAATTGCCGCTCATCATCCGGCATTTGGGCCCAAACACGGCTCGCTTGAGGCGGCAAAAACATGGCGGAAATGGCCGCCCCGCGCGCATCACCATGAGGAGGCGAAACGGCGGAGCGAGCGCTTCTGGGCCAAATTGTCACTTCCTCACGGGCAATGCCCATGCGCTCGAGCAGCAATTTGAGATGATATTGTGGATGAGTGACCGCATCCTCGCGGCCAAAACCGATCTGCTCGCTTTCTCCGGTGGGGGCGGTCTGCGTGCCGGTTTGGCCCGATCCGGTCCCAGCATCAGGCCCGTTTTTGGCTCTGGTCAGCCCCAATTCCTGCCATACGTCATCGCTGAGACCAATATCGAAATCCGGCAGGACCACCGCCCCTTGCGGCAAGAATGCAATTTCGCGCATCAGCCGCGCAACCGCAGGGGCCGTGCTGGTCACACCGGCTGCAATAATCGGAGAGGATGGCGGAGAACTGCGCCATTGGCGGGCCAATTGATCGAACAGCTGATTGCGCCGCTCCGCCATATCGGCCGCATTCCATTTATCGAGCTCAGCCCGCCAACGCTGCTGCACCCTCGCAAAGCTGCGCAGACTATCGCGCCAATGCTCGGACAATTCCTTAGCCGCATCAAGCACCGGATCATCAACCAGATCGGCGGGCGAAATCTCCTCCACCAGCAAGCGGTCCATTGTCGCGGCCATCTCACGCGCTAGCCGCAAGAGCACCGGGCCCTTTGGTGCCTTGTCACCCATGTCCTCGGCAATGAGACCCGCCAGCGTCAGCCAGCGCAGACCCGGTTCAATACCCCGGCGGATAGGTTTGGACTGAATGTCAGCGCCGCCGTCACCATCGGTCCC
>CAZDHB010000126.1:0-3481 GCA_964505255.1 uncultured Porphyrobacter sp.
GCGTGTTCACAAACATGATGTGGAGACCATCTTGCGGGACATGCGCTTCTTCAAAGCTGGTCGCGCCCATGACATCACGCCAATGCGCAAGCGCTGCGTCCATATCAGGCACGACAATGCCGATGTGATTAAGTCGTCCGAGTTTCATACGTTAGTCTCTTCATTTCTTATCGGGCTGCATCCGCTTTCTTGGCTGGACGGTGTTCTTAGAAAAGCATCTGCGAGCTCTTCGCGGGTTGAACGCATTTGAAAGTACAACTCATAGTAACCTGTCAAAATCAGCCATCCAGTATTGCTTTGCCATGATGGGTATCGCCCTTTCACTGTGCTGCGAGCCTTTACTCGGGCCAAAGTCGCGGTTGAAGGTAACTCTGTGCAATCCCAGTATACGCTCGCATTGCTGACAAAGTATCTTTCATCCTCCAAAACCTTCTCAGAATGAGCGATCACCGCCCCACTCAATAAGACGAGCCCTATAGCTACAAACCAGATCGAAATCCGTCTCTTGCTCACAGCGGAATGTTGTCATGCTTCTTCCACGGGTTCTCTAACTGCTTATTGCGCAGTTTCCTGAGGCCCAGAGCAATCCTTCTGCGTGTCGCGCTCGGATAAATCACATCGTCAATATAGCCGCGCTGTGCCGCCACAAAGGGATTGGCGAAACGCTCCTCATATTCCGCCGTTTTCTCGGCGATTTTGTCCGGATCATCACGGTCCTGCCTAAAGATAATCTCCACCGCGCCCTTAGCGCCCATCACCGCAATCTCTGCTGTGGGCCAAGCGTAATTCAAATCTCCGCGCAGATGCTTTGACGCCATCACATCATAAGCCCCGCCATAGGCCTTGCGGGTGATGATGGTGATTTTGGGCACAGTCGCCTCGGCATAGGCGAACAGCAATTTCGCCCCGTGCTTGATGATGCCATTATGCTCTTGATCGGTTCCGGGAAGGAAGCCGGGCACATCGACAAAGGTCACAATCGGTATCTCGAACGCATCGCAGAAACGCACGAAGCGCGCCGCCTTCTTCGATGAGTTGATATCGAGCACACCTGCCAGCACCATCGGCTGGTTCGCGACCACGCCCACGGTGCGCCCCTCCACCCGGCCAAAGCCGCAGATAATGTTCGCCGCATGACCCGGCTGGATCTCGAAGAAATCCCCTTCATCAAGGGTCTTTTTGATCACCTCATGCATATCATAAGGCTGGTTCGCATTGTCCGGTATCAGCGTATCGAGCGAAGGCTCGTGCCGGTCGAACGGATCGTTTGTGGGCCGCTCTGGCACATCCTCGCGATTGGATAGCGGCAGGTAATCGTAAAAGTCGCGTACCGCGAGCAACGCCTCGATATCGTTTTCAAACGCGATATCGGCCACGCTGGTCTTGGTGGTGTGCGTGATCGCGCCGCCCAGCTCTTCTTGCGTCACCTCCTCATTGGTCACCGTTTTCACCACATCGGGACCGGTGACGAACATGTAAGAACTGTCCTTCACCATGAAGATAAAGTCGGTCATGGCTGGGGAATAGACCGCGCCGCCCGCACATGGCCCCATGATCACGCTGATCTGGGGGACAACGCCGCTGGCCAGCACATTGCGCTGGAACACATCGGCATAACCGCCCAGCGATGCCACGCCTTCCTGAATGCGTGCGCCGCCGCTGTCATTGAGGCCAATGACAGGCGCGCCCACTTTCAGCGCGGTTTCCATCACTTTGCAGATTTTCTCTGCATGGCGTTTGGACAGCGAGCCGCCGAAAACGGTAAAATCCTGACTGAAAACATAGACCAGGCGGCCATTGATCGTGCCCGATCCGGTGACCACACCATCGCCCGGGATCTTCTGGCTTTCCATCCCGAAATCATTGCAATCATGCTCTACATAGGTGTCCAGCTCTTCAAAGCTGCCCTCGTCAAGCAAGACATCAAGCCGCTCTCTCGCGGTCAGCTTGCCCTTGGCATGCTGAGCATCAATGCGCTTTTGCCCGCCGCCCAATTTGGCTGCGCTGCGACGTTTTTCCAATTCAGCGATATTGGCTGACATGCGTTAAGTCCCCCGAGTTCGGTGTTCGTCATGTCGGTTGCCAGCAGGCAAGGGGCGCGTCAACTTACCAAAACTGCACCCTTCTCATTTTGATCGCAGAGCAGACATTAGAAACTCGACATTGCCTTGCGGCCCCGTAATCGGACTTTGAGTGATGCCTTGCACGGCGAAACCCAAACCCTCTGCCCAGCTGCGTGCCTCTTCGCAAACCCGTTCATGCAATGCGGTATCGCGCACCACGCCCCCTTTGCCCACTTCCTCGCGGGCGACTTCAAACTGCGGCTTGATCAGCGCGACCAGCCGGCACGGTGTCTCAGCCAGCGAGAGCGGGGTTTCGAGCACCTTGGCAAGCGAGATGAAGCTGGCATCGCACACAACCCAGCTGCACGGGGCTGTGATATGATCGCGCGTCAGAATTCGGGCGCTGGTCTGCTCCAGCACGCTGACCCGCTCATCCTGCCTCAGCTTCCATGCCAGCTGATTGGTGCCGCTATCGACGGCAAATACATGCGCTGCACCTTGTGAAAGCAAGACGTCCGTGAACCCGCCGGTGGAGCTGCCGATATCCATCGCCGTCACGCCGGTTGGATCAAGTCCGAAGTGACGGATTGCAGAAGCGAGTTTTATACCGCCGCGGCTGACCCATGGGTGATCGCGGCCACGCACCTGCACTGGCGTGTCATCAGGCACTTGCTGACCGGCCTTTTCAAGCTTGCGTTCGCCAGCAAAAACATGCCCCGCCATAATCAAGGCCTGAGCCCTTGTGCGGCTTTCCGCCAAGCCGCGCTCTACCAGCAATTGATCGATGCGAATTTTGTGAGGCATAAGACGCTTTTACCCGTTGAAATTCTGGCTCTAGCGGGCATTGAGGGCCAATGAAACAAATCTATGCCTATTTGGCCGGCATCATCACGGTCAGCTTTGGCCTTGCCGCCTGTATTCCCGGCCCTGCGCCAGAACCGACGCCCGATCCGGTGCAAGAGGCTCCTCCGGCACAAATTGCGCCCCCGCCGCCGCCAGCCGTGGCCGAAAACTGGATCGACACCCCGCAATCAGCGGGCGACTGGCTCTATGCTGAAGAGCCGGCCGAAACCTTTGCCCTGTTTGGCACAGGCGGCAACAATGTCAGCGCGATTATCCGCTGCGACAAAACCACGCGCGAACTTGGCATAGGCGTGTTCGGCACCGCGGTGCCTGAAACCGCTACGATCCGCGTCCTGACCGAGACGGCGGAGCGGACCTTGCGCGCAACAAGGCGCAGTTCCAGCGCGCCGCTGGTTGCAGCAGAGCTTAGCCCCAATGACCCCTTGTTTGATGCGATTGCCTTGACCAGAGGGCGCTTTGTTCTCGCCGCATCGGGCCAGACACCGCTTTACCTGCCTGCTTGGGGCGAGGTGACAAGGGTGATCGAGGACTGCCGATAAAAGCTCCAACAAGCC
>CAZDHB010000127.1:0-1078 GCA_964505255.1 uncultured Porphyrobacter sp.
CAGTCCGTTATCCGCTATCCCGAAGGCCAGATATCAACCCGTACTGCGGTCTGCCTTGTCCTTCGCATTGGTGCCTTTGATCATCGCGCGCATCTGTTCCCATTCGGCATCGCCCAAACCCTGCAAAGTGGTCCAGAAGGTGCCGCCATTGGCCTGATAGCCTGCGCCATCAATGGCAATTGTTTGCCCGTTCACATATTCAGCGCCCGGCCCCATCAGGAACGTCGCCAGATTGGCCAGCTCATGCATCTGGCCTGCGCGGCCCATCGGGTTTGCCGCATTGCTGGAGCCGCTTTGGTCATCGGGCGAAAGCCCTCCGCCCGGCGCTAGCCTTGCACCCATGCCTTTGGTGGGAAACAGGCCCGGGGCAATCGCGTTAAAGCGCATATTGTGGCGGCCCCATTCCACCGCCAGACTTTGAGTCATCGTGTTGATCGCTGATTTGGACATCGCGGAGGGCAAAACGAAGGCCGATCCATTCCACACCCAAGTGGTGAGGATAGAGAGGAAATTGCAGCGCCCGCCTTCTTTGATGATGCGCTGGCCGACATTGTGAGTCACATAAAAGGTGCCGCGGAAAACAATATCGGCGATCGCATTGAACCCATTGATCGAGAGGTCTTCGGTGCGGCTGATAAAATTGCCCGCCGCATTGTTCACAACGCCCGTGAGCGAACCTCCATCTGCCCAGATTGCATCAAGCATCGCATTGATGGCCTCCGCATCGCGGATGTCGCAAGCATGAGCGACCACTTTGCCGCCAGAAGAGGCGTGCGTTTCCATCAATTGCGCTGCTGTCTCTTCGAGCTTGTTCTGCCGCCGCCCGCAAATATGCACCTCGGCGCCCAGTTTGAGAAAAGCCTCTGTCATCTCGCGCCCCAGCCCGGTGCCGCCGCCGGTGACCAGAATTCGCTCATCCTTCATCAGGCCTTCGCGAAACATAAGCTGAGATACATCCATTCAAAATCTCCAGAATTAAAAAGCTGCTACCCTTTGAAACCGCTTCCCTAGATATCATGGCCGCGCGCACAATTGTCTAAAATAGGGCGGCCGGTTCGCGCTAGGCTGATCGGCGCTC
>CAZDHB010000127.1:1178-3465 GCA_964505255.1 uncultured Porphyrobacter sp.
GATTTGCCTGCCGCAAAGCCTATGTTTAAACAGCAGCCTATGGAAAGCCCTCAAATCAACAACCGCGAACTTAACAAGCACGCTTCTGACGCAGCTGAACTCAGTAAATTTGATCCCAATCATATCAAGGCCATGCGCCTTAGCGCTGCCTTTTTGGCCGTGCCTTTGCTGATCGCGGGATTTGTTGCCGAGATGGTCGGCATTTGGCCGCCGGGATTGGCGATCGTTCCCGCAGTTGTCATCGCTGGGCTGATTTTGTTCCGCATTCCCTCGCGCCGGTATCATGCACGTGGATACAGCATGGCGGATGAGCGGCTGCGCATTGTCAGCGGGATTTGGTTCAAATCCGATACTGTGGTGCCTTTTGGCCGGGTCCAGCATATTGATGTTGAGCAAGGTCCGATTGCGCGCATGTATGGCTTGGCAACTCTCACAGTGCATACGGCGGGCAGTCACAATGCCTCGGTCCATTTGGCCGGCCTTGCCCATGATGATGCGCTCAATATGCGCGAGACCGTGCGGCTGGCGATCAAGCGCGATACGCTATGAGCAGCAAGGATCCCGAGCCTCCCGTATTCGGCCGCAAAGGTTCGCCGCAGCCTGCACCCTCTGGCGCTGCGCCAGCACCGCGTACTGGGACGATCCGTGTTGGGCGCGCGAGCGGCGGCGATGCGCCAATTGCCACAGGAACGCCTGCCACAGGAACACCGGCCAAAGGAACACCGGCCAAAGGGGCGTCAGGGTCTGAGGCATTGGATGCGCCGCTGCGCACCGATCCTAAGACCTTTGCGGTGCGCGGGGTGGGGCTTTTGGGCCAATTGATTATTCCGCTTGCGCTTGTGTTTGGGTCTTCTGTCGGTGACGGCGAGGCTGGTGAGTTCGCGATTTACATTCTGCCCTTGGCGCTCATTTTTGTCGGGCTCAGCCTGCTGTTCACTTATATCAGCTGGATGCGGCTGACTTACCGGGTGGGCGAGGCTGATATCCGCATCGAAAGCGGCGTGATCAGCCGTGCGGCCCGCTCGGTCCCTTACGAACGTATTCAGGACGTCAGCATGGAGCAGAAATTGCTTCCGCGCCTATTCGGTCTGGTCTCGATTAAATTTGAAACCGGTGCCGGAGGCGAGGACGAGTTGGCGCTGGCCTATCTCTCAGAAGCGGAAGGCGAACGGCTGCGTGAATTGGTCCGCGTTCGCAAAAGCGGGATTGCGGCTGCGGGCGGCGAAACCGATCCCTTAGCGCAGGCCGATGGCGCCTCCGGCATAAGCGCAATTGAGGCTGACAATGGCCCGCCCATTTTCGCCATGAGCCCGAAACGCGTTGTGCTGTTTGGCGTCTATGAATTCTCGCTGACAGTCATGGCGGTTCTCGCCGGCATGGTTCAACAGTTCGATTTCCTTTTTCCGTTTGATATTTGGGATCCGGAAGGCTGGGAGGCGCGCTTGGCGGGGCCGGGTGCATGGCTGGCTGGTCTTGGGCCCTTGCCGCAGATTGTTGGCGGATTGGGGGTTTTGATCGGCCTCGCGGTGCTGGGCACAGCCGCCGGATTGGTGCGCACGGTGCTGCGCGATTGGGGCTTTGTTCTGGACCGGACCGAGAAAGGCTTCCGCCGCCGCCGGGGCCTCTTCACCCGGACCGATGTTGTGATGCCAGCGCACCGTGTTCAAGCGCTCAAATTCTCCACCGGTATCCTGCGCCGCCTGAGCGGCTGGCATGGTCTCAAATTTGTCAGCCTTGCCCAAGATAGCGGCGGATCGAGCCATGATGTCGCGCCTTTTGCGCGCTGGGAGGAATTGGAACCGATTGCCGCTTCGGCCGGTTTTCTTAGCCCGCATGAAGGGCTCGAGTGGCGCAAGGCTGCGCAAAATTACCGGTTTGATGCGATTGTGCTGAACCTCTTCAATCTGGTGCCTTTGGTCCTGATCGCAGTGGGGATAGACTATGCCCTGCAATTGTTTTTTCCGGACACGAGCTACGCCGGGCCGCTCACGGGCCTCGTTCTCATTGCTGCGCTGATTTTGGTCTTGGGGCCTTTTATCGATTGGCGTTTTCGCCGGCACGCAATTGATGAGGCACAGATTTACGCAAGGGCTGGCTGGCTTGCACCCCGCACCGATGTAGCCTCGCGGATTAAACTTCAATCGGTCGAAATTGCGCAAGGACCGATTGCGGCAAGACGCGGCTATGCGTCGCTCAAACTGGGTCTTGCCGGGGGCAATATGGAAATCGCCGGATTGCCGCTTGCGCGGGCGCATGATTTGCGTGAGGCGATCCTCGCCAGCATTGG
>CAZDHB010000128.1:0-3394 GCA_964505255.1 uncultured Porphyrobacter sp.
GATGGGCGAGTTTTTCCGCGACAATGGCATGCACGCCGTGATCGTTTATGACGATCTGTCGAAGCAAGCGGTTGCCTATCGTCAAATGTCGCTCTTGCTGCGCCGTCCACCGGGCCGCGAAGCCTATCCTGGTGACGTTTTCTATCTCCACTCACGCCTGCTGGAGCGGGCGGCGAAAATGAACGGCGATAATGGATCAGGCTCGCTCACCGCGCTGCCGATCATTGAAACGCAGGCCGGTGACGTATCCGCCTATATCCCGACCAATGTGATTTCGATCACGGATGGTCAGATCTTCCTAGAGACGGACCTCTTCTACCAAGGCATTCGTCCAGCGATTAACGTGGGCCTCTCGGTTAGCCGGGTTGGCGGCGCGGCGCAGACCAAAGCGATGAAGAAGGTGTCCGGCTCGATGAAGCTGGACCTTGCGCAATACCGCGAAATGGCGGCCTTTGCTCAATTTGGCAGCGATCTTGACGCCTCGACACAGCAATTGCTGAACCGCGGTGCGCGCCTCACCGAATTGCTCAAGCAAGCGCAGTTCTCGCCCATGCCATTTGAAGAGCAGACGGTGTCGATCTTTGCGGGCACCAATGGCTTTATCGATGATGTCGCGGTTGACCGGGTCAATGAATATGAGGACGCGATGCTCAGCTACTTCCGGGCCGAGCATGCTGATGTCTTGAAAGAAATCCGCGATAGCAAAAAGTTCGAAGGCGATGTGAAGGACAAAACTGTCGCAGCGCTGGAAGCTTTCGCGAAGCAGTTTGCCTAGAGGCTGAGGCCGAAAAACGGGCCTTTCTCAGCAGCCCTTTGCAAAAGGATAACGCATGGCATCGCTTAAAGAACTGAAAGATCGGATCGGGTCGGTTAAATCGACTCAAAAGATCACTAAGGCCAAGCAAATGGTGGCCGCGGCTAAGCTGCGCCGGGCTCAGGCTGCGGCTGAGGCGGCGCGTCCCTATGCCGAGCGTTTGAACGCGGTGATGGCGTCCTTGGCCGACAAGGTCACCGGCGACAGCGCACCGCAGCTTTTGGCGGGCACCGGTTCTGACAAGCGGCACATGCTGGTGCTGGTCAACACTGACAAGGGCCTGTGCGGCGGATTGAACTCCAACCTCGTCAAAGAGGCAAAGGCGCAGGCTGCAAAACTTGAGGCCGAGGGGAAGGACGTCACGTTCTATCTGGTAGGCAAAAAGGGGCGCGCACCGATCCGGCGCGACTATGAAAGCCAGATTGCCAAGCATTTTGACACCTCGAATGTACGCACGCCCGGCTTTGAAGAAGCAGGCAGTATCGCGGAAGAGCTGGTCACGATGTTTGCTGAGGGCGGGTTCGATGTGGCGCATCTGGTAGCCCCCAAATTCCAATCAGCCTTGGTGCAAGAGCCAACCACCAGCCAGCTGATCCCGGTACCGGCGCCCGAGGCGACCTCTGACAATGAGGCGGCGGTCGAATATGAGCCGGAAGAAGAGGCTATTTTGGCAGAGCTGCTGCCGCGCTATGTCAAAACGCAGGTTTTTGGTGCTTTGCTGGAGCGTGAGGCATCAGAGCAAGGCGCCTCGATGACGGCGATGGACAATGCCACGCGCAATGCTGGCGATCTGATCAATTCGCTCACCATCCAATACAACCGTAGCCGTCAGGCCGCGATCACCACCGAACTTATTGAAATTATTGCAGGCGCAGAAGCACTTTAAAATCATGACATTTTCCAAGACACTCCCCCTGACTTTGTTTGCCTGCGCCGCGCTTACTGCTTGCGGCGCTGAACCTGCGCCGCAGCCGGTCGAAACTGCGGCGGCTGCACCAGCAGAGCCAAGCCTGCCCGCCCCTAATCCTGAGGTTTTCTCAGCCACATTTGCCAAGGCTTGCCCTTCTGCAAAACCGGTCAATCAAAGCTCTTGCCGCAGAGCGGGCATGACATCGAGTGACGTAATTTGTTCCTACGGCCTCGGCGAAGACGAATTTCTGCGCCATAAGGCGACTTTGACACCCGGAGACGGCGAATGGAATATCGCTGACCCCGAAACCATTTGCGCACAAGGCGCATAGACAAACCGACTGCAATTTCTGCCAAGACATCCGAAAACAGGAAGAACATCATGGCCACCGCACCCGTACTTAACCAGACCACCAATGGCACAATCGCCCAGGTCATCGGCGCCGTTGTTGACGTCCAATTTGAAGGCGAGCTGCCTGCAATTCTCTCCGCTCTGGAGACCAAGAATGGCGATCAAACGCTGATCCTCGAAGTGGCGCAGCATTTGGGCGAAAACACCGTGCGCACCATCGCGATGGACGCGACCGAGGGTTTGACGCGCGGCAGCGAAGTCATTTCAACCGGCAAGCAGATTTCTGTGCCGGTCGGCCCCAAAACTCTGGGCCGGATCATGAATGTTGTGGGAGAGCCGATTGACGAGCTTGGCCCGGTCGGCGCGGACAAAACCATGCCGATCCACGCAGAAGCGCCGGCGTTCATCGACCAATCAACCGAGGCCGCCATTCTGGTTACCGGGATCAAAGTGATCGACTTGCTCGCCCCTTATGCAAAGGGCGGTAAGATCGGCCTGTTCGGCGGTGCGGGTGTTGGTAAGACGGTTCTCATTCAGGAACTCATCAACAACATCGCAAAGGGCCACGGCGGGGTTTCCGTTTTTGCAGGTGTCGGTGAACGGACCCGTGAGGGCAACGATCTCTATCACGAATTCCTTGACGCCGAAGTGATCAAGAAAGACGCCAAAGGCGTTGCCACACCCGAGGGGTCGAAAGTGGCCCTCGTGTTTGGCCAAATGAACGAGCCTCCGGGCGCGCGTGCCCGGGTTGCATTGTCAGGCCTCACTATGGCGGAATATTTCCGCGACGAAGAAGGTCAGGACGTGTTGTTCTTTGTCGACAACATCTTCCGCTTCACACAGGCCGGTTCGGAAGTGTCGGCGCTGCTGGGCCGTATTCCTTCTGCGGTGGGCTATCAGCCGACCCTGTCAACCGACATGGGCAATCTGCAGGAACGCATTACCTCAACCACCAAGGGGTCGATCACCTCGGTTCAGGCGATTTACGTCCCAGCAGACGATTTGACCGACCCTGCGCCGGCGACCAGCTTTGCTCACTTGGATGCGACCACGACGCTCAACCGGGCGATTTCGGAATTGGGCATTTACCCAGCGGTTGACCCGCTCGATTCAACGTCGCGTGTGCTTGAGCCGCGGGTCGTTGGGCAAGAGCATTACGATACCGCGCGTAAGGTGCAGGAAACTTTGCAGAAGTATAAATCGCTGCAAGATATTATCGCCATTCTGGGCATGGACGAGCTTTCCGAGGAAGATAAGCTGACCGTTGCCCGGGCGCGGAAAATCCAGAAATTCCTGTCGCAGCCCTTCCACGTGGCAGA
>CAZDHB010000129.1:0-1196 GCA_964505255.1 uncultured Porphyrobacter sp.
GCGTAAATCGTATGATGGAGTAGGTTGGGGCGCATGCCCAGACCCAAGAAGCCGGTACGGGGTCAATTCATGCGGATGTCGCGGGTCAATTCGCCCTTCAAACCCCAGCAGTTGATATCGGTTGTTGAATTTGGCAGTTTGTGGCGATGAAAAATGTAATTTGGCGTTATCGATTTTGGGCAATAATTCCAATTTTTGCGTCTGTTGTCTGGTTGGGAGGGTTTTGGTGGGCTGCTGGGTTGATACTGGCACTGACCCCTAATGTCTTGGTGAGAAAGTGCGCTCAATGTAAACGGCTAGCTTTTGTGAAATTTAATTTCAGTTCCGGTGAATTTGTTGAGACCCATATCTGCAGACGGTGCACCCTGTAAGACCTATTGATAGCAATACGCGCAGTCGTCCAATTCATACTTACTGATTGCGTTCAAACTATTTGATCAAGTGGTGCGAATTTATGAATTTTCTGAAGTCTTGATGCTCTATTGGGAGCGACCAGAGACATCTGCAGGTGTCAATTGCAAATTCTCCGATTGAACTGTCCAAGTGACTATTTTCATTTCGCCTTCCTCATTTTCCTGAAGCACGAAAGTTTCAACCCCTTCCCCTAGTTCAAAAACGGTCTGCATGGTCACTACGGTTTGGTTCACACCGTTGACATTCATAACGCGCCAATCCAGCCGCTCGCTGGAAGTCGCTTTACCGAGCCTTGCGGTCATTATAGTCAGCTGATCCTCAATGTCCTTGAGCGCCGTAGTTTCTCGCAAAGCCTCTCCTGAAAGGGCATAGAGTGCTTCAGCCTCTTGAGCATTATACAGCTCCTGCCATTTTGAAATTGCGGATTCAGTATTCTCAAGGTTCTTGACTGGATTGCAAGCCGTAAGAACCAGTACTAACAACATAACTCGAAGGGGAATTATCTTCGGCAATGTCTTTCTCCTTTGTGTCCGTCGTCAGATAGATTGAGACACGCAGAGGCTTTGGCTTAGCGGGTGGTTCGTCTCATCTGGTTGATTTGTTTTAGCGGTCTTGTCAGACTGTTTCTACCTATTCTAACGGTAGCCTAAACTCTAGGTGTCTTTGACATGGACAATAAAGAGAAATGGGACCCTCCTGCCGAATTCGGCTTTAGAAGCGTCATAGTATTTTTCACTGCATGGATCACTTCTTTTGCTTATGATGTCGATCTGATTGGCGGC
>CAZDHB010000129.1:1296-3383 GCA_964505255.1 uncultured Porphyrobacter sp.
CGAAGCGAGGCAATCGCTTTCACTTCATCTGTATCCACCAAGGTCACACCATTGGATTCAATCGTCGCTTTCTCGTAATTTAGGCCCAAATTCAGCGAAAGCCCGCGGGCAATGTCGTAAGACGCACCTATCCCAGCGGCAATCTCATCATCACCTGCGGCCTGTCCATAGTGCCCCTCTGCTGATAATCGCAAAGGCCCTATTTGGGTTTGCGCGCCAGCCGATAGAAACCAGCGATCGGCATTTGTTGCCGCGCTCTCTAGCTTCTCATAGCCAAGGCCTAAATCGAACAGCGAGCTGCCGTAGACAAGTTCCGCGACGCCAGAGACACCCTTAGTGTCGAATTGGGTCGTGCCATCTTGCGAGGTGAAGCTGGCGTTGGCGGCCCTGGCTGAGAAGCGATAATCCTTCTCGCCAATCGGACGCTGAAAAACCGCACCCACTTCAAAATCGCCATTGTCGTCCACTGCGCCGGAAAGAACGGTTGGACCAAACCTGCCAACATAAGCGCCGCCCCAATCGTCGAGGCCTCCATAGAAGTCGTCAAATTGCAGGAAGCCATTGCCTACGCCTCGTTCTCGCCGAGTGATCTCGCGGACCTGCCCCTCGACATTGCCACCAAGAACAGTTCCGATGCTCGTCCCGACAAACCCGACGACATTATCAGTGTACTCATCGCCGTCAGAAAAGACGCCGGTGTCGTATTGGCCGAAATAGGCAGCGCCCAAAGTCCAGCGATTGCCCAATTGGGTTTGCGCCGAAATTTGGAAATTGCCAATCGCTCCAGCATCGACGCTGTCAGTATCGGTGAGTTGGTCGAATTCCGCCACAATGGGAGCATCAACCACCCCGGTAACTTCGAGCGTTACATCGCCCAGATCAAAGGCAATTGGCTCTTCAAGAGATGAGAGGCGATCATAGTTCAAATCCACATCCTGCGCTTGTGCAGTCGCGGGAACAAGGCAAAGCCCTGCCAATGCTGACCCGAAGGCCAGCGAGTTTTTCATAATCAATTTCATGATTTAGGCTTTCTTCTTGAACATATTTTCAAAAGCATGGCGCGCGATCAGTCGACCTGCGCGATCGGCTTGATCGTGATCTTCGAGCCAGTGAACACCGCCATAAAGCCGCGACCATCCATTCTCATGCGCTGCTTGATCAAGGCTGGTGAAATGGCGCCTCTTGCCGGTCAGCGTTGGCCACAAGACCTGATCGGGGCTCTCGTGGCTGAATGTCACCGCATCGGTTCCGAGAATGAGCTTGATCATCTCAACGCCGACGGCCCCGAAGGTTGAGTGGCCTGATGTGTAGGCCGGGAAATTGGGCGTGGGGATGTAGCTTTCCCAATTTGACTGGCTTGCAACGCGTTGATCGCTGTTTCCGAAACCGTCGCCGCGAAACTTGATGGCAGTTTCAGGGCGGACAATATCGTGGTGATATTTGCTGTCCCAGGCATTGATCGAGGCATCGGCCTGCGTCGCGCCCATAAGTGCAAAATTGCGTGCATGATCAAGGAAATCAAAGCCGCGATCCTGCATCACTTGCAGACCGATATAGAGGAAGTGCCCGGGCGGGGTTATGCCCCAAGGACCATCCTCCCAGAACAGCGCAATCTCGGCCTGATCGGCCGTGCGCACTGAACTGTCCTTGCCGCCAAGCGTGCGGACAAGCTCAAACTGCTCGGCGAACTCGGGGCTTTTCGGATCTGGAAATTCTGGCACGCGAAATTGCGAGGAACTGGTCATGGTCCATGGCTTGATCTGGCCGTGGCCGGGGAACAGGCCGCGCTCATATGCGCCCACTGTCGGACCGGGATTGGCGCTGTAGGATGGGCCAGTGGGCGTCCATTTCAACACATCATCCCGGCGTGGATAGCGTCCAAGATAGTAGTTCACCTTGTTCGGCTCAGCCCCGTCACGTGTGCGCATTTTGTTGATTTCAATGCCGACGTGTCGCCCCCATTTGATGCCGAGATCTTTTGCCTCACCGCTGGGAAACTTGCTTTTGAACGCGCGTCTTTCCCACAAGAAGGGCTGCTGGAAACACTCGGAAGCCGCGGTGGCAAAGGCCACCCCGTAAGCAACCTC
>CAZDHB010000130.1:0-3304 GCA_964505255.1 uncultured Porphyrobacter sp.
CGGCAAAGCGTCTGGCGCAGCCTCCGATGCCTGCGAACCGGTTTTAGCAGCCACGTCACTCTTGCTCGGTTGCACGCCGGTCACATCGCCGATGCTGAAGGTGGGAGGGGCCAAAGCCCAGCTGTCTCCTTCTTTGATGCCATCCGGATCATAGAGCCTGAGGCGCAGACGCTGTTCCTTGCCGATCTGGATCAGCAAAGCCTCTTGCCGCTGATTGGTGGCACCGGCCAGCGCCTCGGCGGTTATTTGCGCCTCAACCAAGGCCAATTTGAACCGCTCATCCAGCAATTGCTTGCGATAGCTGTCGAGATAGATGATCCCGCCGCCTAGCAAAACGAGCGGCAGGACATTCACCAGCAATATGCGCCCCGTTAGCGACAATTTCAAAGACCAGCGCGATGGCTCCGCATCATCAACTTGCGAAGGCGGCTGGGATCGGGCGGAAGACGACCGGCCTTCGTCTGTTTTCTCGCGCTGGTTCAAAGTGTCAGCCATCACTTGCTGTGTCGGTATAGCAATAGCCGGCACCATAGAGGGTTTCGATGGCGGTAAATTCCGGGTCATGGGCTCTGAATTTGCGCCGCATTCGCTTGATATGACTGTCAACCGTTCGGTCATCCACGAACACATCATCGGGATAAGCCGCGTCCATCAATTGATTGCGGCTTTTGATCACCCCCGGCCTGCTTGCCAGCGCCTCCAAGATGAGGAATTCGGTTACGGTCAAGCTAACCGCGCGCTCGTTCCAGCGGACCGTGTGGCGCGCGGCATCCATCTCGAGGCGGCCGCGTTTGATGATTTGCGAGGTGGCCTCCGGCGCTTCGCCTGCGTGATGCGGGGCGCTGCTTGTCCCGCCCCGGCGTAGAATGGCGCGAATTCGGGCCAGCAAAAGGCGCAAGGAAAACGGCTTGGCGATGTAATCATCCGCGCCCATTTCCAGCCCGGCCTCTTCATCGCTTTCGTCGTCTTTGCTGGTCAGGAAAATCACCGGCAGAGACGAATTGGCCCGCAAACGTCTCAGCAGCTCCATCCCGTCCATCCGCGGCATCTTGATGTCAAATACCGCGAGATCAGGTGGATTTTCCAGAATTGCGGCCAGCGCTGTCTCGCCATCGGAATAGACCCTTGTGGAAAACCCTTCTGATTGCAAAGCGATCGAAACTGTCGTCAAAATGTTGCGGTCATCATCGACCAGCGCAATCACAGTTTCCGTTTGGTTTGCTGGCGAGGCGCTCTCTGCGCCGATGTCTGCGTCTAAGCGAGCAGCCGTCTCGGCGCTCTCGGCGTTTTCAGCGCCATTGGCAGGCGGAGAGGGCGAGTTTTCGGCGTTCATTATTCGGTTATCTGCAATCCCAGAACGAAACATTGCAAGTCTCAAACCTCGCAACTTTTACTGTTTTCCCATAAAGGGCCGGTGAAGCAAAGCCAAATCCATTCGTTTGGCTTGCCTTTTCGTGTGCGCACCCCCGTGCTGCCGATATGAATTTCGAGAGAAAAAGGCGCTTTCGCGTCGGGAGAAGAATTCGTGACCGTGACCGATACACAAATGGCCCAGAGTTTGGCCAAGCAGGGCATTCAGACGAGTGCCGCCATTCATGCCAATTTGTCGTCAGAACAATTGACACAGCACGCCGTGAACAATGGCGAAGGCCGTTTGGCCAAAGGCGGGCCGCTGGTCGTTGAAACCGGCCAGCACACCGGCCGCAGCGCGAAGGACAAGTTCATCGTTCGCGACGAAGGCACCGAGGATACCGTTTGGTGGGACAATAATGCGTCGATCGCGCCGGAACATTTTGCGGCGCTGAAGGAAGATTTCATGACGGCGCTGGGCGGCAAGGATACGCTCTATGTGGCTGATCTGTTCGGCGGCTCACAGCCGGAGCACCGCGTCAATGTGCGGGTGATCAACGAATTTGCGTGGCACAACCAGTTCATTCGCACCATGCTGGTCCGCCCCGAGGCGCAAGACCTCGAAGGCTTCGATCCTGAATATACAATCATCGATTTGCCGAGTTTCCGCGCCGATCCACAGCGTCACGGGACGCGCGGTGAAACCGTCATTGCGGTTAATCTGACGGAGAAACTGGTTCTCATCGGCGGCACCAGATATGCCGGCGAAATGAAGAAGAGCGTGTTCGGCATTCTCAATTACCTTTTGCCGACAACCGGTGTGATGCCAATGCATTGCTCGGCCAATATCGGTTCAGATGGCAAAAGCGCGGTTTTCTTCGGCCTTTCGGGCACTGGCAAGACAACGCTTTCGGCTGATGCCAGCCGCACGCTGATCGGTGATGACGAGCATGGCTGGTCGGACACTGCCGTCTTCAATTTTGAAGGGGGCTGCTATGCAAAGATGATCCGCCTCTCTGAAGAGGCTGAGCCTGAAATTTACGCGACCACGCGGATGAAGGGAACGGTGCTTGAAAACGTCGTCATGAATGACGCGGGCGAGCTTGACCTTGATGATAACAGCCTGGCGGAAAACACCCGCGGCGCCTATCCGCTCAGTTCGATCCCGAATACATCGGAAGAGAACATGGGGCCGCCGCCCAGCACAGTCATTATGTTGACCGCAGATGCCTTTGGTGTGCTGCCTCCGATCGCGCGGCTGACACCGGATCAAGCGATGTATCACTTCCTTTCGGGTTACACCGCCAAGGTCGCGGGTACTGAAATCGGTGTAACCGAGCCTGAGGCGACTTTCTCGACCTGTTTCGGCGCGCCGTTTATGCCGCGCCACCCGAGCGTTTACGGCAATCTGCTGAAGAAACGCATTGCCGAAGGCGGGGCGCAGTGCTGGCTCGTCAACACGGGCTGGACGGGCGGCAAATATGGTGTTGGCAACCGGATGCCGATCAAGGCGACCCGGGCGCTTTTGAACGCGGCACTGGATGGCTCGCTCAATGACGCAGAATTCCGCAAGGATGCCAATTTCGGCTTTGACGTCCCGGTTGCTGTGCCGGGTGTTGACACCGCGATCCTTGATCCGCGTTCAACCTGGGCCAATGGTGAAGAGTATGACGAAACGGCTCACAAGCTGGTGCAGCTGTTTGTGGACAATTTTGAGCCCTTTGCCGCTCATGTCGATCAGGGCGTGCGCGATGCAGCCCCGGCGAAAACTGCTGCGGCCTGAGCCGGTTTAAAGCGCCTGAATTTGGGGCTTTGAATTTGGGGTTTTGAACTTGGGGTTTTGAGCAATCAGGCCCTGATCGCGAGACGCCAAACCAAAAGACGCTAGAAGCAAGAGACCCTTACCGTTCGGATCGGACGGTGAGGGTCTTTTTTGTGGCCCAAGTTTATGGCC
>CAZDHB010000131.1:0-3300 GCA_964505255.1 uncultured Porphyrobacter sp.
GGCTGGCGTCCAAAGGCGGCGGCATTGGCACCTATTGGGGCAATGTGCGCGGCATCGGCGAGCCGGTTGGCCTCAATGGCAAGACCAGCGGTATTATCCCGTTCGTGCGGGTGATGGATTCGCTCACGCTGGCAATTTCGCAAGGGTCGCTGCGGCGCGGCAGCGCGGCATGCTATCTCGATGTCTCGCATCCCGAGATTGAGGAATTCCTCGAAATCCGCAAACCGTCAGGCGATTTCAACCGCAAGGCGCTCAACTTGCATCACGGCGTTCTGCTGACCGACGAGTTCATGGAAGCTGTGCGCGAGGGCGCGGAATTTGAGCTGAAGTCACCCAAAACCGGGGAAGTGCGCGGCACGGTCGATGCGCGCAGCCTGTTCCAGAAGCTGGTCGAAACGCGCCTCGCCACGGGCGAGCCTTATATTGTGTTTGCCGATACAGTGAACCGGATGATGCCCAAGCATCACCGCGATCTGGGGCTTAAGGTTTCCACATCCAACCTATGCAGTGAAATCACTTTGCCGACCGGAATTGACCATTTGGGTAATGACCGTACGGCGGTGTGCTGTCTGTCCTCGCTCAACCTTGAGAAATGGGATGAGTGGAACGGTGATAAGCAATTTGTTGAGGACATCATGCGGTTCCTCGACAATGTCCTGCAGGATTATATCGACCGCGCGCCCGATGAAATGGCGCGGGCGAAATATTCCGCCATGCGCGAGCGCAGCGTTGGGCTGGGCGTTATGGGCTTCCACTCTTTCCTCCAATCCAAGGGTATCGGCTTTGAAAGCCCGATGGCCAAGGTCTGGAACGAGAAGATGTTCAAGCACATTCACGGCAAAGCGTGCGAGGCATCCATGTTGCTCGCGCAGGAACGCGGTGCGTGCCCGGACGCGGAAGAAATGGGCGCGATGGAGCGGTTTTCTTGCAAAATGGCGATTGCGCCAACCGCCTCGATCAGCATTATTTGCGGCGGAACCAGCGCGTGTATCGAGCCTATTCCGGCCAATATCTACACGCACAAAACGCTGTCCGGCAGCTTTATTGTAAAGAACCCTTATCTGGAGAAAATCCTCCGCGAGAAAAGCAAGGATTCGAACAATATCTGGAATTCCATCCTCGAGCATGATGGCAGTGTGCAGCATCTCGATTTCCTCTCGGTAGAGGAAAAGGCGGCGTTCAAAACCAGCTTTGAAATCGATCAGCGCTGGCTCTTGGAATTTGCCGCTGACCGCGCGCCCTATATCGATCAGGCCCAGTCGCTGAACCTGTTTATCCCGGCTGATGTCGATAAATGGGATCTGATGATGCTGCACTTCCAAGCTTGGGAAAAAGGCATCAAATCGCTCTATTATCTCCGTTCGAAATCAGTTCAGCGGGCTGGCTTTGCCGGCGGGGTGGAGGCGGATAACACCGCTGATGCGCCCGAGATTGAACTGAAGGCCGAATTGGGCGTGCCAGAGACGGATTATGATGAGTGCTTGGCGTGTCAGTGATCGGCGGTGCTGCTCACACCAGCACGGCAACCTACTCCGAAGCGCAAAGCTGCGGCTGATCTGCAAGCTATTCTTGATAGCGTAAGTTAAGGAACCCCGCACATGTCAGGCATAATCTTAGGGCTCATCATGGCCCTTATCGGGGGACCAGCAATGGCCTGGGCGACCCAGCAAAAAGGATCGCTCAAATCCTTTGAGAAACGCAAGCAAGCCTTTGCCGAGGGTAAGGGAAAAGACCCAGAGGCCGATATGATCGGGCCGCACAAAGGCTTTGGCCATAACGCAAAGATTTTTGGCGTAATGTTTGGGTTGATCGGCTTTGCCATCGGATTTTTCGCTGGATGATCCAGCGGCTTGCCATGATTGCCGGATTGGCGTTGCTGCTGTCCGCCTGTGCATCACAAATTGATGCCAGTGTGAGCAAGGAAACCGGCTCGCCCGGATTCCTATGGGGTCTGTGGCATGGCTTCATCTTTCCGTGGAGCTTCATCGGATCGCTCTTTAATTCCGAGATCGCGGTCTACGCCGTGCCCAACAAGGGCGGCTGGTATGATTTTGGCTTCTTCCTCGGCGTCACAGTGCTTGGCGGCGGCTCCGTTTTTGGCTCGAAAAAGCGTGGTTGAGGGGGGCGGCCCTCTCTCGCCGCAGCGCCATTCGCAGCCGGCCCAATTGCAGGACATGCATAGGCGTCACCAGATGATTCCCAATTTGCATGATTTATCCCCGCAGATTTCTACTGACTTGCTATCGAATCGCAGGCAAGAATCCCTATATCGAAACGCTAACAAAAACCCTCGGAGATCAACATGTCGTTGCTAGAAGCCCGCAAGACCTACAAGCCCTTTGAATACCCATGGGCTTACGACTTCTGGAAACGCCAGCAGCAAATCCACTGGATGCCCGAGGAAGTGCCTTTGGGCGAGGACTGCCGCGACTGGGCGCAAAACCTCACCGATCATGAGCGGAACCTGCTCACCCAAATCTTCCGCTTCTTCACCCAGGCCGATGTCGAGGTGCAGGATTGCTATCACGACAAATATGGCCGCGTGTTCAAACCAACAGAGATCAAGATGATGCTGACCGCTTTCTCCAATATGGAGACGGTGCATATCGCGGCTTACTCGCATTTGCTCGACACGATCGGCATGCCCGAAAGCGAATATTCCGCCTTCCTCGATTATGAGGAAATGGCCGACAAGCACGATTATATGCAGCAGTTCAGCGTCGACAATGACGAGGATATTGCCCGCACTCTGGCGATGTTCGGCGGCTTTACCGAAGGGATGCAATTGTTCGCCAGCTTCGCGATGCTGATGAATTTCCCGCGCTTCAACAAGATGAAAGGCATGGGCCAAATCGTCAGCTGGTCAGTGCGCGATGAGAGCCTGCATTGCGAAGGCATTGTGCGCATGTTCCACGAGTTCGTGCGCGAGCGGGATTGCTACACCAAGGCGGTGAAAGAAGACATTATCGACATCTGCCAAAAGACCGTGCGGCTGGAAGACAGCTTTATCGATCTGGCGTTTGAGATGGGTCCGGTGTCCGGCATGACGGCCAAGGAAATCAAGAAATACATCCGCTATATTGCCGATTGGCGTCTGGGCCAGCTGGGCCTGCAACCGATCTATATGATTGAGGACCACCCACTGCCATGGCTGACCCCGCTCTTGAACGGCGTGGAGCATGCGAACTTCTTTGAAACCCGCGCGACCGAATATTCAAAAGGGGCCACCACCGGCGACTGGAACACGGTCTGGTCAAGCTTTGACAAGCGCCAAAAGGCGAAAGCGGTCAATGAAGACGA
>CAZDHB010000132.1:0-1118 GCA_964505255.1 uncultured Porphyrobacter sp.
TGGGTGGGAACTCGGACGCGCTAGAGCTGTTCAACGCTATCGAGGGCGAGCAGCTCAACCGTGGTGGCTCAATGATCATTGCACCCGATGCGCGGGTGCTGGCACAGGCTGGAGAAGCGGAGGAAATCCTCCACGCCGAGCTGGACTTAAGCGAGATCGGCGGCGGGCTAGCGAGCCTCGATACCGATGGGCACTATTCGCGGCCCGACGTGTTTGAGCTCAATGTCGATACGAGGGCGAAGGATGGGGTGAAATGGAATTCAAACTAACGAAGCTGAACGAAAAGTGGTTTTTCTTGGCTGTATTGCCTTTAGCCATCGCCATCGAATGGGCTTTCGCACAAAGCCTTGATTGGACAGCATATCCGCGGGCGGAATGGGTCGCTTTGGTTGACCTATGTGTGATTGTCCCAATCATATATTTCGCGTTTTTCTCAAGGTCACTTGGTATGAAAGCGCGGCTCATTAGAACAGCCGGTATTGCCGGACTGGGCTTGCTTGCATCAAGCTATATTGTGCCTGGAGCCAATCAGATTATCATCGGCGAACTTTCAAGCATCCGCAACGCGGTGCTGCTCGTGGTGGTCGCATTCGAAATATTCGTATTTTGGAAAATGATAAGCGCGCTGTACATAAATAACGCAGATGAAAAGGCACTAGAACGCGATTTCGCCGTTCCAGAATTTGTTGCAAAACTGTTGGTGATGGAAGCGAAATTTTGGAAGGCGGTTTGGCGCTTTTTTAGGCGCAAATGACCTTCGCGGCCACCATACTCACGCTCTATCCAGACATGTTTCCCGGACCGCTTGGCGTATCGCTTGCCGGAAAAGCGCTATCCGAGGGCAAGTGGTCATGTGACACCGTTCAAATTCGCGATTTTGCGACTGATAAGCACAAGAATGTCGATGGCACGCCAGCAGGCGGCGGCGCAGGGCTTGTGCTGAAAGCGGATGTGCTCGCAGCGGCGTTGGATTCAGTGTGTTCCGTGCCTCCCGCTCCAAGACAAATACGCGCAAGGAGCGGGTGGACGGGCACAGCAGGATGAAATCCCAATTCTCGCCATGACCCCGCGCGGGAAGCCCATCACGCAAGAGCGGATCAGGCAGATCGCATCGGGCC
>CAZDHB010000132.1:1128-3242 GCA_964505255.1 uncultured Porphyrobacter sp.
TAACCGGCCGGGGGGTACGGGGGGTGGGAGCGGGAGGCTGGGCCGCTCCAAGACAAATACGCGCAAGGAGCGGGTGGCTCTGCAGCACAACCAACCATCCCAATTCTCGCCATGACCCCGCGCGGTAAACCCATCACGCAAGAGCGAATCAGGCAGATCGCATCGGGTCCCGGTGTCACCATTCTTTGCGGGCGTTTCGAAGGCTTTGATGAGCGTATTTTTGAGGCGCGGCCGCAGATAGAGCAGGTCAGCCTTGCTGATATCGTCCTCTCCGGCGGTGAACCGGCTGCTTTGGCGATACTTGATGCTTGCATTCGGCTCTTACCCGGCGTAATGGGCGCGCCTTCAAGCGGTGACGAAGAGTCGTTCGAGAACGGCCTCTTGGAATATCCGCAATACACCCGGCCCCAGATGTGGGAAGGGCGCGAGATCCCTGAAGTGCTGCGATCGGGGGATCATGCGAAAGTCGCAGGCTGGCGCAAGCAAAGGTCTGAAGACGATACTCGGTTACGCAGGCCGGACCTTTGGGAACGTTATCGTGACGTTCGGGACCGACCTGCCTCTGGCGCGCGGCAAAAAGATAAGGAATGAGGGTCTCATGAACCTGATTCAGCAATTGGAAGCCGAGGCAATCGAAGCCTCTGGCAAAGACATACCGGAATTTCGCGCTGGCGATACCGTGCGTGTTGGTGTTCGCGTTGTCGAAGGCAGCCGCGAGCGTGTTCAGAATTTCGAAGGTGTCTGCATCGCCCGGTCTAACCGCGGCATGGGCAGCAACTTCACCGTGCGCAAAATGAGCTTTGGCGAAGGTGTTGAGCGGGTCTTCCCGATCTACTCACCCAGCGTGGACAGCATCACTGTCGTTCGCCGCGGCGTTGTGCGCCGTGCCAAGCTGTATTATCTGCGTGGCCGCACCGGTAAACGTGCGCGTATTGCGGAACGCCGGGATAACACCCCCAAGGCATAACCTTGTGCAGCAGCATTTGCTTCAAGGGCGCTTCGGTCTTAGGATCGCGGCGCCCTTTTCGTTTGGGGCTGTCTTTTTCCGGTCATCCTAGGGATCATCACATTGTTATGCGCTCAATTATCGCGGCTTCCGTTTTATGTTTCACCGCTTCAGCCGCGCTGGCGGACACAGCTGAGATGAGCGAAGATAGCGCTGAACTGACGTTTGAACGTGTGTTTGCCAGCCCTGATTTGAACGGGCCTACACCGCGCGCGGCAAAACTCTCGCCCGGCGGTCAATATCTCACCGTCTTGCGCAACCGCGATGATGAGCGTGAGCGCTATGATTTGTGGGGTTATGACCGGACCAGCGGTGAGTGGTCGATGCTGGTTGATAGCAAGGCGCTCGGCACGGGCGCTGAGCTTTCCGAGGACGAGAAGATGCAGCGCGAGCGGGCGCGGGTCGGCAATCTCAAGGGTATCATCAGCTATCAATGGGTCAGCGACGGCAGCGGCGTTCTGGTGCCGCTGGATGGGGATCTCTATCTGGCGAAGCTGGACGGCGAGGTGACGCGCCTGACCAATACCGAGGAGAGCGAACTCAACCCATCGCTCAGCCCGGCAGGCGAATATGTGTCTTTCGTGCGCAGCCGCCAGCTATATATTGGCAAGATTGGCGAGGAAGCGGCCCCGATTACCCCAAAAGAGGATGACACAATCCGCTGGGGCGAGGCGGAGTTTGTCGCGCAAGAGGAAATGGGGCGCTACACCGGCTATTGGTGGGCAAGCGATGACAGCCGTCTGGTGGTGCAGCGGACCGATGAAAGCATGGTCGGTGTTGTCACCCGCGCGGCGATCGGGGCGACGGGCACGCGGGTTTTTGAGCAGCGCTATCCGGTTGCGGGCAGTGACAATGCCGTGGTTGAATTGTTCGCAGTGGACCCAGATGGCGGGAACCGGGTCAAGCTCGATCTCGGGGATGATCCTGATATTTATGTCGCACGGGTCGATTGGGGGCCAGACGGGTCCATTTATGTCCAGCGGCAAAACCGCGAGCAGACTGTGCTCGACATGCTCAAAATTGATCCTGCCACTGGCGAAAGCGAGATCTGGTTCACCGAGAAGGCTGCGCGCGAGGATTACTGGATCAACCTGTCGGATGATTACCG
>CAZDHB010000133.1:0-3217 GCA_964505255.1 uncultured Porphyrobacter sp.
CGTCTTCTTGGCTGTCGTCTTCTTGGCCGGGGTTTTCTTAGGCGCGGCTGTCTTACCAGCAGGCTTTTTCGTCGCAGATTTCTTGGGAGCTGCCTTCTTAGTTGCGGCTTTCTTCGCCGCAGGTTTGGCCTTAGCTGGTTCGGGCAGCACTGGTTCAGGCGGAACTGGGCTGATACGCTTTCTACCGTCCGCCATAGCGACGCTCCCTCTCAGAAAATTGCGCTAGCGCTTGTTCCAAATGTTCCGGAGTATAATCCGGCCAAAGCACATCAGTGAACACCATTTCCGCATAGGCTGCTTGCCACAAGAGGAAATTCGACAAACGCACTTCTCCGCTGGTTCGGATCAGCAGATCAAGTGGCGGCAAATCAGCCGTATAGAGATTAGCTTCAATCGCGCTCTCAGAAATCTCGCCCGCTTCGGCGGCGAGCGTCGCGGCTCGGGCAATTTCCTGCTGTGCCCCGTAATTGAGAGCAACGGCCAGCGTCCGGGTTCCTTTCGCTGTCTTCTCCAACGCATCCTCGATCAACTCTATGAGATCGGGAGCAAGCGCCTGATAATCTCCGATAATCTTCAAACGCACATCATTGGCGATAAATTCCGGCAAATCAGCCTGAATAAATTTGCGCAGCAGACCCATCAGATGGGAGACCTCGTCCTCTGGCCTTTTCCAATTCTCAGACGAAAATGCGTAAAGCGTCAGGCAATCAATCCCCATCGTCTCGATCGAGCGGACCAGCTTGCGCACCGCCTCAACACCCTTTTGATGCCCCATTGCGCGCGGCAGGCCGCGTTTTTTGGCCCAGCGGCCATTGCCATCCATGATGATCGCCACATGGCGCGCTGCCACGGCTTCGTCAGAGGACGCGCTTTCACTCATAACAAGGGCATCGGTATAACTGGGGCACGGGGCACTGCAGGATCGGACCAACCGGAAAAACTGACCGCTTATTGGGTCAGGATTTCCTCCTCCTTTTTTGCCGAAGCATCGTCTGCCTCTTTGACAAATCGATCGGTGAGCTTTTGCACTTCTTCCTCAAGACGCTTGCGATCGTCTTCAGAAATTTCTTTCGCCTTTTCGTCGTCCTTGAGCGCTTCCATACCATCGCGCCGGACATTGCGGATCGCCACCTTGGCGTTTTCGGCATAAGTACCGGCAAGTTTTGCCAGCTCCTTGCGCCGTTCCTCGGTCAAATCCGGCATGGGCAGCCGCAGCGTTTGCCCATCAGTCATCGGATTGAGGCCGAGATTGGCATGCGCAATGCCCTTTTCCACCGCAGTGATATTGCTTTTATCCCAGACCTGCACGCTCAGCATGCGCGGCTCCGGCGCGCTGACCGTGGCAACCTGATTAAGCGGCATCATCGCGCCGTAAACTTCGCACACGACAGGGTCGAGCAAGGCGGTATTGGCCCGCCCGGTACGCAGCCCGCCAAGGTCGCCTTTCAGAGATTCAACCGCCCCGTTCATCCGGCGCTCGATATCGCTTTTGTCATATTTTGCCATGATTTATCCGCTTCCTCTTAGCTGAATTCGAACCAATGCGCGTGTCCGCCGCGCACAGGTAAAATCTAGTCCCCGCTCTCGACAATAGTTTGGACCCCAGCACCGGCGAGAACCTTGGCGACATTGCCTTTCTCACGAATGGAGAAAACGACAATCGGAATGGCGTTTTCGCGGCATAGCGCGACTGCCGAGGCGTCCATCACCTTCAGGTTTTGCGACAAGACATGATCATAGCTAATCGTGTCGAAACGCTTGGCCTCAGGATTGTGTTTGGGATCGCTGTCATAAACCCCGTCAACGCTGGTCCCTTTAAGCAGAGCATCACAGTTCATCTCGGCTGCGCGCAAGGCAGCGCCGGTATCGGTTGTGAAGAAGGGATTGCCGGTGCCAGCTGCAAAAATGACGATCCGCCCTTTTTGCAAATGCCGTTCTGCGCGGCGGCGAATGTAAGGCTCGCACACGGTCGCCATAGGAATGGCCGATTGCACGCGCGTTTGCACACCCAGTTTTTCGAGCGCATTTTGCATCGCCAGTGCATTCATCACTGTCGCCAGCATGCCCATGTAATCGCCAGTCGTCCGGTCCAATCCCTTGGCCGCGCCAGCTATCCCGCGAAAGATATTGCCCCCGCCAATGACCAGGCAAATCTCCAGCCCGGTGTCCTTGGCCGCTTTCACTTCCTCTGCCAGACGCGCAACATAGGCCGGATCGATCCCATATTCCTGTTCCCCCATCAAAACTTCGCCGGAAAGTTTGAGGAGAATGCGTTTGTATGCTGGTTGCGCCATTGCTGATCCGTCTTGCGATTGGGTTTGGCATTCCTTAGCCACACCAAGGGACACGCGCAAAGGGAAAGCAAAACTCGGTGGGGATGATCTTACAAGGATGACCGCGTCATGAAACGAAAACTGGGTGTTTTGCTGGGGCTTTTGCTGATCTGGTTCGCCATCAAGGTGAGCTACGACACTCTGCGCGAGCCTGTGGTGGAGCGGCTTACGATAACCAGCTCCGACTTACCGGCCGGTGCGCCCAGTGTCACCATCGCCCTTGTCGCGGACATCCATATGGCAAAGCCGCTGATGTCGCCCGCCCGGGCCGAAACAATTGTTGAGCAAGTCAATGCGCTTGAGCCCGATATTATCGCGCTGGCCGGCGATTATGTGACCCAAATGCCGAATACTCCGCGTGACTTTACCGCGCAGCAAATCATCGCACCTTTGGCTGGGTTCAAAGCGCGCCTTGGCACCGTGCTGGTCGCGGGCAATCACGACTATTGGTATGGCTGGGATGAATTGGAGCAAGAGCTTGCCGCCAGCACCAACATCACCGTTTTGCGCAATGAAGCGGCCCTGCTTGGCCCCTTGGCCATTGGCGGCGTTGATGATGAAAGCACCGATCACGATGACCTTGCTGCGACTTTGCAGGCGATGGCCTCAATGGAAGGCGTCCCCGTTATCCTGACGCATTCGCCCGATATCTTCCCCGACTTGCCAAAGGGAATAGCCCTTATGATGGCGGGCCACACCCATTGCGGACAAATCGCTTATCCGTGGGGCGGCTCTCCGTTCAGCGTATCAGCCTATGGCGACACTTACGCTTGCGGCGCCGTCAGGCAAGATGGCAAGCTCCTGGTGACCAGCGGCGGGCTAGGCACCAGCCTTTTGCCCATCCGGTTTTTCACCAAGCCTGAAATCTGGCTGATCGAAATTGC
>CAZDHB010000134.1:0-3103 GCA_964505255.1 uncultured Porphyrobacter sp.
ATTGAGGTAAGCGGCGAGCCAATCTCACAGGGCATTTGCCATTGCCAAGCGTGCCAGCGCAATTGCGGCGGGCAGCCCGCCAATATCCTGATCTATCCGGCCGATGCGGTGAAGCTCAAACAGGGCGAGCTTTCCTACTATGATACGCCCGGTGACAGCGGCGCTCATGTTTCGCGCGGATTTTGTCCCAATTGCGGAGCCCCGGTCATGTCCAGCCTGTCGAGTACTGATGCCATCACCATCGTAAAACTGGGCGCTTTGGACGATCCAAGCTTTTTCAAGCCCGAGGTCATTTACTGGACCAGCGCTGCGCAGCCTTGGGCGGTTCATCCCGAAGGCGTCCCTCAATTTACGCATAACCCGCCAGCAGGGGGCTAGCGCGCGGGTTTTAATCGCCTGCGCTGAATGCCTCCGCAGCCTTTCGCATGAGCAAATGTTTTGAAGCGGTACCGCCAATATGCCCACCATCATCACTCATGCCATTGTCCCGCTAGCGCTTGCCGCAGCGGTTGGCCCCCGCATCATCTCGCCCAAGATTGCAGTGGCCGGTGCGGTTTTGGCGATGGCGCCTGACGCTGATGTGATCGGCTTTGCATTGGGCGTGGAATATGCCGATGTCTGGGGGCACAGGGGCGCGACGCATTCGGCCGCCTTCGCTGCGCTATTTTGCGCCGGACTGGCGCTATTGTGGAGGCGAGCGCGAAGCCTCACCGCGTTCGCTTTTCTCACCCTTGCGATGGCGAGCCATGGCCTCCTTGATACGCTCACCAGCGGCGGGCTGGGCGCCGCGCTTTGGTGGCCGTTTGACAATGCAAGGATTTTTGCGCCCGTTACCCCGGTCCGCGTCTCGCCCATCGGGATGGGTTTTTTCTCAGCGCGCGGGGTTGAAACGCTTATCTCAGAGGCAAAGTGGATCTGGCTTCCGAGCATCGCCATAGCCCTTGCCGGGATGGGCCTGCGCAAAGGATTTGGGCGTGCAGCTTGATCTGGGCAGTGACCCCCGCACCGATGTTCTGCGACGTTTGCAGGCCGCGCTGATCGCGCGATTTGGCCGTATTATTCGCCCGTCAGACAAACGCCGCAGTGCAGAATGGGTGCTGGTGCACGGGGTCATCGGCGCGCAAACCAAAACGGCGGCGAGCAATGCATCGGCCGACGGCTTACTCGAGGAATTTGGCAGCTGGGATGCCGCCGCCGCGGTGCCGGTGGAAGAGCTGGAGGCGCGGCTTCAGCGTCAGACATTCCCAAGCGTTGCGGCCAAACGCTTATCCGATTGCCTTCAAGCGATCCAAGCAGAGCGCGGCTCGGTGTCACTCGACCATCTTGGCGATATGGACCTTGTTTCTGCGATGGACTGGCTGGAACAATTGCCGGGGGTCGCGCGCAAGAACAGCGCAGGCGTGATGAATGCTTCGCGCTTTAACCGCAAGGCCATGGTCATCGACGGGCATCATCGGCGCATCATGCAAAGGATGGGCATAGTCGCGGCCAAGGCGGATACAGCCAGAACCTATGACGCGCTGATGCCGATTGTGCCCCGCGAATGGTCGGCTGAGGATATGGATGAGCATCATTTGCTTTTGAAAAAGCTCGGCCAGACCCATTGCCGGGTGCGCAAGGCGCAATGTGCTGCATGCCCCGCAAGCTGTGATTGCGCATGGGCAAGCGGACGTGCATGATTGCGCTCAAGAGTTTGACAAAGGACATGCAAAAGCCATGAGTTGGGATGACTATTTCGCTGGCGATGCAGGCGCTGCAGAAGCCGAATCGCGCGGCAAGAAGCGCACCGTCACGGTGGGCTGGACGGTTCATTTTCCGGCTGGCTCCGATGCCATTTGGGCCCCGCCGAAGAGTTTTTCGCGCAGCGATCCCAAAGCCAGCAGCGGCAAGAGCATACAGGCTTGCCCTGCGGCGATTGATTTTGACCGGCGCCATTTTGTCGTGCCTTGTCCGGTCGATCTGACTTTGGCTTTCACACGCAATGCCCAAGGCCAATTGCAGCTTACCGATGCCGATGGCGAGGGATCAGCAATGCGTCCGCAAGGCCGGGCGAACCTCTTTCAAGTCCAACCGGCCAATGAATGGCGCAGCCCTGATCGGCCAATCATTCAATTCACCGCGCCTTATGTTTTTGTGGCGGATGAGCCGTGTTTTGTTGTGCAAAGCGCGCCGCATATGCACTGGTTCCCGGTGCCGCGGCCGGGCCTCCAGATGGGTGGCCGCTATCCGGTGCATATCTGGCCGCGGCCGCTGGCGTGGGCGTTCGAATGGTATGACCTTGATCAGCCCTTAGTGCTGAAACGCGGCGATCCCTGGTTTTATGTTCATTTCGAAACCGAAAATCCGGCGGCGCATGTCAGATTGGTCGAGCAGGAGATGACCGAGGAATTGGAAAGCTACCTCGGCTCGATCATCGATGTCTCGAATTACGTCAACAAAACTTACAGCCTGTTTGGCGAGGCGCAGCGCATTCGCCCCGCGACCCTGCTTAAGCCGAAGTCATAGATGTCTGTTGGGTGTTTGGCAGCCAGCTGATCTTGGCTGCCAGATCGCCAATGGATCTGCACCATTCAATCTGTTTCGGGCGATCAGCTCTGGTCGGTCTTCACCCGTTTGTAAGGGACAAAATCGGTCAGAAAGACATTGCCAGTGTAAAATTGGTTATAGCGGTCAATCGTCGTGATCTGGTCGAGCCGGCATAGCTGGGATGCGTTGAACTTGCGGATGACCAGCACGTCGCCATCATCGAGGGACTGCGGCCTGCGGGTCCGGTTAACCCATACGGTGTCGCCGTCTTTGTAAACAATGGCAGTCTCATCGATGATGGTGAGACGCCCATTGCCAAAGGTGCGGATGCAGCGCGAAGGTTCGCCCGCCTCGCGTCCTTCGAGCAATTTTTCCAGCCTTTGCTCGCCTTTGGATTGCTCGGTGCTTTCCTCGGCTGGCGGCGCGTCCTGCGCTATCGCAATTGGACTGGCGATGAGGCCGCTAAGCAGTGCGGCGGCAGCAAATTTCTTGATCATCATTGCTCTCCTTGGTGTCCCCCCCAAAAGATGCAAACGCCAGACTAATGCAAAAGAGCTTAACTGGCAATGACTTGGGG
>CAZDHB010000135.1:0-1892 GCA_964505255.1 uncultured Porphyrobacter sp.
ACACCGTACTCGCTCACCCCGACCAGCATTTCGCCAAGCGTCGTGGGGAGCACGCTCCAATGGATGCGCCGCCCCTCACCGCCGTTTTTCCAGTCGCTAGCCGTAATTCCCAATTTGCCCTCCATCGCGGCGTAAAAGCGGCTCGGCGCTTCATAGCCTGCATCGTAAATCGCATCCGTCACCGTGCGGGCGAGCGGCAAAGCCTGCCGCGCCCGTTCCTCACGCAGCGCCGCGGCATAGGCCGCAGGTGACAAGCCCGTCGCTCGTTTGAACACCCGCTGATAATGCGCAGCGGAGTACCCTGTCAGGTCTGCCAGCGCATCGAGCGTCCACTTCTCGCCGGTTTTGATCGCAGCGATCCCTTGCAAGACGGCCCTCTCATCGCGGCTCACATCGTCCGGCAGACAGCGTTTGCAAGCCCTCAGCCCTGCTGCGCGGGCCGCCTCCCCATCCGCAAAAAAGCGCACGTTCCGGCGGGCAGGATGGCGCGCAGCGCAGCTTGGGCGGCAATAGATACCCGTGGTAAGCACGCCTGTGATAAAGCGCCCGTCATAACTGCGGTCACGGCGCAAGACCGCGTCCCAGGCCTGGTCATCGGTTAAGTCCGGCAGTTCTACAGATATCGATTCGCTCATCGTCATAAGCCAATTGTTAGCGTAGAAATGCGTAGCGCTGCATCCTGTCTCTTGCGGTCAAAGCATGAGAACGGCATGAGGCCTATCATATGAGACATGGTTTTCTGTATTTCTTTCTGGGGTTAGCGGTTTGCCTAAAAGGTTTAGGCCTGCTGCCGCTCGCCTCTGGCCTCACAAGCGCTGCCTATGCGCAATCCGGCCCAAGCGACATTGACGCCGCTGCACGCGGGGTCGTGCGGGTGGTTATCATCACCAGTGAAAACGGGCAGATTGCGCCGATCAGCCACGGAAGCGGCTTTGCCGTGTCGGCGCGCAGAGTGGTGACCAATGCCCATGTGGTGCGCGATGCCGTGCGTGATGACAGCCTCAGGATCGGGATCGTCCCTTCAGAAGGCAATCAGGCAGTTTTTGGCAAGCTGGTCGCGCTCAGCCCGCGCAATGACCTTGCCCTGATCGAATTAACCGGTGATTTGCGTTTGCCCCCGCTGGCGCTGGCTGGCGGCTTGATGCGCGATGACGGGGTCGGTTTTTCGGTCGGTTATCCGATGAATGTGGACCGCGCGCAGGGGCTGGAGATCGGCGATATCTTCAAGGCTCAGCCGCCGGTTAAAAGCCGCGGGTTTCTGGCCGGCACACGGCCCAGCAGGCAATTTCATACAGTGCTGCACACCGCCCCGATCGCGCGCGGCAATTCGGGCGGTCCGCTGCTTGATGAATGTGGGCGCGTCTTGGGGGTCAACAGCTTTGGCGCCGATTCTGGCGGGGCGGATGCGGAGTTCTTTTTTGCCGTATCGAACCGCGAGCTGCTGCCTTTCCTCAGAGCCAATGATGTGACGCCGCGCGTTGTGGAAAGCGAATGCCGCACTCTGGCAGAGCTGGAGGAAGCCGAGGAAGAACGGCTTGAGGCCGAAGAATTCGCCGCAAGAGAGGCGCTGGAAAGCCGCAGCGAGGCCGAGAAAGCGGTGCGCGACCGCGCTCAATTCGAGGCTGAAATGCAAGTCCGTGACGAGCGTGATGACCGGATGTTCGGCAGCGTCTTGTTGCTCCTTCTTGGGGCTGCGATGGGCTGGTGGGCTTATGAAAAGCGCGCGCTTTATGATGACGAGGGCGAGGCGCTTGGCTGGCCTGCCGCCAATAAAATCGCCGCTGCGGCGGGTTTAGGCGCGTTTCTTCTGGCGGGGTTTTTGCAGTTCACTCGGCCCGGAATTGATGAAATCGACCGGCGTGTCCAAAATGCGGTTGCAGGCGGCAGCGCTG
>CAZDHB010000135.1:1992-3099 GCA_964505255.1 uncultured Porphyrobacter sp.
GGGCAATGAGATGGGCAATGACAGCACCAGCGATGCGCCGCAGCTTGCATCTCCGGCCGGAAATCAGAACTTCATTTGCACCATCGACCCTCAGCGCAGCCGCATCACCAGCTCTGACACTGAGGATATTGAATTCAGCTGGAATAATGACGGCTGCGTCAATGGCCGCACGCAATATGGTTTTGCTGCGGGCACATGGTCGCGAGCCTTCGTCCCCAACCAAGAACAAGCCGTATCAGTGGCCAGCTTTGATCCGCAAAGACGCATTTATCGCACCGAACGTTTTCTGCTGAGCCGCGCCGCCATGGACAAGGCCCGCGAAGCCCGCGCCCGGTATAAAGCGCCCGCTTGTGATGCACAGAACGCTGCGGCGACGCTCGGAGATTTGCAAAGCGGCGTTCTGGCGGCCTTGCCCAGCAGCCCGAACGAACGGCTGGTCTATTCTTGCGAGGAGCAAGCGGAGTGAGGAATTTAGCGATCCTGGTTGCTCTTGGCATCACAGCATGCGCTGTCGAGCCACAAAAAGTGGGTCAGAACCAAGAAACTCAACAGGACCAAGCACAGGCTGATTCTTTCGATCAAGAACGGCTTGCAAATCTCGCAGTGACGAGTTGCCGCTGCCAACAAGCACACCCAGAGAACCAAGCTGACTGCTGGCTAGAGTTCGACAATCAAATGAAGCAGCTCAACGCTAACGAATTTGGCATCCCCTGCGCGCCAGTCTCTAGCTATGGTTTTTCAATCGAGACTGCGGACGGTGAAATGTTCATCACGACCAAATATCTCGTTGTCTCCGACCAAACAAAAACGCTCTGCACAACAGAAGAAGCTGCGAGCTTTGAGACTCTGGCGAAAATCTACGACCACACTTCGGAAGGAGACCAAAAAGCCTATTCCGAAGTGCTTGCCGGCAAAAGAGTCGAAAGCCGCGAAAGCAGCTGCGTAGGTTAAAACAACCGCCTCAAGTAGCGGAGTCGCAGACGGCCCGCAGAGCCAACCGGTAGGCGAACGAACTACGCAGCCCCTAAGCCGCCAAAGCCTCGCCCGACAATGTGATCCGGTGCATTTCGCGGCGGTGGCCAGCGTAATCATTCATCGCATTGTGCC
>CAZDHB010000136.1:0-3032 GCA_964505255.1 uncultured Porphyrobacter sp.
CAATATGGCCGCATGGATGATCGACCGGTTTGGCGCTCAGCCGCTCAAGGACAAATATCTGCCCGATCTGGTCACGATGGACAAAATCGCCAGCTATTGCCTAACCGAACCTTCCTCAGGCTCTGACGCCGCCGCGCTCAAAACCACCGCGCGCAAGGATGGCGATGATTACATCCTCAATGGCTCCAAACAGTTCATCTCCGGCGCCGGATCGAACGAAATCTACGTCGCCATGGTGCGCACCGGAGAAGACGGCGCCAAAGGCATAACGTGTGTCGTGATCGAGAAAGATATGCCCGGCGTATCCTTTGGCGCGAATGAGAAGAAACTCGGCTGGCATTCGCAGCCTACTGCACAGCTGATCCTGGAGGACGTACGGATTCCGGCGGAAAATGTAGTCGGCGCGGCAGGCGAAGGGTTTCGCATTGCGATGATGGGTCTGGATGGCGGCAGGCTCAACATCGGCGCTTGCTCTTTGGGCGGCGCGCACAGATGTCTCGACGAGGCGATCGCTTACACCAAAGACCGCAAGCAATTTGGTCAAGCCGTGGCAGATTTTCAAAACACTCAGTTTACGCTGGCCGATATGGCGACCGATCTGGAGGCGGCGCGCGCGCTGCTCTATTTGGCCGCCGCAAAAGTGACCGAGAACGCCCCGGACAAAACGCGCTTTTCGGCCATGGCCAAACGGCTGGCGACAGATAACGGCTCATCCATCGTTGACCGCGCGCTGCAATTGCATGGCGGCTATGGCTATTTACAGGATTACCCGATCGAGCGGTTCTGGCGCGATTTGCGCGTGCATTCCATCCTCGAGGGAACCAATCAGATCATGCGGATGGTCGTGGGAAGGGATTTGCTGAGGCAATGACAGATAGCGTAACAATCGCAATTACAGGCAAGGTGGGGCGCATTTCGCTTAACCGGCCGAAAGCGCTGCATGCGCTCACGCTGGAGATGTGCCACGCGATGAGTGCAGCGCTCACTGAGTGGGCCAGCAACGACCGGGTCGAGGCGGTTGTGATCGACCATGCAGAAGGCAGCCGCGGCTTTTGCGCAGGGGGCGACATCGCCTTTCTGCGCAATTCTGCGCTGAATGATGGCGGGGTGTCGGGCCGCAAGTTTTTCCATGACGAATATCAGCTCAATCACCAGCTGTTCACTTATGCAAAGCCCGTGATCGCTTTCATGGATGGGATTACGATGGGCGGCGGGGTCGGCATTTCGCAGCCCGCCAGCATCCGCGTCGCAACAGAAAACACCCGTTTTGCCATGCCGGAAACCGGCATTGGCCTGTTTCCTGACGTGGGCGGCGGGTGGTATCTCTCGCGCCTTGGCGGGCGGCTGGGCCAGTTCCTTGCGCTCACCGGCGCGCGGCTGGACGGCGCAGAATGCCTGTGGGCGGGCCTTGCCACCCATTATCTGCCCTCTGACATGATCGATGACGCGAAACAGCGGATTTTCAGCAATCCCGGCCGCGCATCAGGAATTTTGGCAGAGCTCGCGCCGTCCCCTCCTACGGCGCGTTTAGAAGGCAACGCCGATGCCATTGCCAAACATTTTGCCTCCGATGTTTTTGAGGACATCTTGTCCAGTCTGGAAAAGGACTCAAGCGATTGGGCGGCGAAGGAACGCGATACGCTTGGCACGAAATCTCCGCAGACTTGCAAGGTGGCCCTGAGGCAATTGGCGGACAGCGCGGACATGACCGATTTTGCCGACAATATGCGGATGGAATATCGCATTGCCAGCCGCGTGCTCACGCGCCCCGATTTTGCCGAGGGCGTGCGCGCCGTCATCATCGATAAAACCGGCGATCCGGCGTGGGATCCGGCCACTCCGCAAGGCGTCAGCGAAGAATTGATTGGGAGCATTTTTGCACCCCTCCCCGACAATGAAGAATGGAAGCCTTTATGAGCCAATATGAGACGATCACTGCTGAAAAAGACGCACAGGGCACAAAGGGCGTCACGCTGCTCACCATCAACCGGCCCAAGGCGCTCAACGCGCTCAATAGCCAGGTTCTGGCTGAGCTGATCGACGCTTTTGCCGCTTATCAGGCGGATGAAACCCAGCTTTGCGCAGTTCTGACCGGCAGCGGCGAGAAAGCCTTTGCCGCAGGCGCAGACATTAAGGAAATGAGCGAGAAGGCGGCCGCGGATTTTTACCTTGAGGATTTCTTCGGGCCTTGGACCTCTGAGATCGTCAAAAAGACCCGCAAACCTTGGATCGCAGCGGTCAATGGCTTTGCGCTGGGCGGCGGCTGCGAGCTGGCTATGATGGCGGATTTCATCATCGCCTCTGACAATGCCAAATTCGGCCAGCCCGAGATCAATCTGGGTGTGGCACCCGGCATGGGCGGCTCGCAGCGTCTTACCCGCGCGATTGGCAAGTCGAAGTCCATGGAAATGTGCCTGACGGGCCGGATGATGGACGCCGAAGAGGCCGAGCGCGCCAATTTGATTGTGCGCGCCGTGCCGCAAGCCGATCTGGTTGCTAGCGCCCTCAAAACCGCAGGCACGATTGCCTCGAAACCGCCGATGGCCACCATCGCAAACAAGGAAATGGTCAATTCGGCTTTTGAAATGACGCTCGACCAAGGGTTGATTGTCGAACGCCGCATTTTCCAAATCCTCACCGCGTCTGAAGACAAGGCCGAGGGCATGGCCGCCTTTATCGAGAAGCGTGAGGGCAGCTGGAAGGGGCGGTGATTTTTGGTCTGGTCTTACTATGCATCGGTTTGCTTTGCCTAACCCATTGGTGGCGCGGAGCGCGGACTAGAAGGGATCGCGGCATTTTACCTTTGTATTTAGCAGGCATCATGCTGCGGAGAAACGGGCAACCCGCTTCCATAAAGGAAGCTGGGGAGTCGCTTGTCGCAAACTGGCTGGTTTTGCCAGGCATTGTGTTTGGCTTCTGGGGCTTAGGCCTGATCTTATCGAGGATAATGAAATGAAAATCGCATTTATCGGGCTTGGCAATATGGGCGGCGGGATGGCCGCAAACCTTGCAAAAGCAGGCCATGATGTCGC
>CAZDHB010000137.1:0-2909 GCA_964505255.1 uncultured Porphyrobacter sp.
CCGCTCGGCGCGCAGGAGTTTCCGGCATTGTCGGGCCGCGTGGTCGATCAGGCCAACATCATTCCCGCCAATGTTGAGGCCGAGCTTGACCAAAAGCTGGCGGCATTGGAACAGCAATCACAGCGCCAATTGGTGGTCGCGACCGTCTCTGATCTGCAAGGCTATGATATTGCCGATTACGGCTATCAATTGGGCCGTGCATGGCAGCTTGGCGATGCCGAGCGCGATGATGGTGCGCTTTTGCTGGTTGCGCCCAATGAGAGGCGCGTGCGGATCGAAGTCGGTTATGGCCTCGAAGGGATCATGACGGACGCTTTGTCCGCCATTATCATCAATAATCAGGTCACGCCCCGCTTCAAGGCAGGCGATATGCCGGGCGGGATTACCGCAGGCGCAGATGCGATTATCAGCCAGCTTGTCCTGCCCGAGGATCAGGCCCGCCAAGTCGCCGCAGAGGCAAGCGAAAGACGCCAAAGCGAAGGCGGATTTCCCATTGGCGGCCTTATCTGGATGGCCTTTCTGTTCTTCTTCTTCATCCTGCCCATGTTTGGCGGACGCGGCCGCAGACGGCGCATGGGCGGCGGGATTGGCAATATCATTCTATGGGAAGTCGGTTCAGCGGTCGCGCGCGGTGCAATGTCAGGCGGCGATGACTGGGGCGGAGGCGGCGGCTTTGGCGGGGGCGGCGGCTTCGGCGGCGGCTTTTCCGGCGGCGGCGGTTCTTTCGGGGGCGGCGGCGCCTCTGGCGGCTGGTAAGGGAGCGCGCAGACCATGGCCTATCTTAACGAAGCCGATCACAAAATCGTGTCGGACGCAGTCGCAGGCGCAGAGCTGACGACCTCTGGCGAGATTGTCACCGTGCTGGCCGACAGGTCCGATGCTTACAGTGACGTTGTTTTATGGTGGGCGGTCGGCCTAGGCTTTACCGCAATGAGCATTTTTGCCCTGCTGCCCCAACCTTTCATGGAATTGTGGGACGGCCTCACAAACAGTTGGGGCGACCAATGGACGACCGGCCAATTGGCCAGCATGACGATTGCGCTTGGTCTTTTGACCTTCCTTGGCAGCTGGGCCTTGCTGAGCTGGGATGATTTACGTTTTGTGTTCACGCCCAGCCCTGTGAAAACTGCCCGAGTCCATGCCCGCGCGATCAAGCATTTCAAAGTTGGCGCAGAACGCCGGACCCATGGGCGAACCGGCATTCTGATATATCTTTCCATGCGCGAACACCGGGCTGAAATCGTGGCCGACGAACCGATCGCGGCCAAGGTTCCGGCCGAGGTTTGGGGCGAGGCCATGGCCGATATGCTGAGCCATATCAAACAAGGCCATATTGCCGAAGGAATGGCCGCCGGGGTGCGCGATGTTGGTCAAATCCTCTCGGAACACTTCCCCCGCGAGGAAGACGACCAGAACGAATTGCCCGATCGATTGATCGAGGTTTAAACACCCCCCGCTTCATAAAAGGCTCTTAGCCCATGCCCATACCCGATGCCGATGCGCCAGAGATCATCCGCTGGACGGGCAAATTCATGGTCGCCAAGACGCGGGGCCGCTGGGAATATGCCGCGCGCCCGCGCGACATTCGCGCCGCTGTCATCTTGGCGGTGGAAGACGGCCATGTCTTGCTGGTCGAACAATACCGCGTCCCCATGGGCCGTATGTCGCTGGAGCTGCCCGCAGGCTTGATTGGGGACGAGGAAGGCGCGGAGAACGAAAGCGATTTGAGCGCTGCGGGTAGAGAACTTGAAGAAGAGACCGGCTACCGCGCGCAAACCCTTGAGGATTTGGGCACTTTTTTCTCCTCCCCCGGCATGTTTTCTGAAAGTTTCACTCTGGTGCGGGCCAGCGGCCTGACCAAAACCTCTGACGGCGGGGGCACCGCCAATGAAGATATCATCCCGCACCGGGTCGCGCTGACCGATCTGGAGCAATTTATCGACGCCAAGCGCCGAGAGGGTTGCGGGATCGATGTGCGCATGCTCTTGCTGCTGGGAACAAAAATTCTGGCAGGAGAGTGAGTGATGGCGGCAAATGCAGCAGGTACCGGCAGGGTTGCGGGCAAATTGGCCATGGTTACCGGCGCAGCGCAAGGTCTGGGCCGCGCGCATGCAACGCGCCTCGCCCAAGAAGGCGCGCGCGTCCTCTGCAGCGATATCAATGGCGAAGGAGCGGCGGAGACGGCGGCTCTAATCAATGCCGAATTGGGCGATAGCACCGCCTATAGTGTACAGCATGACGTGACCGATCCGGGTGCCTGGCAAGGCGCCGTGGATGCCGCGCGCGATCACCTCGGCGGGCTTAATGTGCTGGTCAACAATGCCGGCATTGGCGTGCCCGGGAATATTGAGGACTGCGATTTTGGCGATTGGCAGCGCTGCTTTTCGATCAATGTCGATTCCATCTTTCACGGCTGTCAAAAGGCCCTGCCCCTGATGCGCGAACACGCACCGGGCTCTATCGTCAATATCTCGTCGATTGCTGGCCTCATCGCGAGCGATACGATGCCGGCCTATAATGCGTCGAAAGCTGCCGTTTGGATGCTCAGCAAATCCATCGCTTTGCACTGCGCCAAGAAACATATGCAGATCCGCTGCAACTCGGTCCATCCGACCTTTGTTGATACGCCCATCCTTGACGGCACAGCGCAAAGCGCGGGTCTTGATAAGGATGTGCTGATGGACAAGCTGGCGCGGCAAATTCCGCTCAAATTTGTTGGTGAACCCAATGATATTGCCAATGCCGTGGTCTATCTGGCGAGCGATGAGAGCCGCTTTATGACAGGCGCAGAGCTGAAACTCGATGGCGGCATTTCCGCAATGTAGTTTTGGCCCCGCGTTACCGAAGAGGAAAAAAAGAGGGGCCGCATTGGCCCCTCCCGGTTTGTTCGAAGTTGGAACGTGGCAGGT
>CAZDHB010000138.1:0-1612 GCA_964505255.1 uncultured Porphyrobacter sp.
GGTTTTAGCAGGTTGGAGGCATCCATCGCCCCGCCGCTGGTTGCCCCGGCGCCGATTACGGTGTGGATCTCGTCAATGAACAGGATCGCCTCGGGCATTTTCTCCAGCTCGGAGACGACTTGCTTCAAGCGTTCCTCAAAATCACCCCGATAGCGCGTTCCGGCCAGAAGCGCGCCCATATCAAGCGAGTAAATCACCGCATCATGCAGCACTTCGGGGACATCGCCTTCGACGATTTTGCGCGCCAAACCTTCGGCGATAGCGGTTTTCCCAACCCCTGGATCACCGACATACAGCGGATTGTTTTTCGAGCGGCGACACAGGATCTGGATGGTCCGATCAACCTCGGGGCCGCGCCCGATTAATGGATCGACTTTGCCGGCCTCTGCTTTCTCGTTGAGATTGACCGTAAACTGATCGAGCGCGGTTTCTTTCTTATTGGCTTCTTTAGCACCGTCCTCGCCGGGCGTGACAGTTTCTTCCGCGCCGCTGGGCGAGCGATCCTCAATCTGCTTGCCGCCTTTGCCAATGCCGTGGCTGATGAAACTCACCGCATCAAGCCGGCTCATATCCTGTTGCTGGAGGAAATAGACCGCATAGCTATCGCGTTCGGAAAACAGCGCGACCAGCACATTGGCGCCGGTGACCGTGTCTTTGCCCGAACTTTGGACATGCAAAATGGCGCGCTGCACCACCCGCTGGAAACCGGCGGTGGGCTGCGGATCGGCATCCTCGTCGCTTTGCAGCGCCTGATATTCGGTTCCGAGATATTGTTTAACCGCTGCGCCAAGCTCGGTCAGGTCAACGCCGCAATGGACCATTACGCCCGCCGCATCCTCATCATCGATCAGCGCGAGCAGCAAATGCTCCAATGTCGCATATTCGTGACGCCGCTCGGCCGCATCGGCCAGCGCTTGATGAAGGGTTTTTTCTAGATTTTGCGCAAAACTGGGCATTGAGGGAACTTTCCAAAGCGACTCGCGGGGCAAAAACGCAGCTTGCGATGCGTCTTTGAAGAGGAAGCTACCCGCACAAAGTTAGCCAAAGCTGTATAAAACGGTGGGGGCTGCATAAATGTCAACGATCAATTGAGGGGAGTGCCCCGCTTTGAAAAGGTAGCTGACCCCAATATGGGGCGCTTTTGCCGAATGTAAATCACCCGCGCGCATCCTTTATGCGTTTGTTTTAATCGGGTGTTTCATTCGAGCCTACTTGTGGATTTGTTTTACTCGGGCGCAATCCGGCGCGCCTCTTGGTCTTACGATTTTTGCGCTTTACGATTTTTGCGCTTTACGATTTTTTGCCGAACAGGGCATCGGCGGCCTCGCGGTGCGCCGCGGCCTTGTCACGGTGGGCCTGGGTGCGCGCAATCTCTTGTTTTAGCAAGGCGATACGCTCGTCCAATTCGTCCTGCGAATAGGGGCCGAGGTCTTCACCGGCCAGCACATGCGCGGCATCTTCGCCCTTGCGGGCCGCGCGTCCCAGATCATTGTCTTCATCCACGGTACATATTCTTGCAAGCAAGCGCGCCAAGGTCAATGGCCCCAAGGTCAAACACCCGGCGGCGCGTCAGGAGCGTGCACCGTGTGGCCCCGGTATGTATTGGCCAGGG
>CAZDHB010000138.1:1712-2904 GCA_964505255.1 uncultured Porphyrobacter sp.
TTTTGGGAACAGGATAAAGTTTGGACTAAAGCGATTTCGCCTGTATCAAAGTGCCAGATATCAGCCTGGCAGATATCACAGTAAAGGCACGCGTTGGCCAGACGCTGCCGCAATGCGGAAGTTGTTGAGGGGGGTAATTCGACAATGGCCGAGACCATTCCTGCGGAAATGACCGCAGTGACCTTTGCCGAGCCCGGCGGGCCGGATGTGCTGCGCACAGAGCAAATCCCTGTGCCGGAGCCGGGTGCGGGCGATGTGCTCATCAAAGTCAGTTATGCCGGGGTCAACCGGCCCGATGTCATCCAGCGGCAGGGCCATTATCCCGCCCCTCCGGGCGCGTCACCTATTCTGGGCCTCGAGCTTGCCGGAGAAGTGGTCGCGACCGGGGCCGACGCTTCGCCAGATATGCTTGGCAAGCGGGTTTGCGCTCTTGCACCGGGCGGTGCCTATGCCGAATATTGCAAGGTTCCAGCAGCGCATTGTCTTGCTGTGCCTAACGAGGTTTCCTTGGCCGAGGCGGCTGCTTTGCCGGAAACCTTGTTCACCGTTTGGCACAATGTGTTTGAGCGGGGCTGGGCCAAGGATGGCGAAACTTTGCTGGTTCATGGCGGGACCAGCGGGATCGGGACCATGGCGATTATGCTGGGCAAGGCTTTCGATCTGACTGTCATCACCACTTGCGGCAGCGATGCAAAATGCGCCGCGGCCCGGGAATTGGGCGCTGATCTGGCGATCAATTACAAAACGCAGGATTTCGCTGAGGAAGTGCGCGCTTTTACCAAGGGCAAGGGCGCCGATGTGGTGCTCGATATGGTCTCGGGCGATTACACCATGCGCAATATCGATTGCCTTGGCGAAGATGGGCGCCATGTGACCATCGCGGTTTTGGGCGGGCCGAAGGCTGAGCTCAACATGGCCAAGATCATGATGAAGCGGATCGTTATGACCGGATCGACCCTGCGTCCGCGCAGTGACGAGTTTAAATCGATGCTGGCGGACGAGATTTACCAGCATGCCTGGCCCTTGGTTGAAAGCGGCGAATTGCGCCCTGTGATGGATCAAACCTTCCCCTTGAGCGAGGCGGGTGCGGCTCATGCGCGGATGGAGGCGGGTGAGCATATCGGCAAAATCGTGCTGCAAGTCAGCGAATAACAAGTCAGCGAATAACAAGTCAGCGAATAACCGGGGCGCA
>CAZDHB010000139.1:0-2877 GCA_964505255.1 uncultured Porphyrobacter sp.
GAAAGCGACATCGCGATCATCGGCGGTGCGGCAATTTTCGACGTGTTTCTGCCGCTCTGCACGCGGGCCGAAGTCACCGAAATCCGCGCAGATTACGAGGGCGATGTTCATATGCCGCCGCTGCTTGCGCCTTGGGCGCTATCGGCGCGCGAGGATCATCCAGCCACGGGCGACACGCCCGGCTATGCTTTTCTCACTTACCGGCAGGAGCATCGCTAATGCGCTGGCTTGATCATCGCGAGAGCGTGCCTGCGCCCTTGCGCGGGGCGATTATTGCGCTCGGGAATTTTGACGGGTTTCATCAGGGCCATCAGGCTGTGGCGGGCGAGGCTATCGCTTGGGCCAAGGCCGAAGGTCGCCCCTCGATCATTGCAACATTTGACCCGCATCCGGTGCGCTTTTTCAAGCCCGAAACACCGCCCTTTCGCCTGACCACTTTGGAGCAGCGGCAAGAACTCTATCTCGCCGCAGGGGCCACCGCCATGCTGGTCTTCCATTTCGATGCCGGACTGGCCGGGACGGCAGCGGAAGACTTCATTACCGATATTCTGATCGAGCGGTTTGGCGCGCACGGCGTGGTTACCGGCGGCGATTTCACCTTTGGCAAAGGGGCCAAGGGGGATGTAGGTCTCTTGGCCTCGCTCGGCAGTGAAAAAGGACTGGCCGCGCGGGTTGTCGCCGCGGTTGAAGGAGAGGGAGAGATCATTTCCTCCAGCAGGGTTCGCGCCGCACTGCAGGCGGGCAAACCCGAACTCGCCGCGCAATTGCTCACCCGGCCCTTTGCCGTGCGCGGCATCGTCGAACACGGCGATAAGGTTGGCCGGACAATTGGCTATCCCACAGCGAACCTCAATCTTGAAAGCTATCTCAGGCCGAAATACGGAATTTACGCGGTGACGGGCACAGTTTTGTCAACCGGCGAAACGCTAAAAGGCGCGGCCAATGTCGGTATTCGCCCACAGTTCGAGCCGCCCAAAGAATTGCTCGAGCCGCATTTCTTCGGCTATTCAGGCGATCTCTACGGACAAGAGCTGGAAATAGCGTTTCATTACTTCCTGCGCGGCGAAGCCAAATTTGACAGCCTTGATGAATTGACCGCGCAAATGGCGCGCGATTGCGCAAAAGCAAAGGAACTCCTCGGGTGACACGCAATATCAGGATCGCCGGTTTCATTCTGGCAATTGCGTTCCTGATCCTCACCTTTGTCAATGCGAGCTGGCTGGCCGACGAGCCTAAGGGATCGGTCAAGCTGATTGCGCACCGCGGAATTTACCAGCAATTTGATCGCCGCGATGTGCGCCGCGACACGTGCACTGCCACCCGCATCGAGGAGCCGTTCCATGGCTATCTCGAAAACACTGTGCCGAGCGCGGTGAGAGCGCAGAAACTTGGCGCTGCCATGATCGAGGTGGATATCCTGCCCACGAAGGATGGCGAGATTGCGCTGTTCCATGACTGGACGCTGGATTGCCGCAGCAATGGCACAGGCGATGCGCGTGATGCGACTATGGCAGAGCTTAAGGCGCTCGATATCGCTTATGGCTATAGCGCAGATGGCGGCAAAACTTTCCCCTTGCGCGGCACCGGTGTCGGCATGGTCCCCAGCCTTGACGAAATGCATGCGGCCCTGCCGCCGCGCGCGCGGCTGATGTTCCATTTCAAGGCCGATGATCCGGCCGAGGCGGAAAAACTGATCGCCAAACTTGCCGAAATTGGACGCGATCCGGTGAAACGGCGCGATGCCTTTTACGGTCCGGCCAAACCCATTGCCGCGATCCGCAAAGCCTACCCGGACATTTGGGCCTGGACCAAGCAAGAAGCGAAGACATGCAGCACGGCCTATGTCGCTTATGGCTGGAGCGGGATTATGCCCGAGGCGTGCAAAGGCAAGACCATGGTTATCCCCTTGAACCGGCAATTTGTCTTTTGGGGCTGGCCCAACCGCTTGACCGCCCGGATGGAGGCGCATGGCGGCCATATCATTGTCACCGGAAATGATGAGGACGGCGCGGCCTCAGGGCTGACCTTGCCTGAGCAATTGGGCGAAATCCCGGCCTCTTCCAATGCCTATATCTGGGTGGAGGATTCGCTCAATATCGTGCCCGCGCTGATCCAGCGTTTTGATAACCGGACAGCCGATGAATATGAGGGCGGACAAGCGGCCTTGAAAGCGCGCCGCGCCGCGCAATAGTATGACGGGCGCGGGCCATCTCGCAAAGAGGCTTTATCCGGCGCGGTTTATGCCCTAACGGCCACAGCCGACATGACTGATAAGCCCGCCTCAGACGCCCGCGATTATAAAGACACCGTCTTCCTGCCCAAGACGGGTTTTCCGATGAAGGCTGGCTTGCCGCAAAAAGAGCCTGCGATTCTGGAGCGGTGGCAGAAACAGAACCTTTATGCTCACCTGCGCGAGGCGCGCGCCGACCGGCCCAAATTCATCCTCCATGATGGCCCGCCCTATGCCAATGGCGATATGCATATCGGCCATGCGCTCAACCGCGTTTTGAAAGATATGGTGGTGAGGAGCCAGACCTTGCTTGGCAAGGACGCGCCCTTCGTGCCCGGCTGGGATTGCCATGGCTTGCCGATTGAGTGGAAGGTTGAGGAAAAATACCGCAAGAAAAAGCTAAACAAAGACGAGGTTCCGCCCAAGGAGTTTCGCGCCGAATGCCGCGAATATGCGCGAGGGTGGGTCGATAAACAGCGCGAGCAGCTAAAACGGCTCGGCCTGATGGCCGATTTCGACAATCCTTATCTGACGATGGATTTCGATGCCGAGGCGACGATTGTTGCCGAGCTGATGAAATTTGCCGAGGCTGGCAATCTGTATCGCGGCTCAAAGCCGGTGATGTGGTCGCCGGTTGAAAAAACCGC
>CAZDHB010000140.1:0-2642 GCA_964505255.1 uncultured Porphyrobacter sp.
CAATCTCGCCGACGAAATGGATGCAATTGCGCGTATCAAGGTCGTAATATTTGCCCGGAGCATCGCGCCAGCGCACCATCAGCGCCTTAATCTCGTGATATTTTGCGTCAGTAATGGTCACGCTGAAATGGCGATTGGTTTTGGTTAGCCATTTGGCCTTTTCAATCAGGATCGTGTGTTCGACCGGCCCTCGCAAGACCGCCGGGCTGGCTCGTTTGGCCGAGAAGCCGTAATTTTCATTAATCGCTTGTCCGTTTCCCTCCAGCGTCCCCTCCAGCACGATGAAGGTATGCGGATAGCGACCGAAGAGGACCGAGCCGTTGAAGCTGTGAAAGCTGAGGGTAACCTCTGCATGAGCAATGCCGGGCCAACACAGGGCGGAGAACATAATCAGGAGATGGATCAAGCGCTGCATAGTCCTCGCCTCTTTAAAGGCCCAAGTATGAAGGGCCAAGGCCCGCTTGGGCAACGCCGCTTAAAAATGTGCCTCATGGATAGGCTTTGTGGATCGCGGGGTTCAGCCGCCGCGCGCCGCGCTCAGCAATCTGCCTGCAACAGCATCAAGCTTGGCGACGAGCGCGGCATCATGCTTTTCCGGCACCGTTATCACTGCATCGGTCAATGCTGTATCAATCGCAGAAGGTTCGCGCGTTTCGGGCAAAGCTGCGATGAAATGCTCAACCGTTTTGCGCGCGGTTTCACCATTGGCATGCATTTGCGCGATAATTTCGCTGACATCGACGGCGGCCTCGCTATCGCGCCAGCTGTCCCAATCGGTAACCATGGCCAGCAGGGCATAAGGCAGTTCCGCCTCGCGGGCGAGCTTTGCCTCGGGCATGCCGGTCATCCCGATCACCTCAGCGCCCCATTGGCGGTACATCTTGCTTTCGGCGCGGGTCGAAAACTGCGGCCCTTCCATGGCAAGGTAAACCGCGCCCTTGGTGGTCGCAGCGCCGGCCTTGCTGGCGGCATCAGCGGCCATGGCTGACAAACGCGGGCAAACCGGATCACCCATGCCCACATGGACCACAAAGCCATTGCCGAAGAAGCTTGCCTCGCGGGATTTGGTGTTGTCGATGAACTGATCAACGGCAACAAATTGTCCCGGCGGCAAATCCTCGTGCAAAGACCCCACCGCGCTGATCGCGAGGATATCTGTGCATCCCGCCCGTTTGAGCGCGTCGATATTGGCCCGCGCGTTGAGCTTGCCCGGCATGACCGAATGGCCGCGGCCATGGCGCGGCAAAAACCGCACTTGGACATCGCCGAGGTTTCCAAAAAGGATCGCATCAGAAGGTTCGCCAAAGGGCGATTTGACATCAATCCACTGCGTATTTTCCAGCCCCTCAATATCGTAGAGGCCGGACCCGCCGATAATGCCTATGGTCCAATCTTTTGCCGTTTCAGCCGTCACAGGCGCATCCTTTGCTCAACAGAGTGAGATAGAGCTATCAGGGGTGCGTGATATGCGTCTCAATAGGACTTAGGAAGCCCCAAAATATGCTCGGCAATATAAGCAAGGATGAGATTGGTTGAAATCGGGGCGACCTGATACAGCCGGGTTTCGCGATATTTGCGCTCAATATCAAATTCGGCTGCAAAGCCGAAACCGCCATGCGTTTGAATGCAGGTTTCTCCAGCAGCGCAGCTGGCATCAGCCGCCAGCATCTTGGCCATATTCGCCTCTGCCCCGGCATTTTCGCCCGCTTCATATTTGGCAAGGCCTGAATGCACCATCAGTTCTGCGCTGCGCATTTGTGCATAGGCTTTGGCGAGCGGGAATTGAATGCCCTGGTTCTTGCCAATCGGTTTGCCAAAAACGCTGCGTTCCTGTGCGTAAGTGGTCGCCTTATCGAGGAACCATTTGGCATCGCCAATGCATTCCGCTGCAATCAGTAAACGCTCGGCATTCATGCCCGATAGGATGTAACGGAAACCCTTGCCTTCCTCGCCGATCAGATTGGCCGCAGGCACTTTCAGATCCTCGATGAAAATCTCTGTGCTGGAGTGGTTCATCATCGTATCAATTGGACGAATGGTCAGCCCATTGCCAATCGCCTCGCGCATATCGACCAGAAAAACCGACAAGCCATCGGTCCTTTTCATGTTCTGAGCCTCGGCCTGATCGCGCGGTGTGGTCCGCGCCAGCAGCAGCATGAGATCGGAGTGCTCTGCCCTGCTGGTCCAAATTTTCTGGCCATTGATGACATAATGATCGCCTTCGCGCCGCGCCTCTGTGCGCAGTGACAAAGTGTCTGTTCCGCTGGTCGGCTCGGTCACGCCAAAGGCTTGCAAACGCAATTCTCCGCTGGCGATTTTGGGCAGATATTCAGCCTTTTGCGCGTCCGAACCATGCCGCAACAGCGTGCCCATAATATACATTTGCGCATGGCAGGCCCCGCCATTGCAGCCTTGATACTGAACTTCTTCCAAAATCGCCGCGGCACCCGATAAGGGCAGACCTGCGCCGCCATATTCCTCGGGGATGAGCGCGGCGAGATAGCCCTCGCGGGTCAAGGCCTCGACAAATTCGCTGGGATATTCGCGGCGGTCGTCCTTGGCGCGCCAATATTCGCCCGGATACTCCTGACAAACTTTGGCGACGGAGGCGCGGATATCGTCATATTGATCGGTCATATTCT
>CAZDHB010000141.1:0-2621 GCA_964505255.1 uncultured Porphyrobacter sp.
GCCTCTGCTGGCAGGGGAGCATTCCTCGGGGTTAGAGCAGGGCTTTGATCAAACGGGGCGCATTTTTGGGCGCAATTGGCCTCGCTACGGCGGGTTGCGCCCAGATTGCGCCTCATGCATCTGACGAAAGTGGCAATGACAATCCCACGATCGTCAGCCTCAACCCTTGCACCGATGCGATCTTGGCCGAAATCGCTGCGCCTGAGCAAGTGCTCGCCTTGTCGCATTACAGCCATGATCCGCGCGCCAGTTCGATGGAGCTGAGCAAGGCCAAGGCATTCGCGGTAACCGGGGGAAGTGCCGAAGAAGTCCTCGCGCTTAATCCCGATGTTGTTCTCGCGGGGAGCTTTCTTGCGCCTGCGACCAGAGCCGCCTTCGAAGATTTGGGCATCAGGGTTGAGACCTTTGGCATTGCAGGAGCAGTCGAAGACAGCCTTGCGCAGACCCGCCGACTGGCCAAGATTGTCGGGCGCGAGGATGCGGGAGAACAGCTGGCGCAGCAGATCGCGGCGGCGGCAAGTACCGGTGATACCAGCAGAGATACCAGAGGCGATACCAGAGGTTGGGGCGCGTCAAAAACCGCCGCCGACAATCCCAGCGCCGTCTTGTGGCAACCGGGCCAGATTGTCGCTGGAGAGCAGCAGTTAATCAGCGATCTTCTGAAACGTGCCGGTTTTTCCAGCCACGCCGCCGCGCGCGGGCTGGGTCAGGCCGATTACGTCAGCTTGGAAATGATGCTGGCCGATCCGCCTGATGTGCTGCTGGTCGCGGGCAACTCGCCTGCCCACCGGCACGACGCGCTTGAGGCTATGCCTGAGACGCAAATCGCGCCCTTGCCGGTCAACCTGCTCTATTGCGGGGGTCCGACCATCATTCGGGCGATGGAGCATTTGCGCCAGATCAGGGGTGTTTGGGCGCAGGATGGTCAGCAACCGACATGAACAGAGCCTCGGTCATTCTGCTGGTTCTCTTGGCAATCGCACTGCCGATGTCCCTGCTTGCGGGCAGGGTCTGGTTGGACTTGTCGGAGACTCCCAACGCCATGGTGATTTTGGCTGAATTGCGCTTGCCCAGAGCCGTGCTGGCGGTTGTGATCGGCGCGGGATTGGGCGCTGCGGGTGCGGCGATGCAAGGCTATTTGCGCAATCCACTGGCCGATCCGGGACTGTTTGGCATCGCGCCGGGGGCTGCCTTGGGCGCGGTTACAGCGATGTTCTTTGGCTTTACCGCGAGCGCGTATCTCTTGCCGCTGTTCGCTTTGGTTGGGGCAGGGTCGGCAATGGGCCTCTTGGCGCTAATTGCGGGGCGTACAGGCGGGATCGCCCTGTTTACCTTGGCAGGATTGATGGTGGCCAGTCTTGCGGGCGCTTTAACCGCGCTGGCCATATCGCTTGCGCCCAACGCCTTTGCGATGAGCGAGATCGTCCTGTGGCTCAACGGAGCTTTGACTGACAGAAGCTGGCGCGAGGTCATGATTGCGGCGCCTTTGATTGCTGTGGGCATTGGAGTGCTGTTTGGCGCAGGCAAATCGCTCGACGGGCTGATGCTGGGCGAGGCCAGTGCGCGCTCGCTCGGGATAGAGCCGGGCCGATTGTTATGGTTGCTGATCATCGGGGTGGGCCTGAGCGTCGGGGCGAGCGTGGCGGTTGCGGGCATTATCGGCTTCGTTGGACTGATTGTGCCGCATTTGGTTCGTCCGATGACCGATCAAAGACCCTCGCAGCTGTTATTGCCGAGCGCGCTGGCGGGCGGTCTCTTGGTGCTGATTGCCGACAGTCTGGTGCGCATTGCCCCGCTGGTGACAGAACTGCGTCTTGGAATTGCCCTCAGCTTGCTGGGCGCACCCTTTTTCCTCTGGCTGCTGCTGCGTATGCGGCGGGGTGAGCTGGGATGAGTCTCACCGCCGATAATCTCACTCTTGCCAGAGGCGCTGTGCTTACGCTGAGCGGTGTCAGCGCCGACATTGCGCGCGGTCAAATTACGGCAATTTGCGGACCCAACGGAGCGGGCAAATCGACATTGCTTTTGGGGCTGGCTGGCTTGCTGGAACCAGAGCAGGGGGCGGTGTCACTTGGTAAGGAGCCCTTGTCCCGGATGGCGGCAAGAGAGCGGGCGCGGCGCATCGGCTATCTGGCGCAGGATGCAAGCATTGCTTGGGATGTTCCGGTGAGGCAAGTGATTGAGCTGGGGCGGATGCCGCATCAGGACAATGCGCGCGAACCGGTTGATGCTGCAATAGGCGCGCTTGATCTCGCCGCATTGGAGGGTCGCCGCGCGCAAAGCCTGTCGGGCGGGGAAACGGCGCGGGTCCTATTGGGCCGCGTTCTGGCGGGCGAGCCGGAGTGGATTTTGGCAGATGAGCCTTTGGCGCCGCTTGATCTGTCGCATCAGCTAGCCTTGCTCAAATATCTTCGGATGGCCGCTGATGAGGGTGCCGGCGTGGTTATAGTGCTGCATGATCTGGCACTGGCCATGAACTTTTGCGACCGTATCATGGTTTTGGGCAAGGGCGAGAGGGATGCCGGTTATCTTGTTGCCGATGGCCCGCCGGAAAGCGCTTTGGATGAAAAGCTGATCGAGGAGGTGTGGGGTATTTCCATGCGCTGGATTGGTGAGAGCGG
>CAZDHB010000142.1:0-439 GCA_964505255.1 uncultured Porphyrobacter sp.
CGGCGCGCGATATCCTCGCGCGTTGCGATCACAGATCGCCGCGCTGCGGGCGGGCGGTCGCCCTTGCGGTCACCTAGTCGGTGACCGAAACATTCCAAGCTTAGTTTTGGTGCACCAAGGTTCTTGGTGCGAGATAGCAAACTTGGTCGCGGAGCACGGCGCGAAGCGCCGCAAGGCCGACAGGCCGTCCGCAGCGACACGAGCGTAGCGAGTGCGGAGCGAGGAAATCGCACCTGCGGATGCAGGTGCATGAGACAAACAACTTCTCTCCGCTTGGACCGCCCCAACCGCACTAGCACCCCGAGACTTGGCGCGACCTCGATAACTCTGACTCCGGGCTAGAGGGCGCTATGCGGAAGGCTCTCGGTGCGTTTGGAAACGTTTTGTTTTTGTTTTCCGCAGCACATCCGTGCTGCGATCTCCTCGCAGCTTGCGGACA
>CAZDHB010000142.1:449-2592 GCA_964505255.1 uncultured Porphyrobacter sp.
GATATAGCGAGACTTGGTTCGTTGATTAGGGACTGGAATTCTCAGGTATCGTTTTGAGCAAGAGATAGGGGTGTTTTGTGTTCCGCAGCACATCCGTGCTGCGATATCCTCGGCCTTTCAGGCCTGCGGGCGGGCGGTCGCCCTTGCGGACCCATTCGGGTCCGTGCTCCGCGACCAAGCCAGTGACCTAGCGCCCAGAAGCTTCAAACAAGTACCCCCTAAACCAATCCTTCACTCGCCTGCGCTAACGATCATCCCATCATGTTCGGCAAAAAGAAAACACCCCTCAGCAGCGCCAGAGCCGCATTTGGCCAATTGGGCAATCGTTCGGCCGCGCGCCTTGCCGTCACGATCGAGGGCGGGCTGTCCACCACCAGCCAGTCCTTGTCCGCGCGTGCGGTCAATATCTCTGCCACAGGCTGCTGCCTCGAGGCGATCAACGCCGATCAAGTCAAAACCCTTCGTCAGGGCACACAAGTCATGGTCAAGGTCGAGCGCGCCGAGGCGCTGGGCGAGATTGCATGGATCGATGGCACGCGCTGCGGGGTGAATTTTCTCGAACATCTCACACCCGACAAGCTCGCGCGGCTGCAATGGATTGTGGAGCACCCCGAACAGCATGCCCGCAACAAGGCCAATTCAGCGTCTTCGTGGCGCTAAGCTTCGTGGCGCTAAGAGCAAGCGGGCGCTGTAGGCCAGCGCCGCTTGCCCAAAATTTCGCAGTCCACCTTTAAAACAGCAAGGTTTCAGGGTCCGGCATCGGTTCCTGATTTTGCGCTTTCAAAAGGCTGAGCACAGAGCGCACCAGCACCCATAGCGACACCGCAATAATGGTGAGGAAGCCGATCAGAACAACCATCAGAACTGCGCTGACGATTGAACCGAGAAGACCAATCCAGAAGGTGCGAATAAGATAGGTGTAATGCGATGTCATCCAGCCCGCATCGCCTTCGCCTTTCCAGACATGCGCCAGCACAATACCGACCAGCGCGCTGATCCCGGTGATGATCCCGCCCAGATAGCACAGCGAAATAATCGTCGGGCGATTGAGGTCGAACCCGCCGCCCGAGCCAGAGGGCGGTCCGCCGCCGCCATTGTTTTGCGGCGCGCGCGGATCACCAAATTTGACTGTTCCGCCAGCCTGCTTCTGCCCGGCTGAATTACCCGTCTCGCTCATCGCATTGATCCCCCGTTTTACCCATTTAAACCCAATCAGACCCGCAGTGAGCCCGTAATTTGAGGCATCAGCTTAGCCTCAAAATCCGATATCGCAAAATGGCGCTCCTCAATTGGCGTTTGGCATCAGAGGTTTGACTTCAAAAAGCCATACAGATGCGGCGATATTTTACGCGCACCAATCGACCGCGTCCGCCCCCCATCCGCTGGCGCTCGCAAGGCCGCGGTTCAGCATATGTCCGGCCAGCCAGTCGCGCGTCCCGTCGGCATTGTCGCGCCATGCTGCGCGCAGTTCACGCCCATAACGGTCATAGGGTGGGCCTTGATCGGTTTCCGCATCGCCGCCATCCCACAAAAACGGCCCCTTGCGGATCCATTTCAGCAAAGCTGCACGCGCCTCGCGCGCCTTTGCTTCCTCGGCCGGGCACGCCCCGCTCAGCTCCGGCGTATCGAAACCGGTTAAACGGATGCGGCGCTGTGCATCGCCGCTGCCGATGAAAACCGTATCGCCGTCAACCACACAGCCCGCCGTGCGCTCTTTATCGCCGCATAGGCTGAAGCGGCTTTTGACCAGCACGGCCTTGCCGCGGACCGTCCATTGTCTGGCATAATCGGTGGTCGATGAACTGCTGAGACCCGGCAAAAGATCGGCCACATAGAGGCCAGAGACGAGCCCGGTAACAGCGACCAGCAGCGCCAGCTTGGTGAGGCCGCTCATCCTGAGAGAGCCTTTGTCGGGGCTTTTATCGGGGTCCGTGCGGCGCGGATCACCACGGCGCGGGCGGAGGGGTTACGGGCTGAGTGAGGTCAAACTCGACCCGAAACAGCCGATCCTTCGGCGCGCCGCCAGCCACCGTGCGTTTGAGCTGATAGGCAAAGCGAGCATCATCTGTGCCCGCTGGATCGATCTCAACCCGCCAGACATTGGTGACCGATGCGGTCAGCCCCTCGCGCTCGAACAAGGCGA
>CAZDHB010000143.1:0-2478 GCA_964505255.1 uncultured Porphyrobacter sp.
GCTTTACCTTGCAGGGCCATGAGAAAGGCTTTTTCATTGGCCCCACATTGATCGATCATGTGACCCCGCAAATGGAAAGCTACAGGGAAGAGATTTTCGGCCCCGTCCTGCAAATCGTGCGCGCGAAGGATTTTGAGGAAGCGGTGCGGCTTCCCTCGGATCACCAATATGGCAATGGCGTCGCGATCTTTACGCGCAATGGCCACGCTGCCCGCGAATTTGCAAGCCGGGTCAATGTCGGCATGGTCGGGATCAATGTCCCGATCCCTGTTCCGGTCAGCTATCACAGTTTTGGCGGGTGGAAGCGCAGCGGCTTTGGCGACACCGATCAATACGGCATGGAAGGGCTGAAATTTTGGACCAAAGCCAAGAAAATCACGCAGCGCTGGCCTGACGGCAGCGCAGATGATGGCAATGCCTTCATCATCCCGACCATGGGGTAAGCGCCAACCATCGGGGCTGAGGAAAGGTCGCCAGTGCCTGTAACTGCGGCCTGCGAGGCCGTGAAACGATAGAGCAAAGGTTCAGAATTGATCGCGTAGAAGGTTCCCTACAAGGAGATCAAACATGCGCATTTTCTCTGTCGCTTTAACCGGTATCGCTTTTGGCACGGCCGCCTCAGCCGCGGCGGACAGCGCCCATGCATCGCTTTCTTTAGTGCAAGTGGTGCGCGAAATGCCCGCGCCGGTGCGCGTTCAACCAGCCCCGGTGCGCGAAAAGCTCGTGTCCGAGGCCGGGCAATGCGATGCTGGCGCGCTGCAATCTTGGGTCGGATCAACCGCGACGCAGGATCTGGCCAAACATCTCTTGTCCGAAAGCGGCGCTCGGCGCTTTCAATGGATCCCGCCTCGCTCTCAGGTTACCGCCGATTACCGCCGTGACCGGCTGCGGGTCAGTTATGACGATGAAATGACGATTACGCGCATTGCTTGCAACTGATTGCCGGCCTATCCCCGCATTCAAAGACCGCATCGGCGGCATGAAAGAGGATTGCCATGTCTGACCGGACCAGGGCCTTCTCCGGCTCTCCCTTCGAAGCACAATTCGGCTTTGCCCGGGCTATTCGGCAAGGAAACCGTATTCTGGTGGCCGGTACTGGCCCGATCGAGGCCGATGGATCGAGCACTAGCGGCGATGCGGAGGCGCAAGCCTTGCGGTGCCTCACCTTGATCGTGGCCGCGATTGAAGAATTGGGCGGCAGCGCCTCAGATGTTGTGCGCACCCGCATGTTTCTGACCGATCCGGATGACCAAGCCAAAGTGGGTGCGGCGCATGCCCGCATCTTTGGCGATATTCAGCCAGCTGCGACCATGGTCGGTGCGCCGTGGCTGTGCCGGCCAGAATGGAAAGTCGAAATCGAGGCCGAGGCGCTCGTCACTGCAAATCAATAGAAAGCGCTGAGCCGGTTACTGACCAAGGGGTCTTGAGCCCGGCGCGTTTGCCGCCGCCCAAAATCCAGATCACGCCGTCAATCTCGGCCGCAGCAAAGCCATGCCGCGGCGCTGGAAGAGGTGGCTCATACGTCCATTCTTTCGCCCCGGCGGTAAGCGGCAAAGAAGCGTGCTCGGTCAGAACTTCGCCTGTATCGAGGTTCTCTCCGCCGAATACATGCAAATGCCCGTCTATCACCGCTGCGCCATGGCCAGCCAGCGCGAAAGGCGGCTGCGGCCACTCGCGCCAGCGGTTATCGGCAAAAGAATAGGCTTCGATGACGCCCGATTGCGTGCCCAATGTCTCGCTCCTGCCGCCGGTCACGTAAAGGTGGTCTCGATCAAACGCGATCGCGTGGGAATGACGCGCAGTGGGCATAGGCGCAAGTTCCTCCCACTCACCGCTTGCCAGATCATAACGCGTTAGGTCTGCAAGGGTGCTGACGCCATCGCTCCCGCCGATCAGATACAGCGCCCCTTCGCGGTAGAACATCGCATGCTGCCCCAGCGCGGAGGGCAGGTCCGCTAGCTTGACCCAGCCTTCCTCGAGCTTGGCTGGATCAAGCACAAACAGCGCCGGATTTTCGTCAATGGTGAACGGCAGACCCGTGTATCCCCCCGAGGCAAAGACTTTGCCTGCGCCAGCAGCGATCGCCACATGATGCAGCGCGCGCGGCAAATCGGGACAAGCAAGCCATGCGCTGCTCGCCAGATCAAACCGCTCACAGCTTTTAAGGGTTCGAAAGAAACCAATGCCGCCTGCTGTATATATTTGGCCATCATGGACACTTCCATGGATTTCAGAGCGCGGCGCAGCCATATCGCCAGCGCTGCGCAGCAGGTGAGGACCAGCAAGCCACGCCGCTAACGCCAAGCCAACGACGCCCAAAATAACAAAGCTCAGCCCCTTCAAAAATCGGCGCATTTCCTCACCTTTCCGCGTGTTCCCACGCCAATCAATCAGGCAATTTGACCCGTTCAAGCCCCCACAGAAAAGCCAGCATAATCCCCCAAGGAATCTCCCAAAGAATCCCCCAGTTGATCCCCC
>CAZDHB010000144.1:0-2364 GCA_964505255.1 uncultured Porphyrobacter sp.
CGCAGAACGGCAGCGTATAGCGGCAACCTATAGCGGCAGCGCATAATGGCGACGGGCCAAAATTTGAATGATGGGGCTTGGATAGTGGTGAAGAGAATGACCAGCGCGGCGCGCGGATTTAGCCGGGGGGCGTTGGCCACCAGAACTTTGGCTATCGGGATGTTAGCCCTCGGGGTGTTAGTCATCGGAGCGGGGGTCTTGCATAATACAGCGCAGCCCGCTGGGTTTGCGCCAGCAGGATTGATCGCTTCTCCGGCCCATGCGCAGTCTTTTTCTGAGGGGTATAATTTCCTCAAGGCCATCCGCGACCGCGACGGCGACGAGGTCACCAAAACCTTGAACGAGCCGGGCTCAACCGTCATCAACACGCGCGATATCACCACCGGGCAAAGCGCTTTGCACATCGTGACCGAGCGGCGCGATCTGCAATGGGTGCGTTTCCTGACCCAGCGCGGGGCCAATCCCAATATCGAGGACGAAAAGGGGGTTACGCCTTTGCAAATTGCGGCCAGCCTCGGCTTTGTTGAGGCGGTCGAGGTCTTGCTGAAAGCGGGCGCGCGGGTCGACAAGGCCAGCGATACGGGCGAGACGCCGCTGATCACCGCAGTCCACCGGCGCGACGTCGCCATGGTAAAACTGCTGCTGGCCAATGGCGCTGATGCAGACCGGACCGACAATTCAGGGCGCAGCGCGCGCGATTACATTGCATTGATGAATGCCAATTCCCAGCTTATCGATGCAGTCCGGCGGGCTGATGAAAAGAGCGAGAATGAGGGCAGTGGGCAGACTTATGGGCCGAGCTTTTGAAGGCCAGGTACTGGCGCTGAAGCGAGGGATTATTGACGAGGATGAACGTGAGCGGTGACTGATCAACCAGACCATAGGGATATGACGCTGGACGAGCTGCGGCTCTATCTGGCGCCGATGATTGCCGATGCGGCCGTATTCGATGGCTGGGGCGAAGAAGCGCTCGCCATGACGGCCGAGATGGCGGATGTCGATCCCGATGTCGCGCGCCTCGCCTTTAAAGCCGGCTCGGCCTCCGCCCGGTCGATGGTCATGATCGAGGCGTGGATTGATCACATTGACAACGCCATGGCTAAGCAGCTCACTCAAGACACGCTTGCGCAGATGAAAATCCGCGAGCGGATCCGCGCCTTGATCGCGTTCAGATTGGAAATGGTCGAAGGGCAAGAGGAAGCCGTGAGGCGTGCCTTGGCGATTATGGCTGCGCCTCAAAATGCGCGAAGGGCGCTCCAAACCGGCTGGCGCAGCGCAGACATAATGTGGCGGCTCGCCGGTGATCAGGCGACCGATTACAATCATTATACTAAGCGGGCTATCCTCGCCTCGATCTATGGTGCGACATTGGCGGTCTTTGTGGATGATGAGAGCGAGGACAAGGCCGAGACAAAGGCCTTTCTGGACCGCCGGATTGAGGGGGTTATGCGCTTTGAGAAGGTCAAATCACAGCTTCTTCGTCCGGGGGCAGAGCGCTTCAGCATGACGCGGTTTTTGGGCAGGCTGCGCTATCCCGCGCGCTAGCGGTTTAGCTCGTAGATTTGGGGCTCAAGTGGATCGGGGCGGAGACGTTTTAGAGCCGCCATCTGCGGCGCGGGCGTGCTGCTTCAAATCACCCGTCATCAACCCAAACAAATAGCTGGCAAAAAACAAACAGGTGGAAAGGCGAGGGGCGCCCTTGGGCTTCGCTTGCCCTTTGCTTATGCTGAGGCTTCAAGAATCACCTAACCCCAAAAACCACTTGCTTGCGTGCCAAGCCGCGCGACGTCTTTAGCGAAGGAATGGAATGAATGGCCGGCTCTCTGAACAAAGTCATGCTGATTGGAAATCTCGGCCAAGACCCAGAAGTGCGCAGTTTTCAAAATGGCGGCAAGGTGTGCAATCTGCGCATCGCGACCAGTGAAACCTGGAAAGACCGCAATACGGGCGAGCGGCAGGAACGCACCGAATGGCACACGGTCGCCATTTTTAGCGAGGGGTTGGTCAATGTTTGCGAGAATTACCTCAAGAAAGGCAGCAAAGTCTTTATTGAGGGCAAATTGCAAACGCGCAAATGGCAGGATCAAAACGGTCAGGATCGCTATTCTACAGAAGTGGTTTTGCGCGGCTATGATGGCACGCTGACGATGCTCGACGGGCGCCAAGGCGGCGGCGGTCAAGGCGGCGGTCAAGGCGGCGGCCAAGGAGGAGGATGGAACCAAGGCGGCGGCGGTCAAGGGGGCAGCCAGGGAGGAGGATGGAACCAGGGCGGCGGTTCTGATGCCGGTCAATCAGCAGGCCAATCCGGGGGGCAATCGGGCGGCGGTTATGACGATCTGGACGACGATATTCCGTTTTGATCGC
>CAZDHB010000145.1:0-1937 GCA_964505255.1 uncultured Porphyrobacter sp.
CACATCGCCTGCCTGAAGGTTCGTGCATTCGTTTTCCCAATAGCCGAAGGCTTTGCCGTCTCGGTAAATCCTGAGGCCCCTGCCACCTGATTTCAAATTGTTGATGGCGCTGCCGCATTCTTCCTCGGTGACTTCGCGCTCGATCAATTGAACGCGTCCCGAAACAGAAGCAAGATCGGCCAGATAGTCGGCGATATGCTCCCCCTTCGCGCTGCCGGCCAAGAGCAAGCCGGTAAAGCGCACCGGGTTGATGACATTATTAGCCCCCGCTTGGCGGGCGAGCAGTTCATTATCATCTGCGCGCACGACCACGCTGATCGGCACATCTGGGGCCAAATGGCGGACCGTCAGCACAATCAGGATCGAGGTGTCATCGCGTCCGGCGGAGACCAGCACGTTTTGGGCATTGGCGATCCGCACTGCTTCCAATGTGCTGTCGCGGGTGGCATCGGCGGCCATGACGTTGACGCCCAGTTTTTCCGCCTCGGACAAGCGTTCCTCGCTCGGGTCGATGACCACAATATCGGGCGGGTTTGTTCCTCGCTCAATCAGCTCTGCAACCGATTCAGAGCCGGATACGCCAAAGCCCAGCACCACAATATGGTCTGACAATTGCTCTTGAATTCGGGCCATGCGCCAATTCTCCCAGCTGCGCTTGATAATGAAATTATAGGCTGTGCCGACGAAAATAAAGAACACAGCAAACCGGATCGGGGTCACAATCACCGCCTCGATCAGACGGGCACGGTCAGAAATCGGGGCGATGTCGCCAAACCCGGTGGTGGTGACAGAGATCATGGTGAAATAGACCACATCGAGGAAACTGACCTCGCCATCGAGATTGTCGACCAACCCTTCTCGGTCCCACCAATGGATCATGATGACGACAAAGATCAGAAACAGCGCCAAACCGATACGGATCGACAAATCGCCCCATACCGGCAATCGGACCGCCCGGCGCAAGGGCTGGCGCCGTTTGCGCCTAACGCTGGCGACTTTTCGTCCGAAGAAACCGATGCGCTTGTCGCTCATGTCGCTGTCACATCCCCTCAAACCGATCCGCAAGCGCGCCCAGCGATGCGTGATGGGTAAAATCAAGCTGGAGCGGGGTCACCGCGATATGGCCATCGGCAATCGCCTCCAGATCGGTGCCATGATCAAGCGTATGCTCGATCGCGTAAAGCCCGAACCAGAAATATTTATAACCGCGCGGATCGGTGCCTTCGACAATTGAGCCGCGGGAATAATCATGAAACCCCTGACGAGTGACGCGGATCCCTTTGACCTTGTCCGCTGCAACCGGCGGAAAGTTCACATTGACCAGAACCCGCTCTTCAAACGGTATCTCAAGCAGCGGCCGGATTGTTTTGGCGCCCCATGCGGCGGCCGCCTCGAACGGCACATCATCGCCCTTGCCTTCCTGAGAATAGACCTGGCTAAGCGCGAGAGAGCGGATCCCTGCCAATGCGCCTTCGATGGCGGCAGAAACCGTGCCCGAATAGGTAATGTCATCACCCAAATTGGCCCCGCGATTGACGCCTGAGAGGATCAGATCAGGCTTCTGATCTGGCATGATCTTGCGCAGCGCCATCATCACGCTGTCGGTGGGTGTACCGCTCACCGAATAGCGTTTTGGCCCGTGCTGATGCAGCCTAACCGGCCGGTTGAGCGTCAGCGAATGACCCGCGCCTGATTGCTCTTCTGCGGGCGCGCAAACCCACACATCCTCGGATAGCTCAGCGGCGATATCCTCCAGAACCGCAAGGCCGGGGGCATTGATCCCGTCATCATTCGTGACCAGAATACGCATTAAGCAGAAGGCTCCAAACGGGTCACACCGCCCATGTAAGGGGCGAGCACTTCTGGCACGAGGACGCTGCCATCGGCCTGCTGATAGTTTTCGATGATCGCCACAAGCGTGCGGCCGACAGCGAGGC
>CAZDHB010000146.1:0-1847 GCA_964505255.1 uncultured Porphyrobacter sp.
CCCAATAACCAAGTCACGCGGTGATGCCCCGCCCTCAACCGCTTAATCATCTGCCAGAAGGACTGAAATACAATGTTTGCCGCGATTGGAATTGTAATCCTGCTGGTGATGGTTTTTGGCGGCTTTATGCTGGCCGGGGGATCGATGATGCCGATCCTCAAAGCCTTGCCGTTCGAGATGATTATGATCGGCGGCGCGGCTGTTGGCGGGACGGTCATCGCCAACTCGATGCATGAAATCAAACTGATCGGCGGCGGTTTTGCCAAGGTCTTCAAAGGCCCGAAATACAGCGATGAAGACCATATTGACGCCATCGCGCTGACCAGCAAGCTGATGAAAATCATGCGCAGCGATGGCGCCGTTGCTCTCGAAAGCCATGTGACCGAGCCAGAGAATTCGGCCATCTTCGCTGAATATCCCGTTCTCCAAAGCGATCCTGTGGTGTGCGGTTTGATTTGTGACGCGCTGACCTTGCTGGTGGTCTCATCCGGCACGCTGGAGACGCACGCGATCGAAGATGTGATCGATAATGCGATCAAGAGCCAATTGCATGAATTGGAAGAGCCTGAACATGCGATGCAGACCCTTGCTGATGGCTTGCCAGCGCTCGGGATTGTGGCGGCGGTTTTGGGGATTATCAAAACCATGGGTTCAATTGATGAGCCGCCAAGCGTTTTGGGCGGCATGATCGGCGGCGCATTGGTCGGCACCTTTTTGGGGGTCTTGCTCGCCTATGGCTTCGTTGGACCGATGACCTCACGCCTCAAACAGGTCAACACGCATGACAAACAGATCTATTATTCTATCAAACAGGTCATCGTCGCCTCCTTGCACGGCTATCCGCAGCCACTGGTTTTGGAAGCCGCAAGGTCGGGTTTGCCGCCCGCACATCGCCCTAAGCTCACCGAGCTGCTTGATATGATGCGAGGCAAATAGGTGAGCGGGGAAACGCTGATTGATGATGGCGACGGCGCCAAACAGGACGAAACGCCAGCCGAAACGCCGGCCGAACCTCAGGGCGGCGCAGCGCAAGATGCGAGCGGGCAAGCGCCTGCCGCGCCAGAAGGTCTGGCGCCGATCATCGTCAAGAAAATCACGATTGAGGAAGGCGGCCATCACGGCGGCGCTTGGAAAGTCGCTTATGCCGATTTCGTGACCGCCATGATGGCGTTCTTTTTGCTGTTGTGGCTGCTGGGTGCAACCACCGAGGATCAGCGCAAGGGACTGGCGGATTACTTCACCCCGACGCTCATCAGTTACCGCGAAAACAGCGCCGGGGCGGATGGTATGCTGGGCGGTTCCTCAATCACAGAAGTCGACAACTATCCCAATCGTCAGGGCCAAACCGGAAACAATGCAATCACCGTTCCCAAAGGCGCGCGCGGCGGGCCAGATATCGGCGAGATGGGCCCAGCACAGCAGCGCGCCGCAGAGCAGGCAGAACAAACCCGGCAAGAGCTGAAAGAGAAGATCGAGGCGAAACTCAAAGCCAAAGCCGCGCTCGCCAAATTGGTTGAGCAAGTGCGCGTGGTGCGCAGCCCGCAAGGCGTGCGGATCGATCTGGTCGACGATGCTGATTTCTCGATGTTCGCGCTTGGCACAACAGTTCTGGTGCCCGAGGCGGAACAAATCGTCAGCATTGTCGCAGATGCCGTGTCCGGCACAGCAAAGCCGCTGGTGGTACGCGGACACACAGATGCACTGCCGTGGCGGCCCGGCGTGCGCGCCAACAATTGGTCGCTCTCCTCTGGCCGGGCAGAGGCAACCCGCCAAGCGCTCATGCGCAGCGGGATTAGCGAGGGACGCTTCGCCCGTATCGAAGGGGTCGCCGCGCGCGAGCCTCTGAT
>CAZDHB010000147.1:0-1840 GCA_964505255.1 uncultured Porphyrobacter sp.
ACCAAAGGCAAACCCCATCAAAAAGCCCCGATGAGCGCGGTGTCCGGCGGTGTTGCTCAGGCAGAGGGTGAAGAGATCATGGCGCGCGCACCAGCGGTGTCCATGGTCGTCGGACCGCAGGCTTATCACCGGCTTCCCGATATGCTGGACAAGGCGGTTAAGGGCGAGCGTTCGACCGACACCGACATGCCTGCGATTGCAAAATTTGGCGCGCTGCCGAAACGACGCAAAGCGCCTCCATCAGCGTTTCTAACTATCGCGGAGGGGTGCGATAAATTCTGCACCTATTGCGTGGTGCCTTATACGCGCGGGGCGGAAATCTCCCGCCCGTTTGCCGATTTGATGACAGAGGCACAGCGGCTGATTGATGGCGGGGCGAAAGAGATCACTCTGCTGGGCCAGAATGTGTCCGCATGGTCTGGTGAAGATGAGGTTGGCGCGAAAATCGGCCTTGCCGGGCTGATCCGCGCTCTGGCCAAGATTAATGATCTGGCGCGCATTCGTTATACCACCTCGCATCCGGCCGATATGGATGATGATCTGATTGCGGCGCACGGTGAAGTCGATAAATTGATGCCCTATCTGCATTTGCCGGTCCAATCGGGCAATGACCGCGTTCTGAAAGCGATGAACCGCAGCCATAGTGCGGACAGCTATCTCAGGCTCCTCGAACGGTTTCGCGCGGCGCGGCCCGATCTCGCATTGTCTGGCGATTTCATCGTCGGTTTTCCTGGTGAGACCGAGGCCGAGTTTGAAGACACGCTAAAGATTGTCGGCGAGGTCGGTTATGCGCAGGCCTATAGCTTCAAATACTCGCCGCGTCCGGGAACTCCGGCAGCGATCATGGAGGATCAAGTTGCGCCTGAAGTGATGGATGAGCGGCTTCAACGGTTGCAAGCCGCGCTGAACCGCGACCAAATGGCCTTCAACGAGGCCAGCGTTGGCAAGGTTTGCGAGGTTTTGGTGGAGCGCAAGGGCAAGTTTGAGGGCCAATGGCTTGGCAAATCTCCTTGGTTGCAAAGCGTTTGGTTCGAAGATGCCGATGGTCATCAGGCGCAAATTGGCGATCTGGTTCAGGTGAAGCTTGTCGAAGGCGGCCCCAATTCTTTGCGTGCAAAGCTGTGCGAGACAGCAACCCAATGACCGCTCAGCGCCCCAAGACAGATACGGACCGCGTGTCGACCTCGATGGAATTTGACGATTCCTCGCTATTGGGCGCCTTGTTTGGCCAGTTCGACGCCAATCTTGTCCAGATTGAGAACCGGCTGGGGGTGTTCATTGCGGCGCGCGGCGACAAGCTGCAAATCGAAGGCAGCGAAGACGATGTCGCGCGGGCCCGCGAAGTGCTGAGAGCGATGTATGACCGTCTGGGTATTGGGCAAGACCTCGATGCAGGCGCGATAGACGGGCTGATTGCCATGTCGAATGGGCCTTCGCCCCTGAACAAGGAAACAGCGGGCGAGGAAGCAGCGGACGAGGAAGCAGCAGGCGCTGGCACCAAGGCCAGCGGCAAAACACCGCCCATCATGATCCGAACAAGGCGCAAGACCATCGTGCCGCGCTCGGCCAATCAGGGCGCATATATGCAACAATTGGCCAGCGATGATCTGATTTTTGCTTTGGGGCCTGCCGGGACGGGCAAGACCTATTTGGCGGTTGCCCAAGCCGTCAGCCAGCTCATCACCGGCAGCGTGCAGCGCCTCATTTTGTCGCGCCCTGCGGTCGAAGCGGGCGAGAAGCTCGGATTTTTGCCTGGCGATATGAAGGATAAGGTCGATCCCTATCTGCGCCCGATTTACGATGCGCTGTATGATTGCATGCCGCCCGAACAGGTCGAGCG
>CAZDHB010000148.1:0-1699 GCA_964505255.1 uncultured Porphyrobacter sp.
TGGACGCCAGAAACTTCTACACCGCATTGCGGCGCCATAGGTGTGAGTTGCATTTTTTCTCTCCCGAATTGCGCTATTGGTAACGCTGCTAGGGCGGCAAATGCAAGTGCTAAGCGGTTAAGCTGTTTGATTGTCGCGGAGTCAGGTTGCAAAGGCAAAAGCGCGGTGCTAGGCGCGCGCTGCTTTGGTAAGAGGGCAAAAAGAGCATGCCGCGCATCGCTCCGCTTCCCAATTGGCCCAGAGCGATTGCAATTGTTTTCAGCTTCTCAAAGAGGAAAATCAGCGCGTGGATATTTCCGCCGGTATTCAGGCCAGCCTGTCAGGTCGTTATGCTTCGGCATTGTTCGACCTCGCATCAGAGCAAGGCAAGGTCACTGCTGTTGAAGCAGACCTAGAGAAGCTCTCAGCAGCGCTGAGCGAATCGCAAGAGCTGGTTCTTCTAACGACCAATCCGAAAGTATCGCGGGCCGAGGCGGCGAAAGCCTTGGACAGCGTTGGCGGTGTGCTCGGCCTTGATAAGCTCACTCAGGATTTTCTCGGTGTGATGGCCAGCAATCGCCGGGTGAGCGAGCTTGGCAAAACCATCGCTGCCTTCCGCATGATTGCCGCAGCGCAGCGCGGCGAGGTCACCGCCCGCGTGACCAGCGCGCACAAGCTGACCAAAGAACAACAGACCACGATCACCAAAAAACTGACCGCGCGCGAAGGCCGGACGGTCAAATTGGAGACCGAGGTTGATCCGGAAATTTTAGGCGGTCTGGTCATTACGATCGGATCGCAGCGGATCGATGGTTCGATCCGCACACGTTTGAATTCACTTTCACAGGCCATGAAGGCCTGAACCTAACTGCCAGACCCAAACCGGCCTTATAAAATGAACGGGCCAAAGGACTAAAGAACATGGAAATCCGCGCAGCAGAAATCTCCAAGGTCATTAAGGACCAGATCGCCAATTTCGGAACTGACGCAGAAGTCAGCGAAGTCGGCTCCGTGCTTTCGGTGGGTGACGGTATTGCCCGGATCCACGGCCTTGACCAGGTTCAGGCCGGTGAGATGGTCGAATTTGCCAATGGCGTGCAAGGCATGGCCTTGAACCTTGAGGCGGACAATGTCGGCGCCGTGATTTTTGGCTCCGATGCCGAGATTAAAGAGGGCGACAGCGTTAAGCGGACCGGAACCATTGTTGACGTGCCAGTTGGCAAAGGCCTGCTTGGCCGCGTTGTGGATGCGCTGGGTAATCCGATCGATGGCAAAGGCCCGATCAAAGACGTGAAACGCGCGCGGGTCGAAGTGAAAGCCCCGGGCATTATCCCGCGCGAATCGGTCTCTGAGCCTGTGCAATCGGGTTTGAAAGCGATTGATGCGCTGGTGCCTGTTGGCCGCGGACAACGCGAGCTGATCATTGGTGACCGTCAGACCGGCAAAACCGCCGTCGCGATTGACACCTTCATCAACCAAAAGACCGCCAATAAGAGCAAGGACGAGGGCAAGCGCCTTTACTGCGTTTACGTGGCGGTTGGCCAAAAACGCTCGACCGTTGCGCAGATCGTGCGTCAGCTCGAGGAAAACGGCGCGATGGAATATTCCATTGTGATCGCCGCGACCGCGTCAGAGCCTGCTCCGCTGCAATATCTTGCGCCTTACACCGGCTGCGCGATGGGCGAGTTTTTCCGCGACAATGGCATGCACGCCGTGATCG
>CAZDHB010000149.1:0-1697 GCA_964505255.1 uncultured Porphyrobacter sp.
CAAGCGGCCAAAATGGCGATGCGCTAGGCCATTTCAGGGCAGGATTTTCCGCTCAGTGCTGAAACGCTAATGCCGTTCGCGGAATGCCGCTTCTACTCGGGCCAAGTGACTGCGGCTAATAGGCAGGGCTTGCCCGTCCTTCAGGATTGCCACGGCTTTGCGTCCTTCGCGGCGGACATGGCTGACCGCTTGGTTGGCCGCCCACCAACTGCGATGAAGCCGAGTTCCCTTGTCAGCGCCTGCCTCTTCAATCGCGGCCTGCAGGCTCATCAGGATGAGCTCGCTTCTCCCCTCCCCGATCACAGTCACATAATGGTCGGCTGAGGTGAGGGCCCAAATTGGCCCAAAGCCGGGCGGCAGCCGGTCATGCAGCGCGCTTGTCGCAATCCCAGCAGGATGGCCGCTTGCCAAACCATCTTCCGACGCCTTTTTCGGGTCGCCGCTGGCCGGGCTTTGCCGTTGATAGAGCCACCAGAAGAGCGCGTATATTGCGATGCTAAGTCCGGCTATTTGCGCAAAAAGGATCGGCGATGCCGCCCAAAGATCGCCGCGAGACAAAGCGATGCCAATGACAATCAACAAAGCCAACAAGGGAACGGCGAGGAGATAGCTGGTGCTCGGCGGCAATTGCAAAAGTTGTGCCGCGGGCCGTGTGAGGAACAATAAGAGCCGAAGCGCGAGCCAGGCGGCCCAAAAACCGCTCACCCAATAAACCATGCGCAAGACAAGTGGCATGTCTCCGGTGCCAAAAACGCCGGCTAGGCCAAGCGCAATTCCGACAATCGCAAGGATTGCCAATTCGGCAAGCGGGTTGCCGGGTGCGCGGGGCGGTGAAGCATCAGGCATGGTGAGGCGCGCGCGCGGGCGCTGCGTGAACCGGCGAACGGGACATTCCTGTGTCATTCGCGAATTGCATTTCCACCTCGCGTATTACCGCTTGTTCGGCACAGCTTTAAGGCCAAGTTTAGCGCCATGTCTACACCAAATCAGGGGCCAAATCATGGAGCCAAAACAGAGGCAAACATCGTGGAAAACCTAGAAGAGCGGAACGCTTCGCAGCAAGCCAAAAAAGCGGTCAGACCGCGCCGAATGGGACGCCTTGCAATCGCCCTTTGGGCTCTTGGAACGATCCTGATCACTTTCGCGCTGATGGTTTTGTCGATAGCTTTTGGCGGCTTCGCCTCTAGCGATGCCATGAGCGATCCCGGACAATCAGGATTTGCCAGCTGGCCCATTGCGCTTCATTTGGCGACTGCCTTGCCGGCGCTTTTGCTCGGTCCGGTTGTGCTTATCCGGCGTAAAGGTGATCGCCTGCATAAGATCATGGGCCGGATTTGGGTAGGATTGATGGTCACCGCGGCTCTCGCCAGCGTCTTTATCCGATCACCGGGAGGGGGCATTTTGGGCAGCGGTTTCAGCTTCATCCATCTCTTCACAATTTGGACGCTGATTTCTGTACCGCTTGGTGTTTTGGCAATTCGGCGCGGCGATGTGAATGCACACCGGCAAGCGATGCAGGGCCTCTACCTTGGTCTTTGCGTTGCAGGCGCATTCACGCTTATTCCCGGCCGCTTGCTCGGCAATTGGGTGTTTGCATTGGGCTGAGGTCCATGTGAAACCGGACTGGTCATTCTGGCTGCAGCTGTTAGCTTAGAGCTTAAGAAAATGGCTCACCTAAGGATAGCAATATGATCGTT
>CAZDHB010000150.1:0-311 GCA_964505255.1 uncultured Porphyrobacter sp.
GTCTTTAGCTTGTTCTAGGGGGTCAACGCTTGTGGTCTTCCCCTGTGTGATCGGTGAATTTGTAATGCCTGCAAGTCCGGTCAAACTTTCGATGCTCATGTTCGTCTCCTACAAAAACAGATTTAGGTTTTCAGCTTGGCCGCCGAGTAAAAACGACCCCGGCGCAATAGCGCGCCCTGCTAGTTGAACGCCGCCTTGGGGATCACCGTCAGGGGCATCGACTGAATAAACGGATTGCGCTGTGTCTTCGTCGAAATCAAAAGAGGTGCCGTCATCTGCATCGGCAAACTCCAAGCTAATCTCTGAGAACC
>CAZDHB010000150.1:321-1607 GCA_964505255.1 uncultured Porphyrobacter sp.
TGTCCCGTTATAAAAGTCTGGATCAAAACCGTATTGATCCATCAGTGCTTGCGTCAGCCATTCTGACTGTTGCTTAAGAAGTTGTCCTGTGTCTGCAAATTCAGGGCGAATAACGGCCTTGACCTGTTGGGTTTGATCAAACTGGAAATCGATAAGAACGCGCCCCAGTTCCGGTGGGTCAAGCCTAATGGTGAGAGGTTGCCGCTCGCTAGCCCGGTTTACAATAACATCAACAAGTTTTTGTTGGGTGATAACCGGAAGGGCTTGGGTCTGGGCTGCTTGTGTTACGGTGGTAACGTTAGTTGGGTTTGTCGCCACGTAGTTGGTTGAAAGGGTCATTTGAGCCAAATCAATGGTCACGGGTTGTGCCGTAAGTTCAGGTTTCTGAATGAGTGTTAACTCCTGTTCCGGGAACAGATTGGTCGCCTGTTTAATGAGATTATCTGTCTTCGGCAGAGGAATGTCTATCTCTCCAAGCTCTTCAATATTTTCTGGAACAAGATCGCGCTCCTCAGATAGAGCAAGCTCGGTTGGGTTCATGGTGTTCGTAATAGTTGGTGCGTTCTCAAGCCGGATGTTTGGGTCCGCTTCTCCGGTCTGAATCAGACTCGTATCCAAGTCGTTCGGTAATAATTCTACTTCTGTCAGATCAATATGATTTTCCGTGTCCTGAAAGTTCAGGTTCGGGTCCGTTGGGCTAAAAATCACAATGTCTTCAGAGGTTTGCTTGATTGTCTCTCCGTCAACCGGAAACACGACATCAGCAGCAACGAGGATGCGGTCATCATTGTCTTCGAGTGAAAAGGCTTCGGGGTCCGGGCCCCTATCTGTTTCGTCATTGCGATCAGATGTGGGCGCATCGCTAGTGGTCTCAGCCCCGTCTTCGCGGGATTGAAATACTTTCGCGAAATCTTGATTGTTGTCGGAGAAATCATCCCGATCACTATTTTCAATCGGGTTCGACCTTTGTGCGCCAAGCGGCCACTCGGCAACCTGGAAGGATAAGATGTCCATCGAGTTCTTACTCTCTATTAATCAAATTGGAACACATATGTGTAACATCCAGCTAACACAGAAACATGACTCGAGTCTTAAAGACGTAATCTAAAGTAGTAGACTATGATTAATCTTGCGGAGATTTCTGCAGCGCAGAATGCCAACTCTTTAAAGAGTGCAAACGCGGTAGGCCGCGAGAACGCCGCGCCGATCGATGATGCGGAATTTCGAAAAACCGCCAGAGATCTTGAGGCCGTATTTATCGCCCAGATGTTAGCGCACACCGGGCT
>CAZDHB010000151.1:0-1530 GCA_964505255.1 uncultured Porphyrobacter sp.
GTGTGCGCTTCTCCGAAGAGATTGCGGGCGTGGATGAAATTGGCGCGCTTTATCGCGGCGAGGATATGCAGATCACGACCTATCTGGAACAGGCTGCTGCGCACGAACTCTCTGCCAATGTGATTGACCTGTGCCCGGTGGGCGCGCTCACATCGCGTCCCTATGCTTTTGAGGCGCGTCCTTGGGAGCTGAAAAAGACGCTCAGCATTGATGTTTCTGATGCAGTGGGTGCGAATATCCGTCTCGACAGCCGTGGGCGCGAAGTGATGCGCGCGCTGCCCCGCATCAATTATGATGTGAATGAGGAATGGATTTCGGACAAGGCGCGCTATCAAGTGGACGGCTTGACCAAGCGCCGCCTTGATAAGGTCTTCATGCGCAAAAAAGGCGGTCTGAAACCAGCGAGCTGGGAAGAGGCCTTCAAAGCGATTGCCAAACATCTGAAAGGCAACACAAAATCGGTTGCCGCAGTGGCGGGCGATATGCTTGATTGCGAGACCATGTTTGCGGCGAAATCACTGCTGAAGGCTTGCGGGTCGAAACTGATCGAAAGCCGGCAGACGGGCATGGATTATGACGTGTCCAGCCTTGCGGCGGTCAATTTCAACAGCGGGTTTGCTGGCATTGAAACAGCCGATTGCATTTTGATCGTCGGCAGTCACGTTCGCTGGGAAGGCGCTCTGGTGAATGCGCGCATCCGCAAAGCAGCGACGCGCGGCGCAAAGGTGTTTGTGGTTGGACCTGAATGGGAAACGACCTATCCGGCGACCTTCCTCGGCGAGGATTTGAGCGTGCTGAACCGCGGGCCCAAGGCTTTGGGCGATGCGATGAAGGCGGCTAAGCGCCCTGCGGTGATTATGGGCGGCGCTGCCTTGGCCAAGGGCGCGCTCGATATGGGGCTTAAGCTGGCGGAAAAGTTCAAACTCGAACGCAAACTTGACGACGGCAGCCTGTGGAACGGCTTTAATGTGCTGCATTTTTCAGCGGCGCGCATGGGCGGTTTGATGCTGGGCTTTGCGCAGAAATCGGGGATGAAAGCGCTCGCTAAGGGTAAACCCAAGGTGCTCTTGGCGCTCGGCGCGGATGAAATGGACTTTGAACCATTTGCCGACAGCCTGAAGGTCTATATCGGCCATCACGGGGACAAGGGCGCGCATGCGGCGGATATCATTCTGCCAGCGGCCTCTTACGCCGAGAAGCAAGGCACTTACGTGAATACTGAAGGACGCGTGCAATTCGCGGAAAAAGCGGTTTTTGCACCGGGTGATGCGCGGGAGGATTGGACGATCCTCAGGGCGCTCGCCGACGCGCTGGGCGTTGAATTAGGCTTTGACAGTTTTGCGCAATTGCAATCGGCGATGATCGCTGAAGTACCCGCTTTGGGTGAGGAAGGGCTGGCTGGTTATGGCGCGCTTCCCAAGGCAAACCCCAAGGCCAAGGCAGAGGGCGTTATCGACGCCTATCCGATCAAAGACTTCTACCTCACCAATCCAATCGCACGGGCGAGCGATGTGATGCAGCAATGCAGCG